>DISN01000011.1 GCA_002421965.1 Candidatus Saccharibacteria bacterium UBA6209
CTGCTATTTGGTCAGAAAATTACTACGACGAAAATGGGGCCACTGCTGGCGAGGACTACCGCGTCAGAGTAATCAACGGTCACTTCAGTGTCAAACTAGGCTCACGAACTGCCTTTGGTCAGACCGTCAACTGGCAAGACAACCTATGGCTAACGATGAATATTGGCGGCACAGCTCAGCAAAGCAACCTAGGGCTAGTCCCATGGGACGGCGAAATGTCGCCAAGGATTGAACTAACCGCAAGTCCATACTCAATGAACTCTGGCGCTGTTGGCGGCAAGACATCAAACCAGCTAGTACAACTAGGTCAAGGTGCGCAGATAGACAACTCTTCCCTGTCTAGCATCCACATAAACAAAATTGGCAGCGGCAATTTAATTCAACTCCAGTCCTCTGGTGTTGATATTTTCTCTATAGGCAGTACCGGTAGCATTACTCTCGGATCAAACATCAACCAGTCAATTAGCGTTGGCACAGTATCCAGCGGAGTTGGCCAAAATCTTGCAATTTCAGCTGGAAGTAGCGCCAACAATAATGGTGGTGCCCTAGTATTACAGGGTGGCAACGCAAACGGTGTGGCTGGCAAGGGCGGTGATGTAAACATTGACGCCGGCCAGGGTGAAACTGGAGGAGACATACTCCTCGGATCAGTCAATGCCGGCAAGGTCACAATCGGCAACAGCGGCTCAACAACCCAGATAGAAGGCGAGCTTCAGGCCGGCGGAATTGACACATCAACAAACTCGGGCCTGACAATCGGTAAAGCTAATGCGTCGAGTATTGAGTTGGGTCAAAATACCACAATCAGTGAAGATAAGACACTAACCGTTAATGGCGACACCACCATCAAGAGTGGCTCAACCGACACGACCAACACCTTTAACGTCCAAAAAGCCGACAACACTTCACTGCTGTCAGTCGATGCACTAAACAACCGAATCGCCATTGGAACAAGTGACGACATTGGCACTCTACTTGTTCTCGATACCAAGACGACCAAAGGCGATCCAACTGGCACTAATGGCGCAATGTACTATAATAGCGACGCTGCGAAATTCCGTTGCTACGAAGCTGGTGAATGGAAAGATTGTATTACACCGCTACCAGTATCAGTTACTGCCCAAATCGCCACAGTAACTGATCAGACAACGCCAGTAGACGTGACAAATATGTCATTTGCACTAGCCGCAAACACTAAGTACTACTACAAGTTTGTTGTTATGCACAGTTCCGACGAGACCACCACTGGCTCTGGATTTGGCATCACCGCCCCAGCTGGTGTTGCGATGAGCAACTGGTGCATCAACACTACTGCACTAACCAACACTGCATCGCCAGGACTAGGTTCATACTGCGGCACCGACGACGCCTCGACTACAACTACCGGGGCCGATAATCCAGGCAACTACTTTACGTCAAATATGGAAGGCTATGTTCAGACAGGTTCGACAGCTGGCGAGCTGAAGCTACGATTTAAGTCCGAACTGACCGGAAAAGAAGTGTCGATCGACCCGAAGTCATTTGGTATATTACAGGTAGTACAATAGCTCTACAGCTTAACCAAGCTATCGACGATGGAGGTTACTTCCTCAACACTGACATCATCCTGAGAAGTAAAGAAGATCAAAGTTTTTTCTGTCTTTAGCAGGTACTGGGTTTTGCCTGGCGTCGAAAGATCATAGAGAATGCCTAGATCGGTACTCCGAGTCGTAACCGTACCGCTACCGATTAGCTTAGTCATATCAAACCCACTAGGCACTGGCTGCAGAGTAACGACAATATGGCCGTCGTAATCCGTATCACTAACAAATGTATAGCTAAAGGTATCCTTGCTTAACTGAGTGGCCGATCTATCCAGCTCATAGCCCTTAGGCGCTTTGGTCGGCGAGTATATCGGAAAAGATACATCCTTAATCTCGCTTGGTTTGATTATTGGCTGTCTAGAGATAAAAAAATAAGCTCCAACAATAACCACTAAAAGCACTATAGCTACGCCTACAATCCATCTAATATATCTCGGCGCCCTGCTGGATGACTTAAACTTAGCCACAATCATCCTCTTCAAGAGGCCTAATTGCCGCCCTGGCTGTGCTGTTTAATTAGTTGAGTAACCTTGCCGTCTGATTTTAAGTTTTCGAAAAATAACATCTGATCACGATTGATGACCATCGTGTCCTCTGGACCATGCACTTCTTCTCCGAGCTTAATCAACTGCATACCCGTCGACTCTTGTGTAGTAGTCTGATTTTCATCCGAAGCAGCATCCTGCTGAGACTGAATATAAAACACACCACTAAGTTTAAGGTACTGACTATCGACAGCCGTTAGCTTACCAAAATAGACCTGACCGCTAGATAAAAATACCGCCTGGTACTTAGCGCTGTCAATCTGCGTACTTAATTGCGGCCTAGACAAAAAACAATAGCCACCGATAATACCTGCAGCTAGTAATACAAAACCTAAAATCAAACCAACAATCATGCCGGCACGGCCTTTTCGAGGTCGAGGTCTTGAAGTAGCATCGGGCTGCACAGGTGAAACTAACGCCTCTGTCTGGCGCTTTGATAAATCTGGTCGCGGTGCCGGCTGCCTATCAGCTGGTCGCGGTGTTCGTGACAGACCTCCGTCAATCATCTATTCCCCCCTGAAGTTATCATTCATATAAATTGTATCATAGCTTAAACGGTTTATGAACACTTGTTGCTGAATCCGTCCAGCGATTATACAATAGCAAAATATTAGTGCTATGATAACTGCAGGGAAAAAGGGTTAGTAGTACCCTATCGCAAACCAGTAACCCTGCGAGTGATCCCTCACTCAAGACACAGGTCCGACTTCGGTCGGATGCTAACTGTTAGGCGATAGACCAAAATTATTCGGAAATTCGGTATTACGCTATTTAATATTTATTTTAGGTTATATACTTATATTTAAGCATAAGTTGTATAAAAAGTCAACATCATGCTACGCGATAGACACAAAGTCCTTGCTAGTGACGATTATGTGATCGACTAGATTTATACCTAGCAGCACACCCGCCTCCTTTAGGCGCTCGGTCACCCGTCTGTCGGCATCACTTGATTGCAAATTACCACTTGGATGATTGTGGGCAACAATTATCGAAGCCGCTCGGTCACTAATTGCTTCCGCAAAAACCTCACGCGGATGAACTAGCGAACTAGTCAGCGTGCCAATTGTAATAATTCGTTTAGAGATTAACCTGTTTGCGCCATCAAGCGTTAAGCAGACAAAATACTCTTGTTTTTTATCACGAATATCCGACAGCTGGTCGGCTGCTTTGTCTGGCGAGTCAATAACGGGCTGTTCCGAGGACTCAAATCGACGACGCCACAGCTCAAACCCAGCCATGATTTGAGTCGACTTGGCCGGACCGAGTGAGCCTATACTAAGCAGGTCATCAAAAGTCAGCTCGCGCCCCTTGTCTTGTAATAATTTCTGCAGATCGCGGGCAATCTTGGTCACATCAGCCTGCTTGTTGCCGCTACCAATAATCGCCATCAAAAGCTCGTAGTCGCTCAGACTCGCCGCACCCCTAGCCGCCAGCTTTTCGCGTGGCCGCAAATCTTTGCGTCGATCCGACATTTTGATCATGCTAATATTTTACTACAAATAAACCTAATATCTACTAATTTCAAATCTAGATACGCCAAGGTCCGCACGAATTGTTATCTGCTTTTCAGAGTCTGCAAATCCCTTGGATTCATAAACTGACTCAGAAACTTTTTCGATGCCTTCAAAACTAGTTGACCTCAGACCACCGCTTGACTCGACGCGGACTCCGACAGATTTTGGAATCTTAAAAGCCAACTTACTTGCACCAGCATCCAATACTACCTCCTGACGTGGCTCGATTGCCCCAAGCTTCAGGTCAATCGAACTTGCACCGGTGTCTATATTAAGCGACTTAAGCTTAACCTGCGATAAATCACCGCTCACACTTGCTGCGCCCGTGTCGATACTTAATGAAATTGGCAACTTGCGTGTCAGATCGATATCTAGGCTGTTAGCCACGCCACCCCTAAACCAAAATCGCCGAGATGGCTCTGAGTCTATGCGAACGTATCTTGTATCGCCCCTAGTTTCTGCGTCAATATTTAGGTTCGTGCTCTTGCTCTGTTGAATCGCCTCAACTCCGCGTCTACTGTCGCTCGAAGATAGACTCAGACTTGTGGCCGGAGTATCTATAGTGATGTCTATTTTGGCTGCTTTGGCTGCATCGTCCGACAACTTTTTTGTATCTTGATTAGACCAGCCCCGAAGATCCCGGTAAGTAGGATTGTCGATCACGGCAAAAGCGACCAGACCAAGCATAGCAATCGTCAAAATTACGGAAATAATCCCCCATAACCACCCGCGCGGCGACAGAACAGACAGGCCGATGCCAATTATTATCACTGGCCACAATTGCCAGATATTACTCAAATTAACCTCGATTATCCCGAAATTATTTAGTAGCAATAGTACGCCAATCAAGATGAACAGTAGACCCCAAAACATCGCGCCGATATTCCAGTTTTTTGACTTTTTTTCGATAACAATTTCTGAGGATTTATCTGATTTACTCATGACTTTTTACCTCTCGCAATAATCAGAATGCCGACAATAATCACAATCGCCGGCCAAACGAGATTCCATTGTAGTTGTATAAAACCTGGAATTATCTCGCCGAGCAGTAGCCACAAACCGATTACAATCAAGCCGATGCCAACGTAATTGCCCCATTTTTGAGCGCGTCCGTTTTCCTGAACTTCCTCAGCAAGGTCCTCGATTTTTTGATCGATATTTTTGATCGATGAACTCTTACCTGGAACCGGCATAACAATAGCTAGCACGATGTAGGCAACAGAAACTGCCCCAAAGGATACCAGTAAAAGCCCGACAAATACCAGACGCATCAGAGTCACGTCCATGTTAAAATAGCGCGCAAATCCGCTAGCCACGCCCGCTATCACTGCCTCGTTAGGCAGCCGATAAAGTGTCTTCTTTTGCTGCGTCATATCACCTCCGGTTAGTTGTAATTACATAATACCACCTATGGATACTGACGCCTACCGTGGCATGCCAAGCGTAAACGTTACATTATTTTTGCCAGACTTTGCGCTGAGCGACCAATTCATCTGCGAGGCAATATTTTTAGCGATCGACAGCCCTAGGCCGTGACCACGTCGGCTATGTGACTCATCGGACTGGTAAAACCTACCAAAAAGCTTTGCCAGCTCTTTATCGGAAATATGCTCATGCGTATTACTGACCCGTATCTCGGTAGTATTGCCTTTTCTCAAGCTCTTGACCACAATCTCACCGTCTTTGTGTGTATGCTTTAAGGCATTATCTACTAGTATATTGATAATTTGACGCAGTCGATCTTCGTCACCAAGCACTGGCAAGGTATCAGCAATCTCTGACCGAAGACTAAGCCCTCGCTCATCGGCAAGTATTGTAAACTGCTCAACCGCCTCGTTGCAAACATCGGCCGCGTTGAACCATTTCTTTTGTACTTGGTATTTTCCGGTGTCCAGAGTTGCGAGAGATAACAAGTCAGTGACTAGCTTGCCAGTATGCTCGACCTCGGCCTGAATATTATCTAACCACTTTGACGGCTTTTTACTATCGGCAATCGCTGCATCAACATTAGCGCCAATAATCGTAATCGGCGTCTTAAGTTCGTGACTAGCATCCGCAACGAACTGCCGCTGTTTATTGTAGGCTTCTTCAATTGGAGCGATGGCACGATTAGCAATGTATCGACTCAGTAAATATACGACAGCCATGGTGGCAACGCCCGACAGTAACAAAGTCGCCAACAACTCACCAAGAGCACGTCGGGCATACTCCTCTCGTTGCTGCTGAAAAAACGAGATTATATTGTCGCCTGCGGTCAGACCCTGCGATCTAATCTGGGCCTGACTATCGATCTGCCTAGTTAGCGAAATTGATGCCGAGGTATAAATCGCCACAAAAGCCACTATTAGTATCATTGAAATTATCAACATAATTGTCCAGACAAACTGGTTGCGAACTTTATCAAACATCATCACCCCCATTAGCTACTAACTGATATCCCGCTCGTCGAACAGATTTTATTACCATTTTTGAACCTATCTTTTTTAGCTTGTTGCGAAGATACGAAATATAGGCAAAGACATATGATCCTTCGACAAATGTAGTCTGGCCCCATGCTCGAAAATACAGCGCTTCTTTACTAACAACTTTGCCGGGATTGCTAGCTAGCTGCTCAATAATCGCAAACTCTTTGGCTGTTAACTTTATGCGCTCCTTGCCACACAACATCTCCATAGTCTCACGACTAACCGTCAAATCTCCAACTTTAATATCCGTCGACTCTGTGCCATGATCGTGGCGACGCATCAGTGCTTGTAGTCGCGCTAACAGCTCGGCAGTCTTAAATGGCTTGGCCAAATAGTCATCAGCCCCTGCGTTAAGGCCATCGACCTTGTCGGCAGTCTGGCTTTTAGCCGAGAGCATGATCACAGGAGTCGCTATATGCTTAGACCTAAGCCGACGTAGCACCTCGGTGCCTACCAATAGCGGCAACATATTATCTAGAATAATTACGTCATAAACGTCTTTGAGTGCATAATTAAGACCGGTCTCGCCATCATTAGCGATATCAACATCATAACCATTTCGCTTCAAAATATGAGCGATGGCATCCGCCAGATACTGTTCATCCTCAACCAGTAAGATTCTCATTGGGCTCCTTAGTTACTTATTGTATCAATTTACTCCCTCAACCTAAAATTGGCTATAAATTTCACTTTTTATCAACTCCACACTAGATTAATTTAGGTCAATCAATAAACTATCTATTGCAAAAATATGTTGATTATGCTACAATAGTAAGATAAACTAATAGACATATCGTCAATATGTGAAATGCTTGTTACTAAGAGAACTTCCTAGCCTTTCATCTATAGACTAGAAAGGCCATCATGCAACAACAACGACCCCGATCGGGTGCTTATTCACGCCGGCGTCCAGCCGGAAACCGGAATCAACGACCCACTCGTAAAAAACCAACCAATACGATCAATCCAAGCAGATTTATCAATAAGGCAATCACGCCAGAGGCGGACGTACCCTATGTGCCAACTCATGCTTTTCAGGACTTTGGTCTAGACGGACGAATTGTCAAAAATCTTGACTACCTAAAGTTCATCAAACCGTCAGAAATCCAAGACCGCTGCATACCGCTCACCTTAGCAGGCGCAGACACAATTGGCCTAGCCAACACTGGCACCGGCAAGACCGCAGCCTTCTTGCTGCCAATCATCGATAAGCTTCTAGCCAATCGAGAGCTAGTTAGTGCCCTAATCCTAGCTCCAACTCGCGAGCTGGCACAGCAAATTGACGAGGAGTTCAGGCGATTTTCATCCGGCATGAAGCTCTACTCAACATTGGCCGTTGGTGGTCAAAATATCGGACGTCAGATTCACCAAATTCAGCGTGGTCCACACGTAGTTATTGGCACACCGGGTCGTATTAAGGACCTAATTAACCGCCGAGTTCTGCGCCTATCTACCGTAACGACATTTGTCCTAGACGAGGCTGATCGCATGTGCGACATGGGATTTGAAAAAGACATCCGCACAATCGAAGCTGAACTACCAAAGCAGCGCCAAACTCTTTGCTATAGCGCAACCATGACCAAGAGCGTCCAGTCAATCATGGAGGAATTTATGGTTACTCCAGAAACAGTGTCTGTGGTCAAGCAAGCAACCAACGACCATATCGAGCAGGATGTGGTGCATTTTGAAAACAAAGACCATAAGGTAGAAATGTTAATGAGCATCCTGGCCCGCGATGAAGTAGAAAAAGTAGTTGTATTTGGCGAAACAAAATTCGGCGTACAGCGACTTTCTGACGCCATCTCAAAAAACGGTATTCCAAGTGAAGCGATCCACGGCAATAAATCTCAGTCGCAGCGAGAGCGTGCGCTTAAGATGTTTAAGGACAAAAATAACAACATCAACGTCCTGGTTGCCACCGATGTCGCAGCACGTGGGCTTGACATACCAGACGTTACTCACGTTATTAACTACGACATACCCCAGGCTTACGATGACTATATTCACCGTATCGGTCGTACTGGACGAGCTGGCAAATCAGGCACCGCACTTACTTTTATACAAAAGCGCTAGCTAGTAACTACCACCAGGTACACCCAGATACTCTTCGAGGGTTTGTCCTGACTCGTGAACTGCAGTTGCTTGTCCGCCAATATAGCGAAGATGCCACGGCTCGGCACTATAGCCAGTGATGTGCTCTTTGCCTGACTGATAACGAACAATAAAACCATACTTGTGGGCATTCGCTGATATCCACTCAGCTGCCGGTCCATTGGTCACCAAAGTGCCATTGCCATGCCTATAATATCAAAGGCTAGTCCCGCCTGGTGCTCCGAATAACCGGGTTTTGCCGAAGAAGTATCAGCTGCAGCCTGACCCTGGGTGGCAACATACTGTTGATATATCTGGGCCTGGTGGCTATAGCTACGATAACCACTATATGAGCTGCTTATATCAAATCCCGCCTGCTGCATATCAGCGATGATTTGTCGAACCGCATTTCCAGCAGTCAGATTTTCGCCCGGCGCATAATTAACAGGCAGCGGATGCTTCTTGTTGACAACCATAATTCCGTTAACATACGTTGGTTGGGCACCAAGTTCAGGTGCCGCAATTCGCTCTGGCTTAGTGATCTTCAGCTTGGCTGGCTTTGTTGTTCGGTTGCCGTGCTTGTCTACGGCCGAGACCTGGATCTCATAATCACCCGCTTTTTGATAATCGACAGATTCATCCTGGACAACAATCTCTACTTCGCTTAGATCCTTAACGGTAAACAGCTTAGTGTAGTCAGGCTCCTCAGAGGATTCGACCAAAGACACGCCGTCTTCGCTGATTACTAGCTTAGGCGCTGTCGTATCGACGACCCTCAAACCGAACTCTTTACTCTGCGATTTTCTCTTCTGGATGTAATTTACCCGTAGCCTATAGTTACCAACCTCTGGATAATCCTTATCCTGAGCGTACCGCAAAGATGGCTGATGAACTTTAACCGAACGCAGCACATCCTGATCATTAGTTTTTAGGATATCTTCTGGCTTCGGGTTAAATTGACTGCCATACTCAATTACTATGTCAGTCGACCTAAGCGGTATGTCAGATCGATAAAAATACACAAAATAAGCGGCGCCCACACAGACCAAAACTAGTCCTATAGAAAGTACTGCCAGCATAGCCCTAAAGGACTTAGTTTTACGCTTAAGTTTTAACCTCCCAGTCATTACCTATAGTGTACTCGGTTTAGATACTATTTGAAACTAAAAATGCCCCAAACGGGGGCATTTCTATGCGATAGGGTCTATGTGACCTACACAGACTCCGGTGAAGCTGCTGTTACTAGCTTGGTCATAGACTCAGCTAATAGCTGGCTAACATTTTCATCCAAAACATTACCATCGAGATCAATATCTTGCGTAAATTTCAAGCCAACAGAACTTTCGAGCGCCTTCCATTTGATAACCGTGCTAATCTCCTGAAGCTGAGCTAGGCTGTGCTCGCCGGCATACCAGCCATAAGCCACAAACAACGTAGGCTTATCTGTCCACTCGTGATACAGCCAGTCGATGGCGTTTTTCTGAATACCGCTTAGTCCATGGTTGTACTCTGGCGAAACCAGCACCACAGCGTCAGCGGCCTTAACTAGCTCGCTCCAATTGCGCGCAGCCTCGTTACCAGCCTCAAAATCATCAACCGATGGCGGCGTTGCACCATTATAAAATGGTAGATTAATCTCGCCAAGATCAGCAACCTGAGCTTCCGCTCCGGGCTGAGCCTCAACCGCCCCTCGCACCAATTCAACAATTTTGCCATTAACACTATTTGGCCTGACACTGCCAGTTACAATTAAAACTTTTGCCACTTTTCCCCCTGTTTTAGTTAATTATTTTATCGATATCCACACCCGCCCGAGTCAAAGCCTCACGGTCCAGTGAATATATCTTTTGGACACCCTGCTTTTGCTCAATCAACACGCCACTACTCACCAGTTTGGCAAAGTGATGGCTAATTGTTGGCTGAGACAAAGCGAGCAGCGAGGCGCACGATGAAACAACCGTGCAGCTAGCAGCAGAGTCGCCAGATCTAGCTATATGCCCGACCATACCAAGCCTAACCTCGTCGCCGAGAGCTCGATAGATTGCCACAATGTCTATTTCTTTGGGTGCCATATATTCTATTATATAGATATATCTAAATATTTCAATATATAACAATGCCAAAATAAAATACCCCTCGACTCTAGGGGTATTTTAGACACCAGCAAACCTACTTGAGCTTCTTGATGTCCTTGCGAATCTGAACTGCAAAGCCCACAGTTGTTACGCCATGAATCAAAGCGTACATGCCCAATACCCACGTAAATGCTAGCGAGGACTGGACTGGATAAAATACGATTGCAACAGCTGCAATAATACCGAGCACGCCGGTCAAAATCCACAACCATCGTCCCTCTTTTTTGTCCATGTAAGATGCGACCACCAGGTCAAAAATTGATCGACCAAGGATTACTATTGCTAGGATTACGACAAATACGGCTGCTGCTACAAGCGGATTGCGTAGTAGGTATACGCCGACACCAATATTTAGTAGTGCCAAGGCTAGAACCAGCCACCACAGTCGGTCTTTCTTGATGCTCGAAATCGCCTCAAACAGCGCAACCGCACCACCTACAACCGCTACGACTGCTAACAGCCTAGACAGCCTAGACACTCGTCCAGAAGTCAAAGGTAAAAGCACCAAACAGCAGCCGCAAAAAACCACACCAATAATTGCCTCGATGACAGCCGGCACCTTGGTGATTATCGGCGTAATTTCCTATCGCTACTATAAAAAGCGGCACAAACCGTAACTACTGCGAACGCTCGCGAACAATTCTAATAAGCGACGAGGTTGAACCATCAGCACCAGTTAGATCCGAGCCGTCCAGCAGGGCTTGATCGATATTTTTGGCGAGCGATTTACCCAGCTCAACCCCCCACTGATCGAAGCTATTGATCCCCCAAATTACACCTTGAACGAAAATCTTATGCTCATACAGGGCGATTAGCTGACCGAGTGATCTTGGGGTTAATTTAGATATCAGCAGCGTATTGGTTGCTCGATTTCCTGGAAATGTTTTGTGTGGCACCAAATCTTCAGCAACTCCCTCTGCTCGAACTTCATCGGCTGTTTTACCAAACGCCAAAGCCTGAGTTTGTGCCAGCATATTTGCCATCAGCTTACGATGATGTGTGCCCTGACCATCTGGATTATTAAGAGAATTAACAAACCCGATAAAATCACAAGCAACCTTGTGCGTGCCCTGATGGATCAGCTGGTAAAAAGCGTGCTGGCCGTTGGTGCCTGGCTCACCCCAGATAATCGGCCCGGTCGCAACACTAACCGGCTCACCGTCACGACGAACTCGCTTACCGTTGCTCTCCATATTTCCCTGCTGGAAATACGCCGCAAACCTGTGCAGATATTGGTCATATGGCAGGATGGCCTCAGACTGATAGCCAAGGAAATTACCATTCCAAATGCCTACAAGTGCCAAAATTACCGGCATATTCCGCTCTAATGGCGCCTGCTGGAAGTGCTCATCCATATCATGCATACCAGCAAGTAGCTCATGGAAATTATCCTCACCAATCGCTAACATAATCGACAGGCCAATAGCGCTATCTAGCGAGTACCTACCGCCAACCCAGTCCCAAAACTCAAACATATTAGCCGTATCGATACCAAATTTTTCAACCTCTTCGGAATTAGTCGACAGCGCAACAAAATGCTTCGCCACAGCCGACTCATCGCCAAGTGCTCGGACCAGCCACTGCCTGGCGGTGCGGGCATTCGTCATAGTTTCATCAGTCGTAAACGTCTTGCTAGCTATCAAAAATAGCGTCTCTGATGGATCCAAATCACGCAGAGTCTCGGCGATTTGCGTTCCATCCACATTAGACACAAAGTAGTAATTATAGCTACGATTGCTGTAGTTCTTTAGCGCCTCAACAACCATGACCGGACCAAGATCCGACCCACCAATACCAATGTTGACGATATTTTTTATTTCTTTGCCAGTCCAGCCTCTCCACTCACCTGAATGAATTCTCCGAGTAAAATCAGCCATTTTTGTCAAAACTTGATGCACCTGCGGGACCACATCGACACCCTCAACAATTAACTGATCGCCGGCTGGCTTGCGCAGTGCCGTATGTAGCACCGCACGCCCCTCGGTAGTATTGATCCTCTCACCGCTAAACATCGCTGCTCGCCACGCCTCAATTTCAGACTCTCTGGCCAACTCAAATAACTTGGCCAAAATACCATCATCAAGATTATTCTTTGAGTAATCCAGATAAATATCTCCAGCCTGAGCGACCAGTCTACCGCCCCTGTCAGAGTCACTAATAAACAACTCCTGTATTGTTGGTGCCTGATCTGCCAATTGCTGCAAATCATGCCAACTCTCCATCTTTGATACGTCTTTTGTCTCTGGAATAGCCATAAACCCCCTCTGCTTTACTGCTTATTATACTAGGCTTTGTGTCATTTTGACCTACATATTGCAAAACTATACATGTTGTGATATAATATAATTATGGCAACAGATTGTCCTCTGTTATCTTTGTGCATTGCTTTTATGCTTGCAACTACACAAACCAAGAGTATACTAGTGAAATGAAATTTTACACCATAAGGATTATTTGTGTGTGAACTAAACAAGATCGTACGCAATGATGCGTCTCATGCTTATGGATATAGTAGCAGTAAATAAAATTTGCTCAGCCGAAAGACGCAATCTACCGATTACAGCTCAAGATATCCAGAGCGCTATGGTTGCTGCGGCCTGCATACTCGCCGTGCTTAATAAAAACCCAAAAATATCCGTAACCATACCGTGCAAACAGCAAATCGACCGTGCATATAGCGGAGAGATCCGGCAAACTGCTACTATCGACTCTTTGATTAACTTCGACCAATCCAAGTTTCAAGAACCAGCCTACGATAGCCTCCTGGTGTCCGCACAGCCTAGCACTGTATACTAGATATATGAAACTTAATAAAGAATACTTGCAGAGTGCGATCTTTGGCATCAACGATGCGCTCGTATCGACCACTGGCGTAATCGTGGGAATTACTGCCGGAACTAACAGCAAACCAATCATCGTCCTAGCGGGCGTTGTGACTATTATGGTCGAAGCCCTGTCTATGGGATCAGGTCAGTATCTCAGCCTAAAATCAGCTCAACAACTCAAGAAAACATCTAACCAGCGGGTTGCAATCACTAGTGGTGTGATTATGTTTCTTGGCTATATACTTGGTGGGCTTGTGCCACTGCTGCCAGTACTTCTTCTGCCACTCGAATACTCACGGATCACCACAATTATCTGTGCACTTATTGGACTCTTTATCCTGGGCTACGTAAAGGGCAAGATCGTAAAAGTATCACCACTTCGCAGTGCACTAGAGATATTCGTCATTGGCGGCATCGCGACAGCAATCGGTCTAGCTGTTGGCAACTTCCTGAGCGTTGGTAGCATCTAGTATAGAGCTAACCCTAGCGAGCAAGGCTGGCACGACCTCTTTCTCAAACCACTACCAAGGTACCAACCAACATATTTTTGTAGCGGCTCATACGAACTTTTAAATATAACCTACAAAAATCATATAGTGTTATACTAAAAACACAGACTAGTTAATCGATAGGAGGAGTTATGCAAGAAGAAATGCAAGAAACCGAGGTTCGAGAAACAACATCTAACAGTGGTGACTCCACCGTGAAAAAGCAGCGAGTCAGTCACACAGAATATACACCCGGGGTGGTTATAGCGCAGCGAGTAATATGGTTTATAGCGGGATTGTTTAGCGTAATTATTGCACTAAGGTTTATATTCTTATTGCTTGGCGCAAACCAAGGCGTATGGTTCACAGACCTAGTTTACGGACTAAGTACGCCCCTGGTATCACCATTCCTGGGTATATTTGGAGCGCCGACTTACGGAGTCGCGGTGTTTGAGACAAGCAGCCTACTGGCTATCGTGATCTATTCGCTAATTGCATGGGGGCTGGCAAAACTCGTAACACTCACCCGCCCGCACGATGAGATATAAGAACCACGCAGCTTATTGATAAGAAATAGTAAAGTACCAGTATTTATTTTGGCTCAGCTTCGCGGTCTTGAACTCAATTTACAAATTCTCAACGATAACAGCTGATGCGCAGGCTGCGCTTGAAATCGCCCCAGCTAACACGCCAGAAATCTGTAGAAATATCCTCGCCCTCGTGGGACGCGGCGCCATTCAGGCTGCCATAGAGCTGCGTCATCGTTCGACTCGATCCGACGAGCTATAAGTCGTGCGGCTTACTCGCCAAGACTAGAGTCGACACTGTTCGTAGCTACCGGAACTGAATCCCTTCTGAAATGCAGCTTTACGCTCAGCGCTGGACCCATGTGTCCATGTCTCTGGATTTACCGACTGCCCGGTTTGTGATTGAATATAGTCATCTCCGACTTTTTCGGCGGCATCAATCGCCTGATCGATATCACCTGGCTCAAAAATACCCTGCTCGTTCACCGCGTAGGCCCACAATCCTGCATAGCAATCGGCCTGTAGTTCAAGGCGCACCGATAGACTATTCTCGCCTGTCTGACGATAGCCTGGATCATTCATCACCCTTGCCATCGTGCCATTGACCTGCTGAACATGGTGACCTACTTCGTGGGCAATAACATACGCCTGAGCCGTTTCACCACCCTGAGCGTCTAACTCGCTGATAAGCACGTCAAAGAATCGCTCATCAAGATAGATCGTCTGGTCTGGTGGGCAATAGTGCGGGCCAACCTGTAGTGTTGCCATGCCACACTGAGACTGGGTGGCCCCGCGAAACAAGACAAGTCGCGGCTTTGGGTAACTAACCCCCTGAGACTGCAATTCCTGCTGCCAATACTCGTCAGTCGAGCCAAGCACCCGTGACACAAATTGCTCATACGGGTCTTCGCCAGCAAATTCACCTGATTCCTGCTGATTAGACTGGGTCGTATTAATGACCCGATCAACCAGTGCCGGGTCGACATTAATACCAAAATAATTGAGCGCCAACGCGATAATGACGCCCACAACAGTTACCCCGCCACCGAGGACCGCGCCTGCCCCGCGCCGGTCTTCGATATTTCCAATTCCACCTAACTTATCCCATCGAGCCATAAAACCTCCTGGTTATACATTTCTATTATACTCGATTCAGTTAATCAATGCCTACCTTAGGATATGTCACCTCTGTTCCATTCACTACTGCAAAAGATGTCATTCGATGCGGACGAATGCTGTTTTTACTGATAATCTCACAGACCGACACGTCTCGGGCGAGCAATGCGTCACTGACAAGCGACCGATGACAGCGCCATGGCACGGCTTCGGCACACATAATAGCCGTTGTCTTCTTACGCGCTAACTCTATAAGCCTCTCTAGGCCGCGCTGGAACTCATCCGTCTGCATATAGTCGGCGTAGTTTCGAAACGAAGTATTGCGCCATGCACCATTCATCGATGGTCTTGTGGCTGGGCGTAGTCCACCGAGATTTTGCATGTATACGTAATCGATGTCGACCTCCACCAAAATCTTTCGTAACTCTTCTTGGCTATACTGCGGGTTATGGCGCGACTTTGGTATGGTCCGTATATCGATAAGTTGTGTGATGTTGCACTCATGGAGCAGGGCAATAAACTCATCTATCTCACGCGTCGAATGACCAATTGTGTACAACGCTCTCATGGCCTTCATTATACGCGCCCCACGACAGCACACCCGTAAATTATCGCTTTGATACGTAACGACTGTCGGTCACATAAAAGCGACGTAGCTCGTGTACCGCCTTTGAGATACCGATACGCGGGCCAGTAGTTATAGCGCTATCGGGGAGCGCTGGTCGCCTAATCAGCCAAACCGGTGGCCCAGCCAGGCTATGCCCACTGAGTCGCCTATCGATATCAAGTGCGTGACATATCTTCCCTGGACCATTTGTGACATTTACCCCCGACATTCCTCGGCGGGCCTCGATCATCTCTATGCCCTCGACTGGCTCAACTGCCCGAATCAACACCCCAGAGCCAAACCCCTCAGGGCCACATACCACGTTACAGCAATGGTGCATGCCATAAGTGAAATATACGTACAGGTGTCCAGCACCCTTGAACATTGCCTCATTGCGCTGCGTGCGTCCACGAAACGTATGACTCGCCTCGTCTGCCTGGTCGTACGCCTCTGTTTCAACAATACGCACCCGCACCTTTCGTCCATCAAGCTCTCGCACCAACTCACAGCCGAGTAAGCGTCGTGCAGCCTCTTCAGCTGGAACATTGAGCCATGAAAAGTTACGCTTCTCCATACGTCCATCATACACCGTCAATAGAATGTGTCGTTTTTGTGATTTTTTTCACATACCGTATTGGAAATCGGCGCTATTCTAAGGGTACAAACTAAGTTTAAAGGAGGATGAAATGAATTTCATTATCTGGATAGTAGTCGGCGCATTAGCTGGCTGGATTGCAAGCATGATTATGAAAACTGACGCACAGATGGGTGCACTGGCTAATATAATTGTCGGTGTCGTCGGTGCGCTACTCGGTGGTTGGGTTGTTAGCCTATTTGGCTACAACGTAGCTGAAGGCGAGCTCAGTATTCCGAGCATCTTGACTGCTATCATTGGTGCCTGTATCCTGATTGCCATCCTCAAGGCAGTACGTGGTGGTGCCGATCGACGAGTGGTTTAGTCACCCAAATACCCCCACTTCACCTCATTTCACAAAGCATTATCACATCCTTTCGGGGGTGTGATATGCTATTGACATGAAACTATCAGCCTCGTCTCAATCAAGTGATGCCAGAAGACTATTATTTTTAGTTGATACCATCACGGATATTGTCTGGGAAGCCAACCTAGAGGGCGAGATTGTCTACGCCAATCGTCACTGGTATGAGTATATCGGTCTCGAGCCCGAGGATAGTATCGCAAATTCATGGAAAGAATACCTTCACCCGGACGATAGCGAGTCAGCCAACAGGGCATGGGAACATAGTCTCGCAACGGGAGAATCCTTTGAGGTTGAATATCGCCTAAAAGAAACGGCAACCGGTCACTACAATTGGTTTCTTGCTCGTGCGATGCCCTATCGCAATCAAGACGGCGAGATTGAGCGATGGTATGGCACATGTACTAATGTCGACCCTAAGAAGCAAAATGAACGGCTCGTTACGCTCAACCGCTCAAAGGATGAATTTATCTCTATAGCCTCTCATCAGCTACGCACTCCAGCAACGGGTGTAAAGCAGTATCTCGGTATGTTGCTCGAGGATATGTTCGGCGAACTCACCCCCCCTCAGCGAGACATCGTTAACCGGGCATACGAGAGTAACGAGCGCCAGCTTCGTATTATTGCTGACCTCCTGAAGGTAGCACAGCTTGACGCGGGTGAAATGCTTCTTCATCCGGTAACGACGGACATTAGTGAGCTCGTACATTACATCATCCAAGATATTTCGGCGGTTTTTCGCGACAGATCGCAGGAGCTTGAATACCGGCCATCTAAAACGCAGGCTTTTGCCTTTATCGATACTGAGGCGATTCGTATGGTCATAGAGAATATTATCGAAAACGCGAGCAAATACAGCGAAGAAGAAACGCGGGTTATCGTTTCTGTGAAACATACCGATGATACGGTCCGCATTCGAGTCGCCGACAATGGTGTCGGCATTCCCGACAACGACCGGCACCTACTTTTTGATCGATTTAGCCGCATCGACAACCCACTTTCAAAAAAAGTAGGGGGCACGGGACTAGGACTCTATTGGTCCAAGCAGGTCATTGACCTACATGGCGGTGAAATCACCTACCACGCAAACAAGCCTCATGGAAGCGTATTTACCATCTGTTTGCCGACACGGACAGAGAATGTAACAAATGTCACAGAAAAAGAAGAAAAAAGTAAGTCATAATGAGTAATATGCATCAGGAGAACACTTCAACAGAACCAACAATACTTGTCGTCGAAGATGACGTACCGCTAAACGAGGCCTACAAAACTATCCTTCAGCGCGCTGGATACAACGTCCAGACCGCCCTAAACGGCCAGGAGGCGCTAGATGCGGTAAAAGAAGTTGACCCCAACATCATCCTCCTCGACCTTCGCATGCCCGTTCTTGATGGCGTAGGGTTTCTCACCAAGTACAATACGAAAGCCCATCCGGGAACAGCAGTAGTTGTTTTCAGTAATTATGATTCACATGCAGATATCGATAAAGCCTACGAACTTGGTATCGATCGATACATCCTCAAGGCACGCGCTGCACCCAAAGACCTGCTGGCTCTAGTAGAAGGTATTCTCGAAGAGCAAGATTAATCGATTAGCTGACGAAAACTATCTTCACCCAGGTATCGCTCAAGCCGGGACATATCGACGGTATACACTTTCGCCTCTTGGGCCACGACGTTATTATCGACCAGCACTTTGAGGGTTTTGGTGGTATTTTCACGACTTTGACCAATAAAATTCGCAATCACCTCGTGCGTCAACTTCAACGGAACCATATAGGTTCCGTCCGAACGCTTGACGCCGTATCGATACACCAAATAGTAAAATGCGTAGCTCACTTTATGGTCAGCACTTGACTGACTCAAGCCGGTTGCGCGAAACATCAGGGCAGTCTGCGCATTCGCCAAGTAGCGCGTATACTCCTGCTGGGCAGCTGGGCTTTCTTTAAGAATCTTTTCGAAGTCCTGACGACTAAAGCGCACTGCGCGCACATCGGTAAGAGCGGCGTAATAGAAGATTGCCGTGGGAGCCGTACGATTGAGCCAGGCAACTGGCATAATGGAGTGGCGAGAAAATATATCGACGATGGTTTCGTTGCCATCGGAGTTGATTGCATACGCTTTTACAGAGCCATCTAGAATATAGTAGCCATACCGCGGTACCTCACCCTGGTAGGCGATGTGAGTTTTTTTACGCAGCAACGCTTGATCTCCTACGTGACGCAATTGCTCGAGCAGTTTTGGGTACATCATTACTACTGTTAGTATAGCGTCATTGCCCCAAAAACACCATCTATTGTAATAAATCTCACAGTTGCATATCTCGGCCCATCATACACTATAGGTAGTATCAAAGTATTGCAAAAACATGAAGGAGGAACCGCATATGCAAGAGTATAATCGATACGTCGCCGTCGCTACCACCTTCCTAATTACGATGGTTGTTATGCTATTTGCCTTTGGCTACTATACTGCCGCCCTGCAGGAGGTTTTTTCTTTCAGCTGGCTAAGTCTTTTTGTGAAGTTTTTCATAGCCGTTGGCTCGCTCATTACTATCTTCTTCGGTCGACCTCGCTCGCGTTTTCATAGGATTTTCCTAGGAGTGGTTGCAACAGCCGCTCTTTGCTTTGGTGCGTACGGAGCCTTCACAAGCTCACTGCTTTTTGGTGACGCACTTATTTTTATCGTAGGAACGATGGCCATTGTGGTAGAGACCATAGAGGAGGGGTCCGCTCGAACATCTCACCGCACGGGGCGCGCACTCTCATCAGGACCTAAAACACAGTCCTAGTGCGCCAGTATAAGCGCAGTCGTCACAACCACCTACTGGTAATACTCTTTACTCCGTGTGCCACACATAGTCACGATCAATGATGTCGTTATGAATGTGCGTGCCCAAGTGTAACAAATCGGGATGATTATACCCTGCTGATAGTCTCTTGAATACAGCCCACAAGCAAAACACGGTATACTTTTAGTATGAATACGTTTGGTCATCATGCCTTTTAATCATTATGCAAAAATTAAACGCATTCTTGCCCAGTACCCGGACGGCTGGGTTATTAAACGCATCAACAAATCAACGCAAGCGAAAAATTTCAGGGGCGAAACTGTCGCTTTTGATCACTACTATCGTATATATAGCGCAGCCAACCAACCGATCAAGTATTGCAAGTTTCAGCAACTCGAACGGCTCGCTCATATACTAAAGGTACCAGCTGAGGCGCTACCGGTGATTGATATAGATAGTAACGACCAAACAGACTAGGCGATTCTCGTGTGTCCGCGACGCTTCTTGAGCGCACCGTCGCTCATTTCGTAGACGGTATCGCAATACTTAAGCAGTCGCTCGTCATGAGTAACCATAACTGTGGCTTTTTTGCGCTCACGTGTCTCGCGCGCCAATAAATCGACAACTTCGAATGCTCGACTCGAGTCAAGGCTGGCTGTCGGCTCATCGGCAAGAATCAGACTTGAAGTCCCATATAGTACTTTTGCGATTGCTACTCGCTGCCGCTCACCACCAGAAAGATCAGCCGGATATTTGTGTCGCAGGCTCGCGACGTCAAGTGTCTTAAGTAGCTGGTTCATGGCATCTGTCTGTTCTTTGCGACCAGTCACCTTATCTATCAGCTTAAGCTGCTTCTCAACAGTCAGGTATGGCACGAGATTAGAAGCCTGCAAGATAAACCCAACCTCCGCAAGCCTCACCTTAGACAGCTCCTTCACCGACAGTCTCGTAATGTCCACCCCGTCAATTGATACTGAGCCCGACGAAGGATTCTGAAGCCCGCCAGCAATTGTCAAAAATGTGCTCTTACCAGACCCGGACGGACCAATTACAGCCGCAAATTCACCAGCCTTAATAGTAAAATCGGTTTTTTGAAGCGCGACGACTGCTTTGCCTGCCTGAACAAACTTACGGCTGACACCGCTTAGCTCCAGTATCGCGTGTGTTTTTGTGTCATCCAATCGCCTCCACGGTGTCAATCTTCGTGACCGATCGCACAGAGACGATACCACCCAGGGCGGCGCAGACTAAAAACAGCGCCGTGATACCCACAAAGAAGATCGGATTTATCATGAAAGGCACCTTAGCGCCCAGTAGTACACCTGTCGCGATAGCCAGTGCCATGCCGACGGCCAGGCCTAGTACAGACAAAATTGCGACTTGAGCCATAACCGACCACCCGATATAACCGTTCGACACGCCTTCAGCCTTCAGTACACCAAAAATATTCTTCTTCTGCATCGTTAGAATATAGATGAAAATAGCCAACACAAACGCTGCGATACCAATCAGAAAGCCTATCATCAGGCTAAATGTAAGCACTTGGGCCTGGTAACCGGGTAGCGCAAAAATGAAATCCTGAAGTGGCTGCCAGCTTTTCGTATCACTAGAGAAATTATCCGCCTCCGCGCCGCGAGTCACCACTGCGCTAATGGTCGTATCGTCGCGCATGCCAAGCATGCCAGAGACTTCACTTACCGCAACGCGCCAATCATCGAGAGACATATACACTACGGGCGCGGTCTGAAACGTCGCTTTCTCGACAAAACCAACCACTTCATATCCCATTTCTGCTCCCTGTAGCTCGATACGATCACCCAGCTGGACTCCGGCCTTTTCTAACTCATCGCTCACTACTACTTCTTGAGCATTGGCAATTTGCCTACCCGACGCCACCTCAGGACTCAAGAAGCTATCGGTGTTGATACCGAATAGCGAGACATCCTCTGCTTGATCGAGCTCAACCGTCGCAGCCCCAACGCCAAGTGGGGCAACGTCGTCGCTCAATATATCTTCATAATCTGACTCAAAAAGCAGAGATCGTCCGATATTATTGTTGGCATTTTCGCGTAGAACGATACCGCCGGCATCCCACTTATCGAGCGCCGCGGTGTAGCTTGTAGCCAACCCATAGGCGAGCGCTGTCAAGAAAAACACCAAATAACCCACAAGCACAATAACTGCGGTTATAAGAATAAACCGAGACTTCTCTTTGATGATCTCATTTATCGCGAGGAACATATGCTCTCAGTATAGCAGTAGTCTCCTCCGTTTTGGCCTATTTCTTTTTTGCTGAAATCGCAATCTTCTTTGGCTCGGGCAGTGGCGTGAGTGGCACACTCACCCTTAGCACCCCGTCATCCAGATGAGCCTCTATCTTTTCTGCATCCGCCCGTTTCGGCAGCGCAATCCGACGATAGAAGCTACTTGAACTCTCGCGCACCACGTATTGCTTACCCTTGTCTTCGTCCTTTTCATGACGCTCAGCGCTGATGACAAGCGCATTATTTTCAACCTCTATATTGACGTCCTTTTGCTCAAAATTAGGCAAATGTGCTTCAACAACCAAGCTATTATCCTTGGTGTACACATCAGTGGTTGGGATGCTTAGGCTTTTGAGGGGCGACACCCAGCTATCCCCAAAGAATTGTTTTTGCAAGGCAGTTAGCTCTGCAAAGGGGTCCCACTTTACAAGATTGCTCATATTATTCTCCTTTCGTCATTACTACTAATGGTTTCTAGAGAAGCATATTAAGCTTCTAACTCTAGTATATCGAGTTGGCACTCGCATGTCAAGAGTGCCAACTTACCCATGCATCAGCTCGGAGGAGATTTACCTCCCCTAGGACCAGCGCACAGCTTGAGCTATGGCTCGTACAACCTGCGCCACATAGGGACCCCGCACTTCATGTCCAGCGACAAATGTCTTTAGCTCTGCTCGAGGATTTGCGCTGACGACCGCCCTAAGATTGCGCTGCTTCACCCACGGATCGATACGCCCAAACAGCAGGGTCATCGGTTTTTTGAGTGCTTTAGCGTCTTCAAGTGACGTCTGGGTTAATATACTCGCCCCCAATGTCGCCAGATACGGCTCAATCGTATCCTCACTTACGCTAAATGCCTTATTTACCAGGTTGTACTTCGCCGCCAGACCCGCAAGCTTTACAAAACGCTCTGGATGATTCTGGGCGCGACGAAACGCCGATTGTAGCAGCCGGTTGCTGTCAACCTGTGGGCTGTAAAAGGGTGGACTGCATAACACCAAAGAGTGAATGATCAGCGGGTAGCGCTTGGCTACCTCAACCGCCACAAGACCACCCAGTGAATGGCCGACCAACACAACTCGGCCCTGTAGCTTCAAACGCAGCAGTGTCACGATTACCGAACGCGCCTGGGTCTTTACGTCATACACCGCCCATGAAGGTTTTGCGGACGCTCCGAAACCAAGTAAGTCAAGCGAGATGGCACGAATGCCAGGAGGCAACTTAGCCACCACCTCATCCCAGGCAGCGCCACTGTTACCTAAACCATGTAAAAACACGACTGTTTTTGTCGGTTTATGAGGCAGCCTATCTGCATGAACGTGTAACTTATAGGGTATGCGTAACCAGCGGTGGAATAGCGTATCAAACATCATCTTAAGTATATCAGGCAAACCGCTACCATGGCGCGTCGCGGTAGCCTACGCCCGCCAAAAAGACACCCCCCTCGCACAAGGGTGTCTTTTATGGTCAGTACGAGTGCGTACTAGTTGTTGGTTTCAGGGAGGGTCGTGTCGCCACTCTCTGGTGTGGTCGTTGTACCATCATTCATCATGGTACCATCCTCGACGGTAGGCGCTACTGTGTCGTCACTAGGGTTTGTCGTGTTCAGCTCATCTTGTCGCTGCTCTTCAACCTGCGTCACACCTCGCAGACCCTCTTCAATTTTTTCACCTAGATTCTCATCACTGGCGCTATTGTATGCCGTCCAGGCAAGTACAAGTGCGATGATTGACAGAACCAGCGCCAACCATCCTACTACATTCGCCATATTGCTTTTGCTATGTGCGTCTGCGACGCTTCGATCACGCGTATCTGTTACTACTCTATCGTTTGGACCCATATCTGCCTCCTTACGCTTATTGCTTCACTATCAATCGTATCGCCAGACAATAAAGTATTCTGTGAGAAATTTCACACTTCACGAAGCCTTGCCACGAACTTAAGGCCCACTCCTAGACGAAAATAGAACGTTCAAATTATCGAGAATTGTGCTTTATACCTGCCCAAAGAAAAACACCCGGCTTGGGGTGTTTTCCCGGCTACGCTTACTGGTCACGGACTTTATATACCCGACAAACAGAGCAAACCCAGTAGTTTGAGTGCATACTGGGCTTACTGTTCATATGTTGTACTGACTCAGGGTAGGAGCCTAAATCGAAAGTGCCAGTTCATTGATTTATTCATGCCGGAGCCCTCTACTTGATAGGGTGACTTTTGGCTTGAGACTAGTCGGCACTACTCACAAACCATCCTATTTTACTGTAAAGCTGAATGAACCTTTTGCGTAATCTACTTTTACCAACGAATCAGCCTGTATTGACCCGTCAATAATTTTCTTAGCAAGTTCGTTCAGTATCCGTTTCTGAATAACCCGTTTTAACGGCCGGGCGCCAAATGCCGGATCATACCCTTCATCCGCAAGTGCTTTTTTAGCATTATCTGAAAACTCGAGCTTAATGTCTTTTGACTTCTCGACTTCTTCCAGAAATGCCGCGAGTTGCATCTCGATAATATGCTGTATGTCGTTTTTGTCGATGCGATCAAATATGACTATATCATCGATACGGTTTATAAATTCGGGGCGGAAATTGTGACTTAACTCCTGCTGCAGACGGCTCTCCAGACTGCTGAAATTTTTACCATCCCATTCCTGAATGTACTGCGAACCGATATTGCTGGTCATGATAATGATCGTATTTGAGAAATCAACCGTTCGGCCTTGACCATCCGTCAAGCGGCCATCATCAAGTACCTGCAACAATATATTAAATACATCCTGATGAGCTTTTTCAATCTCATCAAGCAACACAATACTGTACGGGCGACGACGCACTGCTTCCGTGAGTTGACCACCTTGGTCGTAGCCGATGTATCCTGGCGGCGAGCCTATCAGGCGCGACACGGCGTGCCGTTCCATGTACTCGCTCATATCGATACGCGTGATAGCTCGCTCGTCGTCGAATAGCGCGACGGCAAGACTTTTGGCTAACTCGGTTTTACCGACGCCGGTCGGACCAAGAAAGAGAAACGAGCCAATCGGTCGGCGATAATCGCCAATACCAGCCCGCGAACGACGAATAGCATTTGCGACCGCTTCAACGGCGCGATTTTGGCCAATCACACGCTTATGCAGGTCGTCTTCGAGATGCGCAAGCTTTTGCGTCTCACTTTCTTTGAGCCGATCAACCGGAATACCCGTCCATCTCGACACCACAGCGGCGATATCGTCTGCCGTCACTTCATCACGGAGCAGGCGCTGGTCGGCCGGTATCATGTTAATTTGGCGTCTGAGCTCGGTGAGATTTTGCTCGATTTCAGGAATCTCACCATATTTGATACGGCTGGCGGTAGAAAGGTCGCTCTCGTTTTCGGCCACCTCGAGCTTGGTTTTGGCTGCTTCGAGTTTCTCACTTTCGGCATTGAGCTTGTCTATCAAACTCTTTTCTTTTTGCCATTTCGCATCTAGCTCGTCTGCTTTAGCCTGAATAGTTCTGATTTCTTGCTCGATTTCGGCTTTTCGAGCTTTGGCGCTCTCGCTTTTATCCTTTTTGAGCGCTGTCTGCTCGATCTGCAGCTGCATGATTTTGCGGTTTAGCCGATCAAGTTCGATTGGCTTTGAATCAAGCTGCATCTTGAGCGCCGAAGTTGCCTCGTCGATAAGATCGACTGCTTTGTCAGGCAAAAAACGCTCGGTTATGTAGCGGTCACTAAGCCGCGCCGCCGCAATAATTGCTTCGTCCAGGATTTTTACACCGTGATGGACCTCATATTTTTCTTGCAGTCCACGAAGTATCGCGACAGTACTATCAAAGTCGGGCTCACCCACATAGACAGGCTGCAACCGGCGCTCGAGCGCAGCATCTTTTTCAATGTACTGGCGATATTCGTCTAGTGTTGTGGCGCCGATTAAATGCAGTTTACCGCGCGCCATCATCGGTTTGAGCATATTGGCAGCGTCGACCGCACCTTCAGCCTTGCCGGCCCCAACAAGCGTGTGTATCTCGTCAATGAATAAAATAATCTCTCCGGCAGCTTCTTCAATTTCTTTCAGAACCGACTGTAGGCGCTCCTCAAATTGTCCACGATATCCGGCACCAGCGAGCAGACTGCTGATTTCAAGACCCACGACGCGTTTGTTTTTCAGGCTTTGCGGCACGTCACCTTTGACGATACGCTGTGCCAAGCCCTCAACAATAGCCGTCTTACCGACACCTGGCTCACCGATTAGCACCGGGTTATTTTTACTCCGGCGAGACAACACCTGCATACATCGACGAATTTCTTCGTCGCGGCCGATGACTGGATCAAGTTTACCTTCACGCGCAAGCTGCGTAAAATCTTGTCCAAATTGCTCGAGTGGTTTTTTCGTATTTTCTTGTGGCTGCATATATCTATACCTCCTATGCGTACTATTATACAAAATTAGCACTCTCAATGCAAGAGTGCTAATTTAGATGATTTAATTGTTATCAAAATACCCAGTAGCGTGAATACTTACTGGTTCTTCTGTAGAATATGTGCTCTTGGCTCCGCTTACAGGTTACGAACTCAGGAATAACAGTATCTGATTGACGACTTTATCAATCGACTCGTTGGCATTAATTTCATATTCATTCTCTATATCTTGTAAGGGATTGTTAACAATCCATTCTAATAAAGCCTCTTCATTAATGGTAGGGTTGAAGTCTTTTTTTCTATCTTCTGCAACAACGCGCAATTTAAGATTGTCTTCACTCACTGCTAGTCTAAATACAAATACATCAGCTCCTAACATTTTTGCAGCGGCTAGATACGGCGTTATCGATTCTGAGGAGCTGAATCCCCTTGCGACAATAACACTTTTATTCTCCTCAATAATTTTCTTTGCCATAGCTAATTCTAAATTACGAATTTCTGAGTAAATACCTCGATCATCACCTACCATACCAGCTAAAAAAGTCAGAATTGCGTTATGGTCAATAAATATACTGCCAGTTCTTTTCGATAGCAGTTTAGCTGCGGTTGTTTTGCCACTACCAGGATATCCGCGGATAATAATCATTTTGCAATTATTCATATCTTTACTATAACAAAAAGCCCAGCGTCTATACTACTGGACTTCTTGTCACATATATACTCATGGCTCAGCACGATAGAGGAAGTTATTACGATGATTAAGCACAGTTCCTACTAGTAATTGATGAGAAATACAGAACTCCACTTCACTAGAATAATTATCACTGCCATTATAAACTCGGATTATGACAACCGAAAGACCATTACCCTACATAGGCATCAGCGGAGTAAACAACCTCAAACACAACTCAAATCCCGAAAATACAGGTATGCAGTACTGGCTTATGGACCAGTTTGTCTGGGCCGGTCTAGATGACGAGAGCCATCAAAATCAACGACAGTTATTATTGGGTGTAAAGGCGGTACACAAAACTCAATATCTTGACGTAGAAAACAAGTACGGCCGAGAGTGGTATCCGGTTGGTGCTGATGAATTTGAATCGTCACTTGATAGCGGTGGTATAGAGGCTCTACGAACTGCCCAGATATACTTTGACGCAGACCATGTCGCTGATGCTGATTACAGAAACGAATTCATTAAGCGCATTTGCAGCCGTGGCTACAAGTGGCTTAATGCCCTTCAGTTCGATTTACTCCCATGGCACGACAATGACACACTATTACCATTTCTTGAAGAGGTTAAACAAACCACTGGTCACACTATCATTTTGCAGGCTCATGGCGAGTCAATGCAGAAACTTACCCCAGATGGCACTATTCGCAAGCTCGGTAGGTACGCACAATTTTTAGACTATGTGCTATTCGATGCGTCACACGGAAAAGGACTTAAGCTAGACACTCATTCCCTCTTACCCTTTCTTGATGCTGCCTATGGCTCGACCGAATTAGCTAATGTTGGTTTTGGTGTTGCGGGCGGACTTTCAGCGGATATTGTACAAGATGAACTCCCGAAGCTTCTTGAGAAACATGGTGATATTTCATGGGACGCAGAAGGACGACTACATAAGCAGTGCGAAGATGGGACTTATGAATTCGACTGGGCAGCGGCCAAGGAATACCTTCAAGCCTCTGATGCTATATTAAAAAACTCTACTCGGGAGGTATAATTACATCATGGTCACTCCTTATGAAGCAGACGCACACACTGCCCAGATGACGATCTTACGCACACTTCTCATTGAGAGCATATCGTCTTTCTCTGAGCTTAGGCGTGCAACCCATTTAACGAGCGACCACGCTAACTTTCATATTAAGAAACTCATTGTCGCCGACATGGTCGAACACACTCCAAAATCGTACGGTAAATACCAGCTAACTCGCAAAGGCAAAGAATATGCCAATAGAATGGACACCGAAGAACTCGTCATCGAGAAGCAGCCCAAACTTGTGGTAGATATCGGTATTGAAGATGGCAATGGAAAATTCCTATTTCAAGAGCGTCGTAAACAACCCTATTCAGGATACTGGGGGTTCCCAACAGGTAAAATACGCTGGGGAGAGACAATCCTTGAAGCAGCTGCTCGTGAACTTATGGAAGAAACTGGGCTCACCGCTACACTGAAAGCCGTGGGAGTACACCACAAACTTGATTACAATGAAAACAGTGAGATGCTAGAAGACAAATATATGATTCTTGTACACGGAGTAAATCCTCAGGGCACAATGATAATTGAAACGGAAACCCACACAAATCACTGGCTTACACCCGATGAGCACTCTGTGTTAGACAAGCGTTTCGGTGATATTGACGAGACACTTAGTTTTATTCGTGGCTCACATGCGTTCCTGACAGAAACAGAGTATCGCTACAAGAATGATGCATACTAGCGTCAAGCTAAACAAAAACACCATGACTTTCATCATAGTGCCTATGCTTGGCTCAGCTTACAGGTCACGGACTTTACATCATGGTCAAATTAGTAGTTCTGAATCATACCAATGTTATTACCTTCGGTGTCGGAAACTATTGCGAAGGCCATCATACCATCCACTTCTTGACGCGGTTGAATTATACGACCACCAGCAGCAATAACTTTCTCAATCTTAGCATCTAAGTCACTGACTGTAATAACAATGTGTGGTTTGTTAAAAGTCTCTGAGCGAGGCGCAATACTTCCATTGATGGTGCCTTTCTCTAAAGGCTGCATATCTTCTCCAGACTGGGCTGTCTGAGCATGCAAGCTACCATCACCCATGCCCATATCTGGAGTCTGCCATCCAAATACTCCGCTATAAAACTCACCTGCACGTTTTAAATCATCTGCTGGTAATTCAAACCATGTAACTTTGTCCATTGTTTTTTCTCCTAAATCTTTAGTTGATTCATAATCTCAGCATAGCAAAAAGTCCAGCGTGAATGCTTACTGGACTTCTGCTCAAATATCTTGTCTTGGCTCCGCTTACAGGTCACGAACTTTCTAACAGGAGTAATGTGAGACGAATGAGACACGGAACGCACTTTGTCGAGAGTGTCTCAATGCTCGCGTATAATAGAAGCATGAATACAGTTATTGAAAAACGATCAGCCGGTGGAATTGTCCATTCAGAGGGAAAATTTCTAGTAATTAAAGCTATTCCTTACGACGAGACTATTCTTCCAAAAGGAACTATAGAAGAGGGTGAAACCCCCGAGCAGACAGCTGTCCGGGAAGTATTAGAAGAGACGGGTTATAAAACAAGCATTACTGTAAAGTTAGGCGAGATATCATACGAGTTTGATGAGGACGACGGCAAACGCTATCGTAAAACAGTCTACTACTATCTCATGGATTTAATTGACAAAGATGCTGAACCTACACCAGATCGCCAAGAGGATGAGGACTTTGAAAACATTTGGCTAACCGTCGATGAGGCCATGTTACAACTGACTCATGATAATAGTAAAAACATGCTACAAAAAGCACTTGAGATATTAGAAAAATTAAAAGAAGTCTAACCACTTGTTAGACTCCTTGTCACATATATACTCTTGGCTCCGCTTGCAGGTCACGGACCTTGTAACTATCGTAAGTTACTGGCTTCAGCTAGGCGAACCATCCTATCAATGAACCAAAATTTAACAACCATAACAAGCAGCGATGATAGCACGAGGGGTATGAGTTCTTGTTGCCAACCAAAGTAAATAAACAGTCCAAATAATGGAATATTGGCTAAGTTAAGTAGCGTTGGCAGATCACGTCTCAATTTTTTACCATCCTTAAAGTAAAACCTTTCACCAATAACCCCTTTACTCATCCAGTTATCGACATTTTTAGGTCGTGGAAATAGCACCGGATTCACAACAAGCCAAACCAAAGTTATTCCTATAATCCAATAACTGTGCAAATATAAGCCCACTGCCAGCATCGGCATAGATAGAACACGGCTCCATCCGCTCCATGGATTAGTATGTCTATCCCAGACTTTATCACTTAGTATTGCCATAAACCTACTGTAGCAGAAGATTAAATTAAAAAAAGGTTATCCAGTAGCGTGAATGCTTACTGGATAACCTGTAAAATATATGCTCTTGGCTCCGCTTACAGGTCACGGACTAGTATTTATCCATATGTAGAAACGATAAGTTCATGAGCATCTACTATCTATTCGTAATCAACTTTTTAGGCTATAATAAATTAATGCTGAATATTTTTAATAACCTAGAGGCTTGGGTTACAACTGTCATGGAGCAATTAGGTGAACCGGGCGTCGGTTTACTCGTACTGCTTGAAAATCTATTTCCACCCATCCCAAGCGAATTGATTTTGCCACTTGCGGGTTTTACCGCTAGCAAAGGGGATTTTTTAATTATAAGTGTAATATTGTGGGCAACGCTCGGCTCGGTAGTCGGCGCGATAATTCTGTACAAAGTAGGCGCATTGTTGGGACGTGATCGTACACGTGCCATATTCCGAAAAATGCCTCTTGTCAGCATTAATGATGTTGATAAAACCGAAGCATGGTTTATAAAGCACGAAGCTAAGACGGTTTTTTACGGAAGAATGGTACCCATTTTTCGTAGTCTTATATCTATTCCGGCAGGAGTTGAACGTATGAATATGGGCTTATTCGTTGCGTATACGACCGCAGGAAGTCTAATCTGGAACAGCACGCTCACAGGTCTTGGGTTTATCCTTGGCGAGAACTTTCATTTAGTTGAAGAATATGTCAGCCTTTTTCAATACTTAGTTATAGTGGTTGTTATTATAGGAGTCGGATACTTTGTAGCTAGACGATTGCGTCAAAGAAATACTAAACAGCAATAAAAAGAAGCCTAACTACTTGCTAGACTTCTTGTCACATATATACTCATGGCTCCGGCAGCTGGGCTCGAACCAGCGACCTAATCGTTAACAGCGATCCGCTCTACCACTGAGCTATGCCGGAATACATTTTTAAATGCGCTCTTGATTTCACAAGAACTAAAATCATTGTACATTATTTCGCCTCTTGAGTAAATAGCAAATCTACTTGCGCAAGATGGCAAGTGCCTGGCGTAAAATCTCTGCTTCCTGAGCTGCGCTAGAGGTGCCGGCGGATTCACGACTAGCAATCTCTAGCTCTAGTTCGCTCCACTTGGGCGCGCTGTCTTGGCTCTCATAAATCACTTCGAGCGACCTAGCTTCACCTTCGCGCTTGACGATACATCCCAAAACCACCAGGTTATCGATGTGTTTTGCGACCGTCGAAACAGATTTATAGCCAAGTGCGTACATTATCTCCCGAAATGTTGGACTATAGTCGTGCTCTTTGCTAAATTCAGCAACAAAATCGAGTAAAACTTTCTGTTTTTTGGTTAATTTCATACCCTACAGTGTAGCACTTTGGTACATAAAAAACACGCTACTATAGCGTGCTATGAATCCCTATTGTGATGTTGGGCGGTGCACACAACAGGTTCGGACTAGGCCTGAAAACGCTCTTTCGCTGAGGAGCCATAAGCTCTCACCCCTTCTAAATTGTGGTGTACATACCAGAATAGGCACAGTTACATATTATAACATTATATAGAAATAAACTCAATAATTAACCCTTTGCATATTGGGGTAATTTCTTATATAATCTAAGCACCCACTTATGAGGAAAAATCACGAGCTTATCTTTCGCATTTTCCTGATAGCGCTCGACTGTTTTGCGCTTATCGCCGCCTTTACTGTGGCGTATGTTCTGCGTATTACCTTTGACCCCCGCCCTATCTACATTCACATGGGCGCTATAGAGTTCATCACGTCAATCTTCACGATACTACCACTGTGGGTAGTATTATTCTATTTCTTTGGCATGTATACACGTGAGGTCTACTCTCATCCATTTCGTGAGTCAGGCCGCATACTCCTAGCGGCAGTCTTTGGTATCATGCTGATGATCACCTTTGGCTTCTTTACTAATACGTCACTATTCCCAACTAAGCTAATCGCCCTATACTCACTAGTCGCCAGCTTTGGCATACTACTAACCCTGCGGGCAATCACTAATATCGTGCGGCTCAGGCTATTTAGGCACGGCATAGGTATTCGCAAGGTCGCCTTGGTAGGAAACGCACCCATAACCACCACACTGGCTGAGGCGATTGAACAGGATTCATCTGCTGGTCTGGAGCTAGTGGCGATTGTCTCAAATACCGCACTCATCCCAAGTGAGATGCGGCATCTACGACACTCTAGCCTTGGAGCTGCCTTGCGCCGGACACCGATTGATGCAATTATCCAGACAGATACCGACGAATCGGGCAAAAATTACGAATTAGCCGAGAAATACTACCTGGACTTCTATCAGGCACCTGTCCTAAATGGCATCTGGACCGCTAGGCACGAGGTCGAGCTAGTCAACTCAACGCCGCTCATCTTTATTAAGCCAACACCGCTTTCTGGCTATGGTCGGATAATTAAGCGGCTGATGGACGTCGCCGGCAGCTTCATCGGCATTATACTAGCCTCGCCAATTATGCTGATTGTCGCTCTGGCGGTTAAAATCGGCGACCCAGCTGGTCCGGTTCTGATGAGGGGCAAGCAACAAAAGCGCCTAACCAGATACAACCGGCCGTTTAAGGTTTATAAGTTCCGCTCGCACTATGCAAAATTTGACGGCAAGACAGACGAAGAGGTATTCGCAATGATTGGCAAGCCAGAATTGATCGAAGAGTATCGCAAAAATGGCGATAAGTTAGATAATGATTTCCGCGTCACGCCAGTTGGCAAATTTATTCGTCGCTTTAGCCTAGACGAGCTGCCTCAACTATTTAACGTCCTCAAGGGCGATATCAGCTTAGTTGGGCCGCGCGCGCTGGTGCCTCACGAGCTTGATCAGTATAGCAAAAAGAGCGTCCTGCTCTCTGTTAAATCGGGTCTGACCGGTTTAGCGGTGGTGTCTGGCAGACGGGACATTAGCTTTGATGAGCGTCGCCGACTGGACCTTTACTATGTTCAAAACTGGAGCATTTGGCTAGATATTAACATCCTACTGAGGACAATTTTAGTAATTTTTAGGGGGTAAATTATGAAAGTATTACTAACTGGTGGCGCTGGCTATATTGGCTCACACACTGCAATCGAGCTGATTGCGTCGGGGCACAGCGTGGTGATTGTCGACAATCTAATCAACAGCTCGGCGAAGGCGATTGAGCGAGTTAATGAGATCACTGGTGAATCTATACCATTCTACCAGGTAGACGTACGCGACCGCGAGGCGCTATTGGATGTTTTTGCCACCGAAAAACCAGATGCGGTGATTCATTTTGCCGGCCTAAAGGCTGTTGGCGAATCAGTTGCCAAACCAATCGAATACTACGACAACAACTTGGTATCTAGCTTGGTGCTGCTGGATGTCATGCGCGAATCTGGAGTCAAGAAATTAGTATTTTCTAGCTCGGCTACCGTCTACGGTACCCCATCTGAACTACCATTAACCGAAAACTCGAC
>DISN01000006.1 GCA_002421965.1 Candidatus Saccharibacteria bacterium UBA6209
CCAGTCTGGCTGATCATCCTCTCAGACCAGCTATAGATCGTAGGCTTGGTAGGCCATTACCCTACCAACTACCTAATCTAACGCAGGCTCCTCCCAAAGCGGATAAATCCTTTAATCCGAAGACCATATGCGGTATTAGCCACCCTTTCGGGCAGTTATTCCTCACTTTGGGGCAGATTCCCACGCGTTACTCAGCCGTCCGCCACTCGACATCATTCTGCACTCTCAATTCCTTCACCACTTTCGCCTACATTTAACTAATGTTGGTTGTAGACCGAAAGCTTTCTTCCCTCGAGATAAAAACGCGATTTTCTTTAGAAAATCGCTACTCCTGACTCGGTGGAGAAGAAATAGATAGTGCAGAACATGTTTCCGTTCGACTTGCATGTGTTAGGCACGCCGCCAGCATTCATCCTGAGCCAGGATCAAACTCTCCGTTAAATTTGTACTTAATTAAAAGTACGTGGCTCTAATACATAATAAACTGACGATGATTTGCACAATCAAATTGTTAAAGTTCACTTTAGTACTGGTCAAGTTCGATTAAACTCGTTCAACCTCATCACAATTGATGTATATTGTCGTTTAGCTCGCACACTTCACGACCAGACTAGTACCAATCATACAGAACAAAGTTGCTCGGGTCAATAGAAAACATCAATTATATTGTTGTAAAAAACACAATTGATGAAATAACGACCCCAATCAATGATCCAGTCAGCACTTCGATCGGCTTGTGACCATGAACGACTGGTATCGGACTAAGTGGTTTTTTCATGCTTCCAGCCATTTTATTAAGCAACTCACCCTGGCGGCCGGATGCATACCTGACGCCCATGGCATCATAGAGAACTATCGCGGCAAATATCAACGATAGCCCAAACAGACCACTCTGCCAGCCATCAACTAGGCCGACATACGTTGCAAAAGCCACGATAGTTGCGCTATGTACGCTTGGCATTCCGCCCGAAGGCAGTAGCCTCGATTGGCTGTCCCCAAATATCCGGCGGTTACGGCCAAGCATCCCGATTAGATGCTTTAGGCCCTGCGCGGTAAACCATGCAATCACCGCCGGTATCAGGTAAAACACCCTACTAGTCCTCCTGCTCCGATGGAGCTTCTTCCATCATTCCGATAGATGAAACTGCATCACCCTCGCTAAGACGCATAATCGTCACGCCCTGAGTAGTTCGACCCAGTAATTTAATGTCCTCTAGCCCAAGCCGTATAGTCTGACCGTTGCGGGACACAAGGATAGCCTCATTCATATTCGGCTCAATCGTGCAGACAGATATAATCGGTCCGGTCTTGGCCGTAACAACAGCCGCCTTGATGCCAACACCGCCTCGTTTGTGAGTTGGGAAGTTTACGACCTTCGTACGCTTGCCGAATCCTTTTTCACTTATTACCAACAGCACCTGATCATCACCAGTCACTACATCCATACCAACCACAGAGTCACTAGGTCGTAGTCTAACGCCGCGAACTCCGCGAGCAGATCGACCCATTGGCCTGGCATCTTTTTCACTAAACCTGACAGCCTGACCAGCTGACGTCGAAATGATTACGTCGTGATCACCATTGGTCTTTTGAATCCAACGAAGCTCATCGCCCTCATCAAGCTTAATTGCAATTAAGCCATTGGTCCGAATATTCGCATAGTCCTTAAGTGGAGTCTTTTTGACCGTACCTTTGACTGTCGCCATAAATAGATAGCCGTCATCACTAGTATTCTTAGTGTGCTTGATGATAGCAGTAATCTTCTCCTCTGGCTGAAGTTGCAGCAGGTTTACAGCCGCTACGCCCTTAGCACTCAGGCCAGCCGCTGGCACTTCATAGGCCTTTAGCCTAAATACTCGGCCGCGGTTAGTGAAGAACAGTAAGTAGTCGTGAGTGCTCGCCGGAATTACCTGGTCGATAATGTCCTCTTCCTTAGTGGTCATGCCACGCTTACCCTTGCCACCCCTATTTTGCTTGCGATAATCACTCTGGAGTGTTCGCTTAATGTAGTTTTCGCCCGTTAGCAGAATCACCGACTCTTCCTCTGGGATTAACTCCTCATCGCTAAACTTACCAAGCTCATAGTTAATGATCTGAGACCTACGATCATCGCCGTACTTCTCCTTCATCTCTAGAGTTTCGGCCTTGATAATCTTTAGGATTTCCCCCTCATCTGCCAAAATCTCCTCAAATCGCTTAATCATCTTTAATAGCTCGTTGAGTTCATCCTCGATCGCTTGCCGCTCAAGACCGGTCAGACGACGCAATTGCATCGCAAGAATTGCCTTAGCCTGGATCTCAGATAGCTTAAACTTCGTGATTAAGTTTTTCTCAGCTTCATCGTGAGTCTTCGAGGCACGAATTGTCTTGATTACTTCATCTATGTTATCGAGTGCGATCTTGTAGCCCTCTAGTATATGCGCCCTCTCTCGGGCCTTGCGGAGCTCAAACTCAGTTCGTCGTCGCACCACTTGCTGGCGATGTCTTATAAACTCGCTCAACATCTCGCCTAGGCCCAAGACCTTTGGCTGAATGCCGCCGATAAGTGCCAACATGTTGTAATTAAAACTACTCTGCAGTGGTGTTAACTTATAGAGTTGATTTAGTACCTTCTTTGGGTAGCCATCTTTTCTGACTTCGATAACTATCCTAACCTTGCCCCTGGCACTCTCATCATTAAGATCACTAATATTTATCTTTTTGTCCTTATAGAGCTCGGCTATCTTCTCTATCAGCGAAGCCTTATTGACCCCGTAGGGGATCTCAGTAACAACAATGCGATGTCGTCCACGCTTTGTTTCTTCAATAGTAGCCACACCACGAACTGTCACGCTGCCCCGTCCAGTTAGGTACGCCTGTCGCATAGGAGCACCGCCGTAAACCGTAGCACCAGTCGGAAAGTCTGGACCCTTGACGTGCTTCAGCAGGTCATCAATAGTCGCCTCTGGATTGTCAATCATTTCAATAACAGCATCAGCAAGCTCGCCAAGATTGTGCGGCGGAATGTTTGTTGCCATACCAACAGCAATACCAATCTGACCGTTCAAAAGAAGGTTTGGCAGCTTAGCCGGCAGCACAGATGGCTCACGCTCAGATCCATCGAAGTTATCGCGAAAATCAACGGTTTCTTTTTCGATATCAACCAGCATCTCATCGGTAATCTTAGCCATGCGAGCCTCGGTATAACGGTGGGCAGCCGGCTCGTCACCGTCCATAGAGCCAAAGTTACCCTGCCCCTGAATAAGCGGATATCTTAGAGCCCAAGGCTGTGCCAAACGAACCATTGAGTTATAAATAGCTGAGTCGCCATGCGGGTGGTACTTACCCATTACGTCACCAATAATACGGGCACTCTTTACAAACTTAGCTGTAGAGCGGTTGCCGTTCTGGTTCATCGAGTAAAGAATACGCCGGTGAACAGGCTTAAGGCCGTCACGTACGTCTGGAAGAGCACGGTCAATAATAACACTCATTGAGTAGCGGAAGAAACTGTCTTCCATAACTTTTTCGAGTGTACGGTGTTCAACACCCGGAGTCTCGGCAATAACTTCACCTATTACAGGATCTTCATTAATTGATTCATCGTTTACTGGTGTAGGTGTGGTTTTATCTTCGTCCATATTATTACTCCTAAATATCTAGGTCCTCAAGTTTTGCGTTCTTTGCTTCGGTCTGAATGAAGGTCTTACGTAGGCTCACGTCGTCGCCCATTAGCTTAGTAAAGATAGCATCGGCACGCTCAGCGTCTTCAACATCCACCTTAATAAGCACTCGATTTGCCGGGTCCATTGTGGTTTCCCAAAGCTGCGATGCGTCCATCTCACCAAGCCCCTTAAAGCGCGACACTGTTACGCCGGCTTGCTTGATACGGTCTTCGTCTTCATTAATAGCTACACCACGAGCCTTACGCTCTTCAATAATTTGAGCAAGCTCTTCCTCTAGGGTCGATTCGTCGTATACGTAGTGCTTCTTTTGACCACGGTTAATACTAAACAGTGGCGGCTTGGCAAGGTAAACATAACCACCCTCGACAATTTCTTTCATATACCTAAAGAAGAATGTAAGAAGAAGCGTTGCAATGTGGCTACCGTCGACATCGGCATCGGTCATGATGATAATTTTACTGTACCTAAGGCCCTTGACGTCAAAGCTATCGCCAATACCAACACCGAATGCCTGGATCATGGCAACAATTTCACGGTTGGCAAACATCTTGTCTAGACGCGCTCGCTCGGTATTTAGCACCTTGCCTCGAAGCGGCAATATAGCCTGAGTCCTGTTGTCCCGGCCCTCTTTTGCTGAGCCAGCAGCAGAGTTACCCTCTACAATGTAGATCTCTGAGTCTGCTGGGCTTTTACTTGAGCAGTCCCACAGCTTACCAGGAAGGCCCATACCGTCAAGCGCACCCTTGCGAAGCACGTTATCGCGTGCGGCACGAGCTGCCTTGCGGGCCCTGGCAGCCAAAATTGCCTTACCGACTATCTTTTTAGCAACATCTGGATTTTCCTCAAGATAATAAGAGAAGTACTCGTTCATTACCTGCTCGACGTAGCGACGAACCTCAGGGTTGCCCAGCTTATTCTTGGTCTGACCTTCGAACTGAGGGTCCGGCAATTTAACCAAAATAACAGCGGTTAGACCCTCTCGGATATCATCACCACCCAGGTTATCTTCCTTCTCCTTAAGTAGGCTATTCTTGCGAGCATAATCATTAATCACCCTGGTCATAGCCGCCCTAAAGCCGATTAAGTGAGTACCGCCGTCTGGAGTCAAGACGTTATTGGCAAACGGCCGAACAGTCTCGATATAAGTATCGTTATACTGAACTGCCACTTCAACAACCGAGTCCTCTACTTGACGCTCAACGTAAAAGATCGAATCGCCAACAACCTCCTTGCCGATATTTAGCTGCTTAACGTAGCTAGTAATACCGCCCTCAAAGTAAAATGCCTGTCTCTCGCCGGTACGCTCATCAACAACTGCTGTATGAATACCCTTGGTTAGATAGGCCTGGTGCCTCAAATAGCTAACAACCCATTTGTAGTCAAACTCAACGGTCTCCTTAAATATAGTCGGGTCCGGATAAAAAGTAACTGTCGTACCGTCGTGTCGATCGGTTGGACCGACTTTCTTAAACGGAACCTTCACGCCGCCACGCTCAAACTCGATACGATATAGCTGACCCTTCTGGGCAACCTCAGCAATCATTAGTGTCGATAAGGCGTTTACTACGCTCGATCCGACACCGTGCAAACCAGATGACACCTTATATCCACCGCCACCAAACTTACCGCCGGCGTGAAGCACTGTCAAAACGGTCTCCAGAGTGCTAAGACCCGTCTTAGGATGCTTATCTACCGGGATACCACGACCATCATCGGTAATCTTTATGCCACCGTCTTGCAAGATAGTAATATCAACCCGAGTTGCATAGCCAGCGATAGCTTCGTCGACCGAGTTGTCGGCAATTTCTTTTATAAGATGGTGCACACCGTCATAACCGGTGCTACCTATATACATACCCGGTCGCTTACGAACCGGCTCTAGCCCCTCGAGAACCTGGATTTGTGACCCGTCATAGGCATGCTCAGCTTTTTGTTTAGCCATATTTCCCTCACTTACTTTAAGTTCAGCTATTTACAATACTGTCATTATACCGCAAAAAAATTGTTCACTCAAGGTCTTTACGTGAACATATTTCTTATGCTATACTGATTAAAACTAGTAACAATTGGTCAAGATAACATAAAAAGAAGGTCGAAGTGTTTAGAAAAATCATCTCAAACCTGCCATTTAGCCCATCGCTCATTAACGAACTTGGTTTTTACGCCAAGCGACTAAGGAAAGAGGAGGCTACTAGGCGCATTGGTTTAATACTAACTGCCCTGGCGCTAGTCGTCCAATCATTTGCCACATTCTCTCCTCCAGAGTCAGCAAACGCAGCTAACTCCGGAGACTTAGTCTACGGAGGATTCAGCAACAGGACGGAGATGATGTCCGCATGTAATAACAACACCCAGGGATTCAGAGACCTAATAATACACGCCGACATCACATGTGAAATTCTTGCAAATTCTAAATTTGGAGAAATTCACTCAAGGGTAAACGGCAAAGATGCCGGCTGGCTAAGCTGGAACCGCACCTCCAGGTTTAGTGCACAAAAGGGTGAGACATCAATTATGGTCGGCAGTCAGCAAATATACGTAAGACCCCTAGCCGCCTTTGATATCAAAAATACCACCGGTAACGGATCTTATTACAAGGCATTTACTGGAAAAACAACAAAAGGCAAAGACTTTGCTATCATGATCGACTGTGCCAATATACTATTAAAAGAGCGGCCATCAAGCAACCCAAATCTCAATGTCTGCGACCTATCAACTCGAAAAGTCATAACAATACTACAGAACCAATTCAACTCAGCCAATCACTCAAAAAACCTCAACGATTGTAATAGCAAGCCCATTCAGGTCTGTGATATTGTCGCCAAGAGTGTTGTAACTATTGACGAACGGGACTTTGATTCAAAGAAGTACTCAAAAAACCTCGATGATTGCAAGGAGAAGCCCGTACCAACAGCTACCTGTAGTAGCCTAACCGCCAAAATGGTTAGTCGAACAGAGATCAAGCTAGAAGGCGCTGCCTCAACCGCTAACGGTGCAACTATCAAGTCATATACCTACGTAATTAAGGACAAGAACGGCAAAGAGGTGGCCAAAAAGACCGTCAGCACTCCAAATTCTTCTAGCTCGTTTAGCTACAATGCCACAAACCAAGGTAGCTATACGGCAGAATTAACCGTGTCGACCAGCCTAGGTGATCGCACTGGAGCAGCCTGTAAGACTAGCTTCGAGATTGAGCCCGAAGAAAGATGCCCGCTGAACCCTAGCCTACCGATCAGCGACCCAGAATGTCAGCCCTGTCCGGGCGACCCAAGCATATGGGTAAAGGACGAGGAATGTTCAGCAAAAGTTATCCGCAACAAGACAGCAAACAATCTTGCCCAAGATAAGGACGCCACGACAACCATCGCCCAAGCCAGTGATAGGATCGAGTTCATCCTTACCGCCAAGAACGAAGGTAAAGAATCTGCGACATTCAATATTGAAGACAACCTAGCCGATATCCTAGAATACTCAACTCTATCCGATCGCGGCGGCGGAGCACTAGACGAGCAGACAAAGATCCTTACCTGGGAAAATGTCACCCTAAACCCCGGCGAAACAACTTCACGCGCTTACGTAATCCAAGTTCAGAGTCAGCTCTCGCCAATGGCCCAGGGCACTAGCGACCCAACATCCTATGACTGTCGAATGGTGAATACCTTCGGCAACTCCGTAGAGATTAAGGTTAACTGCCCTACTCCAAAGGTTATCGAGCAAACAGTTACCGAGCTGCCGCGGACTGGACCAACCGAGAATATGATTTTTGCCGGGATATTGGTCTCTGTGGTAACATTCCTGTACCTACGCACACGTCAGCTCGACAAGGAAGTTCGTCTAATACGTCGTGAAGTAACCGCAGGAACAATTTAAGGGGGCTAATAATGGTAGAGAAAATTAAGGGTAGCGGAATCGAATCAGCGGCAAACGCCGAGAGTCTCGAGTTATCCGGCAAAGAACGAGCCGCAGAGATTGAACAATCTCTCGAAAGATTAGAGCAAAATCAAACCGCAGAAAACCTCGACGAAGTACGAAATGAGGCCCTGGAGCTTGCTCAGGAAAAGTCCCCAGAGCCAATCGCCGAGAAGGTCGAGACGCAAGAGGTCAAGCACACTTCCCGACCAACAAAAAAACAGCTAAATGATAACTTTGATAGGTCGATGGCGAATATCCGAAAGGATATGAAGCCAGCCAGCCGTGCTTTTAGTAAGGTAATCCATAATAAAGTTGTCGAGAAAACCAGTGATGTTGTCGCTAGCACCGTTGCTAGGCCAAACCTTATTATCGCTGGAGGGCTAAGCACGCTGATCCTGTGCAGTGCAGTCTACCTCATAGCCAAGCAATACGGCTATGTACTGTCTGGATTTGAGGCGATTGGCACCTTCATACTTGGCTGGGGTATCGGAGCAATCATTGAGTTTGCCAGGGTTGGATTTATTAATCAGAAAAATAGCTAAAACGATAGTACCCAACAAAATACACGCCTGCAAGGTGTGTATTTTTAGTTTGCCATAAAGTTCATCTACTCTACCTGAACGACACCGTCACCTCATCGTCGCCACCAGCCCTGAGGTCCAGATGCGTTTTGGGCACTACGGGCTCAGCTGGCTTCTCTAGCTCTGCGGCGATCTGATCTTGTATGCTTCCGGTTGACTGAGCCGCCGTAGGTACCGCAACAGGCGCACCAGCAGGAGGCGTCACGGGCAGTGGAGGCACTACTGCAGGGTCCCCGGGAGATCCTGTGACGGGCGCTGGTGCTAGTGGTGTCTGACTAGAAGATAGCGGCGCAGGATTAGGCGCTGGCGACGCACTAGCCATAGGGCCGGCCGTCTGACTACCGCCGAGCTGTTTACGCTTCGCTAACCAATCATCCAAGAATGAAGACCCGCCTGGCTTAGCACCACCGCCTGCCGAGACTGTTCTTGGTGCGGCAGAAGGCTTATTCGACTGACCAAGCCTAGTAAATATCTCCTTCTCCACCTGCGCCCTAGGCTTGCCATACTTAGCCGCAGACAGTCGAATAAGTGCATCCCTAAGCTGCTTATTCATAGTACCCATCGGCGGCACCCAGTTCATGCTAAACGGAGCTGACGGCACATTATTAATCATCACCGAGGCAATCGACTGGAAGTTCGGTAATTTCGTCAGGTCGTCGATATCAAAAACCGGCTGAAACTTCTTGACCATCAACTCGGCATCAGTCACACCAATACGACCAGACACGACCGTACCGACGTTACCGATTATTGCCTCCCGTATCTTGTCTGTAAGCTGCGTCATAAACTGGTTACCCATGATCAAACTCAACCGATACTTCCTAGCCTCGGACATAATTGACTCAAAGCTGTCCGTCGCAAAGTTCTGAAACTCATCAACATACAGAGAGAAGTCAACTCGCTGATCCTCGTCAACATTGGCCCTCGACATCGCTGCAACCTGAAACTTCATCACAAATATAATACCTAGAAGTTTTGAGTTTAGCTCGCCCATCTTGCCTTTTGACAGGTTGACCAATAAGATTTTTTTATTATCCATAATGTCGCGCAAGTTAAACCCTGATTTGGTCTGGCCAATGATATTACGCATCGCGTCGTTCGATATGAATGGACCAAACTTTGCTACAACCCAAGAGATGACCTCACCCGCCTCGTTCGAACGCTGTGAGGCGGGGAACTCTTTAGTCCAAAAATCCAGAACCTGAGTATCAGTGACATATTTTAGCTTTGACTTGACGAACTCAGGATCAATTAAACACTTGGGAACATCAATAAACGTACCACCTGCAGGATCTGACATCAAAAGCAGTGCACAGTTCCTGAAAATATGCTCTAAGCGCGGACCAACAATACCAGTACGGCCCGGGTCGTACAGGCTATAGAGCATGTTAATGGCCTCCTGAATCAAGAAATCCTTCTGATCTGGAGTCTCAAACTCGAACATATTGAGACCAATCGGATTAGACATGTCTCCCGGGTTGAAGTAGATAATATCCTCTACTCGCTCCTTCGGCACCTTACCCATCAGGGATTCAACCAAATCTCCGTGCGGGTCAATAAACGCAAAGCCCCGGCCATCCATCATATCCTGGTAGGCCATGTTCTCCTGAAGGACTGACTTACCGACACCAGTCTGACCAATCACATAGACGTGACGGCGACGATCCTTTGGCGCAATGCGTATTGGCTTCTTGGTACCCCGAAATTCATTATAACCAATCAGTACGCCTTCCTCCATCGTCTCCGTCGGACCATCAACCTGCTTCGACATCTGCCTCTTTACCTGAGAAGTCGGTATTGAGCTACTGCTTGGCAGATGAAATAATGTCGCCATTTCTACGCTGTTCAGTACAGTACTGTCAGCCTCTTGCGGGAAAAACCTCATTATATATGACGTTACCATGTCTTCAACATTGCGAGTCATGGCAAACTTAAACCCATTATTTCTAGTAGAATCAAACAGCGCAAAAGCGGACACTATATTATTAAGTATCACCTGCGACCGCGCAGCAGTACTAGAAGACACCACTACTCGAACCAAAACCTCGTAAGCAGGATACCTGGTCTTAGCCTCTATTGCATCAATCTCCGCCTTATCTAGGGATGTCAGCTGCGAATCTTCGGTCTTATCCTGACCGTCCTTCCTCGCCTCAGGTGGCTTCCACAGAGCTTCAAGCAAGTCGCCAGCGACTCCACTGATATTGCCCACCGCACTCTTTGACTTTTTGCCCTTCAATTTATTAGTCGTGTACTCTTCAGCTCTTTTAGCCCAACCTTCTTTTGCCGGACGAATCAAAAATTGAACGCCGATGCCATCATCTTTACCAACCGAAGACAGTGCGTTAAGTATCGCCCTTGAAGCATCTCGCTTTGACTCCTCATAGGTAGCGATTGGGTACATGTAGTCTTTCTTTAGCGTAAACTCACCACCAATCGTCCCACTCAACTGCCCCGCTCGATTAAAGATATTAGTCTCCTTAACCTCCTCGAGCCTGGCCGACGGGTACGCCGCAGCTACTGCTTGGCGAATCACATCAACCAGCACCGTTGGCACCACAACATAGTACCTAACCAGCCCTTCGTCAACCATTATTTCAAATGAGATATGACGCTGGCCGTAGATCTTGCTCTTAAATCCTTTGGTCGCAGTGCTCGAGATAATATTATACATTACCTGTGCCTGAGACAACTCCTCGTCAGTTAGGTCTCGCTTATCACGACTGCCGGCTTTATCAATATCCTCACTTGTTGGCGGTAGATGAATTAATAGTGGAACTGACTTTAGGCCTCGCTCATAATTCTTTGCCTCACGAAGTAACTTTCGATACTGATAAAATACTATCCACGTACCACCGCCAACTATAGCCAAAATCAATAAAACAAGTATCAAAAAAACCATGTCCTAAGCCGCCGTTTGCTCGCCACTACCCTCGCCAATTGTACGATTATAGCGCTTTTTTAGATAATCTGCCTGTAGTGCAGCGACCGACTTGGCCTGCTCGTAGGGATTGCCCCTTGTTAGATCGATTATCTTTTTTACCTTGTCGACCCACTCCTTCTCCATCAGGTCATCGTCCGCAGCTATAGCTGGTAGACCCGTCGCTACGCCGTCAGTCGGCTGACTAATAGGCTGAACTACCTGAGGTGTAGCCAACTGCGTAGAATCAACTGGACTAACCGGTGCCTGAGGCGACAACTGCTCCTGGTGGGCCGGCTGCTGCTCTGGCGAGTAAGTCGGGCGACTCTCTACCGAACGACTAGAGCCATCAGGAAAATACTCAACTCCACCCGGAATTTGAGGTGCAATTTCCGCATTAGGGCGAACCTGGGGCAGTTCGGGATTCATATCCATTATTGTAACACGTCACCACTTAAAAGCATATGCTTTTAAGTCTTAAAAGCGCCTAGAAATATAGAAGCAACCCAAAACCTCAAAAGCCACTACTAACAGGACGTCAAAGGGTCCGAGCAAACCGACCGACCGCATACCTAGCATAATAACCGGAGCTAGCGCCAAAAAGCTAGCATAGTAATAAATCCTAACGACAGAGATACCCTCGAGCCTTGCAGCCCACTTACCGTTCTTAATATATCTGCCCATAATGCCAATACCCGATAAGAGCACAAAATAAGTCACTGCTGCTGAGAGTATATATGCCAATACAAAAAAGGCCAGCACCCCTAAAGGCCCGACCATCTGAGGAGTCGTTAGCTGCAACATCAAAATAATCGCTACTAACGATAAAATACCAACGATAGCTACTGTACGTTTATGCATAATATAACTATGTCACACCCCCAACTTCCATACAAGAGAGCCCGAGCGGACAGTCTGTTGAACCAGATGGCACACCATCCGCCGCTAAAAATAACTATTAGGCGCGGGTGCCAGGGCTCGACTGCCGCTCGAGGGCGATTGACCGCTCCGAATATCGGAGCATGGTCCATGCGTGCGGTTCCGCAACACACCCAGTATTTTCACTGCCAAATCTGATTGTCAGGGATTTACTGGGTGCGTGGTACTAAGATCACGCGCGCTCAATACCAACTAGGTCAGTAGAGCTCATCGGCATCACTATGGCAAATCTTAAAAACAATTGTTTATAAAATCCGACATCATATTGGTGCCGAGTCTACCTACTAAATCATCCAGTGGTGGTTGAACGATTGCTTATTTGTTAATGTTTTTTGCTTTTTTGTTTTTGTCAAAAGCTTAGTTTCATACTAGCATAAGCTTGTTATTAATGCAATACCTCATGTCCTTAATTTTAATGTATTATTTACATCATACATAGTGTTGTCATAAATATCATCTGTTACAGTGTACTTGTTGTATTTATGTCTATATGTATTTTTAACAACGAAACTAGTTGTGCCTCGATCAAATGCTCGCCGATACCTGCTTGTAGCCATCTATGCCAAACGAGCCATCCAGTTGATAGACTGCTTGTGCCATACGCATAGTATAACGACGAAGAGTTAAATCACACAAAAACCAGATAGCCCGCAGACTAAGACCGAGCTGGTCAGCTTACGCTCAAGTACATCCACTATACATTTTTTATATTTGATAGTTTTTTTTGATACACGATAATTTTACACAGCCTACGATAGCAGCAAATCTCCATACCAGGCACACGGCAGTCCTATACCTCCTCTACTACGTCCAAAGCCCACGGCTTTAGGATCAACAAAGCCATCAAACTACGTCGTAGCAAATTCACGGCGGGCTCAGTTTGGGCATCCTACGATTCCTGCGTGACGCCAAATCCATTATCAAACAAGGACACATAGGACCACCTAGCTGCCAAAATTTCAAACTATATTCCAACGTACTGCTAGATAAAATAGCGCAGCAGACAAAATCCCTACACTACGTATGGTAGTGACCACGATAAACAAATAAGTTATCCACAGAAATGGTCATTTATTGTAGTATTTTTTACTTATACATAATTCAGAAAACTGTTGACATAAACGTTTTCACGGCTTATTATAGGGGTAGCTTCTGAATAAAAAAGTTATCCAACACTTTACGGGAGCCAAAAACAAAAAAGAACTCAAAAAACTCCACTTCCAAAACAACCACTACTCGCAGGTGGTTGTTTTACTTTGTAAAAGTAACCTTTAGCAACGAAAAAACCCAACATTCCTAACGGAAGTTGGGTGTTTTCGTTGGTGGAGCTGCCGGGTACTGCCCCCGGGTCCGAATGGTAACCGAATATTCGTCTACAGGCATAGTCCGTCTTAAGTGCTTTACTACATATCACGACTGAAAAACGTACAGAAATATCGTGTAATGTAGCGCAGAAAAAGTCCCAGATAGAGCTGCTGCCCACTACCCGGCAAGCGACATAAATATAACACCTCGCCTAGCTATGTCGCCTAGCTAATTGAGATGGCTACCCTAAAATTAGGCAGCTAGCGCAAAGGCAGCCTGCTTTGGCATAAATGCCTCAGCTACGAAAGTCTTTGCTTTTGCAATAAAGTTTGCAACTAAAAATATACGTAACGTGTAAAATCGACCTGCAAAATACTCTGTTAATGTCCAATCGTCGAAAGCTGTATCAGCCCCAGACCTATCTGTTATTATAGCACAAATTATCTTTTATTTCTACGCGATTTATGATTAACTAATGTCACTATGATTGGTCGAGTACTATCTGCGACACCAGTTGGCTTCCAGGGTCAGATTATAGATGTGGAAGGCGACCTATCGGCAGGGCTACCGAATCTACAGATCATCGGACTAGGCAACAAGGCTATCGACGAAGCAAAAGACCGAGTCAGGAGCGCCATCAAGAATTCGCTACTCGATTTTCCAAAGGGTAAAATCGTCATCAACCTCGCCCCAGCCGAGCTACCCAAGGACGGAACCCACTTTGACTTGCCTATCGCCCTGTCTATCCTGCTCCTAGGAGGATCGTTAACGGCCGACAACATAGGGTCCGGGCTATTCGTTGGTGAGCTTGCCCTTGACGGCAGTATACGCCCCGTAAAAAGCGTTATAACGGCCGCAGAAGCCGCCAAAGCGCACAATGTGACCACAGTCTACGTTCCCGAAGCAAACGCCCCACAGGCACTCCTAATCGATGACCTATCAATAATACCGGTAAAGGACCTCAAGCAATTATATCTCCACCTCAAGGGCGAGTCCCATATATCCCCTGCCACGCCCCTAGATCGCCCAGTAGCACTAAAGCGAAATGACGTACTAATGGATCACATTAACGGCCAAGAGCAAGCCAAAAGGGCCATCGCTATTGCCGTAGCTGGCAGGCACAATATCCTACTGTCTGGCTCTCCCGGATCAGGCAAAACAATGCTCGCGCGAGCCCTTAACAACCTACTGCCACCCCTTCAAGATAGCGAGATTATCGAGGTTACAAAGCTACATAACCTTGGCGGTGAATCAATAGACGAGATAATTACCCGTCGACCGTTTCGCTCACCCCACCACACCGCTAGCCAGGCCTCAATTATTGGCGGTGGCACCAAGGCAAAGCCAGGCGAAATTTCTCTAGCCCACCGCGGCACACTATTTCTCGACGAATTACTCGAGTACCCCAGATCAATCCTTGAATCACTCCGCCAACCACTAGAGGACCGCACTATATCAGTTAGTCGCACCCAAGGTAAATATCAATACCCTGCCGATTTCATCCTGGTCGGCACCATGAACCCCTGCCCCTGCGGCTATTACGGCGACAATGAAAAGGCCTGCTCTTGTACGTCGATGCAAATACTAAACTATCAAAAGCGTCTATCGGGACCGCTACTCGACAGGATCGACCTGACAATAAGCGTGTCACGCGTCGCTCACGAAGACCTATTGGGCAATAAATCGTTGTCAGACAAACAACATAAAGCCTACCGGTCAATGATTGAAAGTGCTATTACTTATCAACAAAACAGATATAGTTCGAGTAATATTTACAACGGATCTATTGCCAGCCAGGATATCGACAAACATATAAGCCTCAAGCCCGAGGTAAAAGCCTTTCTCGTCAGCTCCGCCAAGAAACTAGACCTTAGTGCCCGCAGCTACTTCAAGATAATTAAGGTCGCCAGAACGATTGCCGATATTGATGGCGACCAGGACATAGAAACAAAGCACATAGCAGAGGCCCTTTCGTATCGACAAATTTCAGCAGCCTAATTACGCTAGTTTATAGTGTTAACCCTTGAATCTATCTCAATAATCTGCTAATATAACATCTGAAACAATTATAACGACCAACACTCAGGTAAAGGAGAGTTCGGCGATTAACAAATCAATTCGTATCAACGGAGCAATCCGTGCCCGCGAGCTGCGCGTTATTGGCGCAGACGGAGAACAGCTTGGAATTATGTCGCTTAGCGATGCACTCAAAGCTGCAGAAGAAGCGGGACTAGATTTGGTGGAGATGTCACCCGATGCCAATCCACCCGTCGCAAAAATCATCGATTGGGGCAAATATCAGTACCAAAAGATGAAAGATCAACAGCGCAGCAAGCGCGCTGCCAAAGTTAGCGATCTAAAGCAAATGCGCTTTGGTCTCAAAATCGGCGGCGGTGATCTAGACGTCAAGCTCCGTAAGGTCCGTGGCTTTCTAGCCGATGGACACAAGGTCCGCCTACAAGTAGTCTATAAAGGACGCGAGATGGCCCATAAAGAGATCGGATACGAGCTGATGGATAAAATTATCGAATTACTGTCCGAGGAATCGGTAGTCGAACAAAAGCCACAAATGGCTGGACGAAATCTGAGCGTTGTCATAAGGAGCACATAATGCCTAAATTAAAGACCCACAAGGGTACAGCTAAGCGCATCAAGATGACTAGCACCGGCAAGCTTACTCGTCGCCGAGCATTCGGTGGCCACATGCTAGCCAAGAAGTCAAAAAGTCGCAAGCGCGCAATCAACAAACCAGCAACCATAACCGGCTCAATGGCAAAAAATGCCCGACGAGCACTAGGAGCGTAACAATATGCGAGTCAAACGAGGCGTTACTGCACGCGCAAAGCACAAAAAGATCCTCAAAGCAGCCAAAGGCATGCAACACAACCGGACCCGAAGCTTCCGCATGGCCAAGCAGGGTGTTATCCGATCACTTCAATATGCCTACCGTGACCGACGCAACAAGAAGCGTGACCTACGAGCACTTTGGATTACCCGAATAAATGCTGCCGCTCGTCAAGAAGGCACGACTTACGCCAAGCTAATCGCCGGCATGAAGGCAAAAAATATCGAACTAGACCGCAAGGTTCTAGCAGAAATTGCCGTAAAAGAGCCTAAGGCTTTTGCAGCTATCGTTAAGGCGGCCATTTAGTCTCCGGAGGGGCACATCCCTCCGCTTTAATTAAAAAATGCACTTCCTGAAAAGTGCATTTTTTAATGCAGCCCACCGATAAGCCGGGTTCTGTCGTGGATGATCATCTATCTAGTTAGCCTGTTGCCAGACAAATCAAGCGGTTATCGACCCGCGGACGAATAGCCCTTATGCGAATCTCCTTGCAGCCAGCAGGGTTTACCTCTCTCCTGTGTCACCACAGGAGACTGTGAGCTCTTACCTCACTCGTTTCACCTTTTCCCGGACACCGTAGTATCGGGGTAGTTTCGTTTCTGTGGCACTTTCCCTAGGGTCGCCCCCGGTCGCCGTTAGCGACTGCCGTTATTCTATGCTGCCCGGACTTTCCTCTCAGCTAAAGCCGAGTGATCACCTAGTGGACTGCTCCTAAATTATACCACATCGCCCCTCTTGTGACGATCAAGCACCTTATTGACCTCTCCGTCCGCTAACTGATTTAATTCACGTGGCACATGAGTAAATTTCACACGCTTGAAGCCCTTGATTAACTCATTAACTCGCTCATTAACCGGCCAAAGTTCACGATTTTTGATCTTATAGATGCCCTTTAGCTGATTTGCCACCAGCATACTATCCACCCTAACCTCAACTTTCTCGGCACCCAGCCTCTGAGCCGCCTCAAGCCCCTGGACAACCCCGTGATATTCAGCTTGATTATTAGTAGTTATACCCAAGTAATCACCCCCGTGGTCTACAATGTCACCCCTATCAATCACCACATAGCCCGCAGCGGATGGACCAGGGTTGCCCCTGGAGCCGCCGTCAGTATAGACGATAATCGTATCCTCGGACGGCCTAGCTCGATCGCTGTCATGGCTAGACATACCAGTTGGCATCGGCAAATTACCAATAACAATCTGACTAACATCGGTTATCTGACTTGCATCGACCTTACCCGGAGTAAACCAAACGTACCTATCATAATGACTGCTCAGCTTAATGGCGCCATGCCTATTGCCGACAACAACTCGATAAACCACAACTACGTACTGCAGGTCAGGACTATCACGATCAACATAGGTAAATACATCCTCTAAATGCGGTGCTATATCACCCTTCAGTCCTATATCCTCTCGCAAATAGCGCCTTGCTGCATCATCGGGCTGCTCATTATTATTTACCCTGCCACCAGGAAGCTCAAACTGCCCGAGTATCGACTCACGACCATCAGATCGGCGAAGCAGTAAGACTTTGTCGTGATTTGTTACCCTAACTCTTATTGATATTCTTTGTGTCATATAATTTCAGTCTGGATGGTCGGGATGACTGGACTTGAACCAGCGGCCTCACCACCCCCAGCGGTGCGCGCTACCAACTGCGCCACATCCCGTTACATAAAAGCCCCAGGCGTTGCATCGAATGCTCGACATTCCCCGCATAACTGCAAGGTGGGTGCCCGCAATTTACTACCACGGCAGTAAACCATTAGAGCTCCCTTATCGTATGATGTTAGGAAAATCATATGCACCCGAATGCTGCTTGGGGCTACTTATATTATAGCGCACTCCGAGACTAAAGACCAAGTCGAAAAATGAAAGAGAAAGCAGCCCATAGAACATCATTGGCTGAAATCATAATACTACCTATCACTGGCATGGCCAACATGACTATCGCTAAGACCAAAAATATACCATACTGCTCGATCTTCTCCATACCGCGCTGAACCATCTCTGGAGCTAGAGCGTATAATACCCTCGATCCGTCCAGGGGCGGAATCGGTAGCATGTTGAAAATAAAGAACGATAGGTTAACCATTACCCCATAAGATATAAATATACTCCAATACGAATCATAGGAAGCAACTGAACCCACGCTGTTAATTACACCAGTGAGCACTCCGATTCCAAAAAACAGGAAGGCGAGTAGAAAATTAGTCAGAGGCCCAGCAACCGCCACTAAAGCCATACCCCACTCGCCGTACCTTATCCTATGAGGATTGAGAGGTACAGGCCTTGCGCCGCCAAAAATCGGACCACCCATGACCGCCAAAAATAACGGTAACGCAATCGTCATGATTGGGTCGATATGCTTTATCGGATTCAAGCTCAACCTGCCCTGTGCCTTGGCGGTATCATCACCCAAAAAATAACCCAAAAACGCATGCATTGCCTCATGCAGAGTCATCGATAACAGTATCGTCACCAGGACAATAATCAAATAAGTAATATCCATACCTTATTATTGTACTACAAATGCCCCTACTAAACACCCCGAACTCCTCGCACTCAGCTACTGACAGTAGCCCCTACTCCAAATTTCCCGAGCCCCATTCCATAATCCATAATCTGAATTCTATATTCTATTTTCCAAGTTCTGCTGCCTTTGTTAATGGGAATCCAGTCGACTCGGCGGGTTCAGGGGTGGTCACCCCTTTACGCCACGCCTCGCTTTGTGGACTCCCGGAAATTAACCCCTCCGGAGTCTCCACTGAGCCCTTGAGGTCTCAGTGTCAACCCCATCGGCGTTAATTTAAGAGACAGCGAACCCCGTTCCCGCTGTCGCGGTTGCCGTAAACGCCCGGGAAGACTCCCCGAGTGCAATCTGGCTCGATAGCGGGCAGCCGCCTGAGTCCGTTTGAAGGAGAATTGAACCTATAGCAACGGGAAGCTGTAGTCTCGCTACTCTATTTTGCGGATGCGGTTGTTGCCGCTGTCGGCCACATAAATAACACCTGAAGGGCCCACTTCGACGTCAGCTGGACTAAAAAACTTGGCAGATTTTGACGGTCCGTCGACATATCCTGCGGACAGCGATCCGGCGATAGTCGTCACCCAGCCACTAGGAGTAACCTTACGTATGAGGTTATTCTGGGTGTCAGCGACATAGAGATTGCCACTGCTGTCGATAGCGATCCCCTGGGGGCCGTTGAATTGCGCGGACACTCCACGTCCGTTAGCTGAGCCTGCAACGCCCGAACCGACGAATCCAACGACGTAGCCAGAGCTCGACAGAATCCTTATTCTGTGATTACCTGTATCGGCAACATAAATAGTGCCGTTGGGAGCTACAGCAATCCCCCGCGGGCCACTAAACTGTGCGGCAACACCCTGTCCGTCACGGTAACCTGCAGCACCAGACCCAGCGAAGGTTGAGACATTCCCGGATGGCGTAATTTTTCGAATGCGATTGTTTCCAGCGTCTGCAACATATATGTTGCCGGTTTGGTCGGTATCTAGAGATTGAGGCATGTTTAGTTGCGCTGACAACCCTTGTCCATCTTGATATCCATTAGTAGAACCCGCTAGAGTTGCGACAAGTCCTGAAGGCGTGATCGTTCGGATGCGACCACTGTTATACTCGCTGACGTATGCCAACCCGGAGGAGTTTACTGCAAGACCTTCGGGAATAGCGAAGCCTGCTGATGATCCTTGCCCATCACGGCTTCCGTGGATGCTACTTCCTGCCAACGTTGTAACTAGACCAGCCGGAGAGATCGACCTGATGGCATTGGTTCTGTCTGTTGAGAGCAAGTTGCCATTCGAAGCTAGAGCGAGCCGCATCGGCATGTAAAAGCGAGCCTCCGCTCCTTGGCCATCAACGAATCCACGCTCAGAGCCAGCCAAAGTGGTGACCGTTAATTCTCGATCTTCTACTGGTCCGATTTCGGTAATGACGGCTGCATGTTCTAGGCAGACGCCTTCATGAATGACGCCCTCTTCGGATATCCAGAATCGAGCTTTGTTCCGGACGGCGCTTAAGCAGTATTTTTCACCCTCGCTTCGGAGGCTGTATAAGAATTCAGTCTTCTCGGTCTTGGGTAGCGCCCCACCACTAGTGTCTTCGTCAGAGTATGTGCCACCTCCTTCTTGAGTGCGCTCGACTTCGAGATATTTCGATGCGTTGCGAAGGTCGGACTGAGCTACGGACTCATCGACACGATCGAGGATCCCGCGATAGGATACGAGGCTTATCGAGGCGAGTATTGCAATCACTACAATGACGATCAGGAGTTCGACGATGGTGAGACCGGAGGAGTGTTTGGGTGTTGCTGGCGATTGAATCCGTTGAGATATCTGCTTTATGCGTGTATGCGCAACGCTACCTTGGTTGTGGTGGCTATTACTATTTACTACGCTTAACAAACTATTTGCTTGACCCACTCTTGCCTTCTCCTGGCATTGGTTAGTTATTGTACTTATGGTAAAAGTATACTACTTGGGGCGAGAAAAGCCAAGTTCTAGATTCTATTTTCCAAATTCCATATTCTACCCCCCCTCTTGACTTATCCTCCATATACCGCTACAATACTAAAGATTGATAAATTAACGTAAAGCGAGCAAAAAAATGGCATCACGATGTGAACTTACAGGCAAAGGCAAGCAGTCTGGCCACAACGTCAGCTTCTCTTTGAGGCGTACAAAGCGATTTTTCAAGCCAAACCTACAGAAAAAGACTTTCGTAGTAGACGGCCAAAAAGTCACTATGACATTGAGCACCCAGGCAATCCGCACCCTAAAGAAAAAGGGCCTGCTAGCTGCCCCAGCTAAATAACCAGATTTATTATAAAAACACCCCTTACTATACGGGGTGTTTTTTGCTGGCAGACCAGCTCTAGCTGCGACTGATCATTATAACAGACAGCCGGTCAGGTATGCTCGAGGTATTCTTTAGCTTAAACTTAGGACCGGCCTCTATTACACCTGCACTCAGCTCGGTAACAATCAAATCAGCCTTTTCCTGAGGTACTTCATATTTTAGCGCCGGGTCGTCGAAGTGGACCGGCACAACTGCTTTTGGTTCTATCTGGCGAATAATCGCTGCAGCGTCCTTAGAATCCAGGGTTAGACCACCGCCACCAACTGGCACCACTACAATATCTACCATGCCAATAGCCTCTAGTTGGTCATCGTCAAGCTTAGGGGCGATATTTCCCAGAACGGCAATCTTAGTGTCGTCAATTGTTAGTCGATAAATAGTAGATGCCTTACCTTGGTCCTCTGCGTCGATATTCCTCCTGGCAGCAACACCAACAATCGACACATCGCCAACCTCATACTCGCCCGGACCGTCAAACAGCAGCCTGGAGTCGTTGCTTTTTGGCCTCAACCTATCTTCTGTCAATAATACAACACTATCCTTGACAGCAACATCCTTGTGGCCGGCTATGTCTAGCCCCGGATCAACAACAACCTTCAGTTTTTTTGTTGTAAATATTACAGCGTTAGCACCCTTATATTCTATGTCAAACATATCTCTCTCCTTACTTTGACAGTATGCCTTCTGTATCCACCAAAACCGAACAGGCACCATTTATTATTTCTGAAACGAACTTATCTCTGACGCTCAACCTATAGTAAAAATCGTCATACGTCATGATTGTATAGTTTAGCTCCCGACCCTCGATCTTTTCGACCTTTTTCATAAAAGTGTCGACCTTTGACTGAGGCAGACTACCGACCAACAATACATCGATTGGGCTAGCAGAGCCCCTAACTAAGATACCGGCCGTCAAAGCCAGCCTTATGCCAGACAGTTTAGCTAGCTCAGATCGCCACGATGGAGCTTCCGACGCAGCAGAATCAACCGATGATTTCTGTCGCTTATCGCCAAAAATCTGCCTCAATGGCTCATAGTGCTCGTATTGGCGATTTACCTCGTAGTACAGCTTATTGTCGGCGCTATCAGAAACAATTATCCCTACACTCAGCATATTTGACAGCTCGCGCCTTACTGAATTAATCTGCTCATCGATTAGTCGAGTAATCTCTCTGACGTAAAATGATTTACCGGGATTATTCAAAAATAGATGTAGTAATTTGATGCGAGTCTTTGAACCAAATAGTGCGTCAATCATGTTTATCTCATCCGCTCCTTCTAGGATTATTGTATCATAGTTACCGACGACCACCTAGTTGGTCTACCAGATATTGTTCAGCGGACGGAAGATCTGCCCACAAAAGGTGTTCATTGCGGCGCAGCCAGGTCATCTGTCGCTTTGCTAACTGACGATCGCTAGCTATAAATCGCTCGACTAGTTCCGTCTGAGAGATATTACCCCGTAAAAACTCGCGTGCTATCGGGTAAATATTACCCGTCATGGCCTCGCTGTCCCAGCCATATTTCTTGCCCAATATCATAGCCTCTTTTACAACTTCATTATCAAATATTTGTTCAGACCTATCTCGTATTCTGCTATGTAAGGTGCTTATGCTTGTTGCTATTCCGACAACAATTGTATTATTCAGAGGAGTCGCTCGCCTCTTGAGTTGCACCCCCCCTAGCTCGATTGCTCGAATAATATATCTTTTGTTTTGTGAATTTTCTGGCAATTTTATGTTGTGTTTTACACAATAATCATGGAGTTGCTTTATGCTCATTTGTTCAAACTCGTAACGAACTTGTTCATCTGGACTTAGGCCAAACTGAAAATTAAATATCACCGAATCAATATACAAACCCGTTCCACCAACCAAAAAAGGAATCTTTTGTCGATTGCGGATGTCGGCGATTTTAGCATTAGCGTACTCCTTAAAGTCAGCAGCCGTAAATCGATCACCCGGCTCTACCAGGTCAACCCCCCAGTGTGGCACCCGTGCCTGATCATTAGCTGTAGGCTTAGCGGTACCGACGTCCATTCCTCGATAAATCGTCCGACTATCAGCACAGATAATCTCCCCGTTGAACCGCTCGGCTAGACTAATCGCCAGGCCTGTCTTGCCACTGGCGGTCGGACCAGCTATCACTACTAGCGGCGGTGTCACGCCCCTGGTCTCCATCGCCTATCCTCAAAGTCAACAACCCTATGACTGTCGTCAATCATTATGCCGTCTTGAGCTAACAGCTGTTGCTGCACTAACTGACCGCCAGGAAAGCCAGTGGCTAAGCCTCCCTTAGAATTAACCAGTCTGTGCCACGGTAAATTATCTGGCCCGCCGTGAGCAAGACCCCCGACGATCCTAGCCGCCAGCGGATGCCCCGACATCGCCGCCAGGTCACCATAAGTCGTAACTTTGTTGGACGGTAGTTCCTTCATAAGCCTATATACGCTGTCCCGCAAATTAGTTACTGGCAATTCGCTCAATTTCCGCCTCCACCTCACGCCAATTTCGACAACGAACAATTGGCATATCACCTATATCTTCTGTCTGCCAGGGATAATCGCCAAACCACAGCAAGCCGCCCACGCCACAGTCACGGGCAGATACTAAATGCCGAAAACTATCATCAATCAATACATCCGCTCGCAACGCCTGGCAAACATCACCCTTCGAGCCCTCCCAGCCGACAAACTCCATGGAAGTAAATACACCGTCCAAGTGCTTATCAAGCATGGCCTGTGTAAAATCACGCTCTTCCTCTTTACGAGCAGTGACTAAGTGAAGCTCGTGTATTTTTGCCAGATTACGCAAAACTTTGACCTCATCTGGATCTGGCGAAAGACCCTTGTAGCCATCCGTTCTTTTTATTCCAGACCATCGCTCAAGTATGACCTCTTCGCTTGCGCCCCAAACAGACGGATCTGGACTATGTGCGTATTCTAGTGTGCCGCTTGTGCCATATGTATTGTTATATGTATCAACAAAATACGGCGTAGTCGATACGAGAACGTCGTCACAATCTACTGCGATTACTAGCCTCTTCACCGCAGCCTACAGCCCTTTCAGGTAGCTAGACAGCTGATCAAGTGCCACCTTCTCTTCACCGCCCTGTGTACGCACACTGACCTCACGAACCTCTTTATCCTTCGGACCAACAATCAGTTGGACCGGGATTTTCATAGCCGTAGCCTCGCGAATTTTCTTACCCAGGCTCTCATTACGGACATCTGTTGTAAATCTTACTTCGTTATATTTCACCGGTTTCATGAGCACCACCTCTGACAATACTGTTGTAATTTCCTCAACATAGTCGTTAACGTTGTCATTTATAGTCAAGATTCGCACCTGCTCGGGTGCCGCCCAGAATGGTAACCAACCTCCAGTATGCTCAATAAACACACTCAAGAAACGCTCTATAGAGCCCAACAGTGCACAGTGAATCATCACCGGACGAGCCGCGTCACCGCCCTCGGCGGTGTACACCAGGCCAAAACGTTCTGGCTGCACAAAATCCAGCTGCACAGTCGCCACCTGGTGCTCTCTGCCAATTGCGTCTGTAGCCATGAAGTCAATCTTTGGACCATAAAATGCCGCCTCTCCATCCTGCTCAAAGAAATCTAGGCCATTTGACTCAACAGCCTCTTTGAGTTGCATCTGAGCAGACTCCCACAGGGATAGCTCTCCCAGGTAAGCGTCAGACTCATCACGGTAGCTAAGTCGCACCCTTAGCTTCATGTCGATAATCTCGTATAGTTCACGAGCCGATGCCAGTAAATTATTGATCTCCTGTCCTATCTGATCAGATCGACAAAACACATGGCTGTCATCCTGAGTAAGCGATCGCACTCGATTAAGTCCACCCAGCTCCCCGGTCTTTTCATCTCGATAATCAGTTGTCGTCTCGAGGAACCGAACCGGCATATCACGGTAGCTGCGTGGCCTTGAGGCATAAATCTGCGTATGGTGCGGACAGTTCATTGGCTTAAGCGCCATTTCATCACTAGTCTCCTGACTCTTCACCAAAAACAGCTCATCGCCAAACTTTGCCCAATGCCCACTCTGCTCATAGAGCTCTTTCTTAGTAATATGTGGCGTCCAAACCTTCTCGAACCCAAACCTTTGCCTTAGCTGATTGGAATACTGCGCCATAATATCGCGAAGAATCGTGCCCCGGGGCGTAAATAGCGGCAACCCAACACCGACTAGCTGCGACGTAGTATATAGGTCAAGCTCGCGACCAAGCTTACGGTGATCTCGCTGACGAGCCAGCTCCAGCCTCTCCAGGTACAAATCTAGCTCCTCCTGTGTCTCAAAAGCCACACCATAGAGACGTTGCATTTGCGGGTTATTCTCATTGCCCCGCCAGTAGGCACCCGCTACACGCATTAGCTTAAATGCCCCGATATCTTTAGTACTCGCTACATGCGGACCGCGGCACAGGTCAGTAAAATTACCATTCGTATAAAATGATACCTCATCAAGCACACCATCACCCTCGGCAATTGTGCCCATAGCCTCATCATCAAGATCTCTGGCGACAGTAGTGCCGGCCCGCTTCAGGTCATTCAGTAGCTCGACCTTGTACGGCTGATTGCTGTCGTTCGCCCAAGCGATTGCGTCATCAATTGGCTTCAACGATTTAACAAAATCCTGGTTTTCAGCAATAACTCGCCGCATGGTCTTTTCGATCTTGCCAAACTGCTGGTCACTAATCTTTACGTCACCCAGGTCAATATCATAATAAAAACCGTTTTCAACCACTGGACCAACACCAAACTTAGCCTCCGGCCATAGTCGTTGGACTGCCGACGCCATAATGTGCGCCAGGCTATGACGCATGGCATGGAGTTTATCTTCGCTCATATAATTCCTTTCGTTTAATGTAAATAAAAAACATGCGATTTATAGAATCAATACATTGAGTCTACTGTCGCATGTCTCGGGCCCGTAATGACTACAGGCGGTTCCACCGGACTTTTACTTATTGGTCAACGTTACGCACGCTCTCCCGTCCCGCGAAGCTCAACAGGTGGTTAGTCTGTATCATAGCTTAGTTATATAATAGAACACACATCAGCAGATTGCAACTTTTATACCTGTTTGGTATGATAGAAAAGCTAGGGTGATTAGCTCATTTGGCTAGAGCGCCTCATTGACGTTGAGGAGGTGAGAGGTTCGAATCCTCTATCGCCCACCAAGAAAATCAGACTGCCATTCTAGGCGGTCTTATTTTTATGATATGTAATAAACGTATTTTGCAAATTCTCACCTCTAATTTTTGCTAAGACAAAATTGCAAAAGACCCTCAGGCGCACAAGCCGATGTCCACACTCAATAGTAGTTTTCCACTAGCTGATTAAACGCAAAGATTACCATGTGATACCCCTGATGATATGAGGTGTGCTATTCTGTTCCCTTGACTTTTTTTGTCGTTTGTGCTAACATAAGAAGTATGGACAGCAATTCCATACCCCAGTCGCACGAAAAGTCGACGAAAGAGCCGTCATCACTACTAAGTCAAATGACTCTTTACTTTGAATACAACAAGACGATCAAAGAAGAGCGAAACACGCTCTCCCCTAGTCGTACTACATCAAAGAAATAACCACCCCTGTTATTGAACCAAATCTATGTGTAGCTCCCATTTGATGGGGGCTTCTTTTGTACACAGTTATCCTCATAATGATAATGTTTTCCACTAGATTTTTATCTACCGATATGTCAATATATAGATATGATATGTATAAATTGTTTTCACGTCAAAACTCGAGTGGCCAATTCCCGGCCCCACACTAAACCTTCTGTATGGCGTCGCCGTAAGTGCAATAGCTGCCAGGCGGTATTTACTACCTACGAAAAGCCCTCTCTCGACGATCGCCCAATCCTACAAAATAACAGCCAAACTGATGCGTTTAATATCGGTAGACTGATCATTAGCATATCCAGGAGCTTCCAGCACGACACAAAAGCTGCCAAATACGCCAGCCTCCATTTAGCAGAGACCGTTGAATCAAAACTCATCGCCACTACAAAGCCATTGTCAACCGACGACATTACAGCAATTACATACGAAACTATCCGCCATTATGATCCTGTGGCCGGCGTGCAATACGCAGCCCAGCACGACCTAGTCACCTCCACTCGTCGACCTGGTCGGCCGTCTACTTCTTTTTCTTACGAGGATTAGGCAATTTATCTGCCGCTATCTTTTCGGTAACATCGAAACGATCAAGGTATCGTCCAAAGAACAGCCTAGTCTGCGAGTAGAAGGCCGCCGCAGAATTATAGACTATTGCTGTGACTGGCATAAGAACCCACTGCAAAAGCATTAAAATATTACGAGATTTCTTGTAGCGCTCTGGTTTTGGTGGCAGCAACTTAAACGACATAAAAATAGCCACCGCTAGACCAATCATCGCTATTCGCTGCAACAGGCTAACGATATCCGGCAACTGATGGACTGCCACGCTCCTAGCGGCTTCGCCATTAAGGATAAGTGGCACCCAGCCGCCAAAGGCAACAAGTATCGATACGCAGGCTAGCGTAACGTGACCATCGAGCAGCCTAACAAAACGGGTAAAGCCCGCCCAAAACGGTACATTTCTTTGACGAGAAAAAACTCGCACTGCCACGAACGGTACATCTGACGCGCCATAGGCCCAGCGCCTTAGCTGCACAAACTGCGCCTTGAGGGTCTTCTTGTAACTACTAGACAATACCGCATCCTGATAAATTGGCACATGAAGCGGCACAACCTCATAATTCCCACCGAAGTGGAAGTAGCTTCGCCAGTACTGATGCCCGTCCTCAACAATGGTTCTAACGCTCCAAAAATCCATCTCTACCAAAGCATCCATTGGCTGAGCGTGCGAAGCAAAGTTACGTAGCGCATGCGGACGCATCGAGCTGATTATGTTCCAAAATGAGTTACCAGTCGCAATTACTCGCATCGGCGCCGGAACGTCCCAGATATTATTCGTAAACAAACAAACCGGCTGATACGATAGATGCTTTCGGTCCTCACGAACAATATATTCATAGGTTAGGTAATCAAAGTATGACTTATGGGGCTTGTTGTCGCAGTCCATGGTGGTGACGATAACGTCTTTAAATGGAATATCCTGCTGCACAAGATATTCCTGCAGCCAGCGGCCAGAATATGTAATATTGCCGCCCTTGCCCACTACCTCATCTGGGATGCCCTTGGGGTGCTCAACCGCTTCAAAAGCGTAAAAGTGTGAGCCAAACTCTTTTTTTAGACGCTCGGCCGTCTCTTTTATATCTTTGCCGCCCCGCTCTTCGTAGGCAAAAACCACGATCATACGCTTTTTGTCATAAGTTGTATCTATCACCGACCTTAGTGCCGGCTCAATAACATCATACGGCTCATTGTAGGCTGGAATAATCAAAGCGTTGTATACCTGAGATGGTTTTGGGAAAAATCCGTCTTCAGCAGCAGCCATGAGTCGCAAATTTTCTAAATGCTGGCTAAAACCGACTTCATCCAAACCCCCGTGTAAACTTAACCGATCATATGACGCCGTTGGGTCCTCCAGATCAGCCAATCTCTTTGACCAATTAAGCACCGATACTTTGTCCATTCGACTACGGCCGACAATCATATGATAGGTTATGCCAAATATCTTGATAAACATCGACAATATCACCACCAGTAGGTAGGCTGCGGCCAATACCGGACTGACGATTGACAGAACCACCAACGTAATAATTGCGCCGTAGCTGACGATAGCCGGAACTCTCTCAAAAAACCTATACTTTCGAGTACGTTTACCTAAAGGAATCTCGTTATCCATAAGATTAGCCCAGTGCCGCTATGCGGGTTATTGATAGTGCAAACAACAATGCAATCACTATAAACGCTAAACTAGACCAAAGCAGCGCCAGCGCAAGGTCACGACGATTCATGTGCATCAGCTTAAGGCTTACCGCCGAATGGCCAACAGCCATAATTAATACCAACGCCACGTAGCTATAAAGATAATACCAATAGCCCCTATAGAAGCCTGTGATACCAAAAGAACTATACCTGGTGATAACCTGAGTCTCCCTAGGCTCAATACTTACAGCAATAATAATCACTGCAATTATGCAAACAATTACATTTGCAACCACTAGACCGGACCACCAACGATCGGTTATTGCAGTTTTAATATCTGACTTTGTAATTTGCTTCATATAATTAGACCTGGAGCCGCCTGCCGGAATCGAACCGGCGACCTACACGTTACGAATGTGTTGCTCTACCGACTGAGCTAAGGCGGCACGCTCCTCTCATGAAATTATAGCAGACCCGTAACGGTTTTCAACTTCCGACCAGTCAACAATAGACCACCAAGCCTGCATGTACGAGCTTCGGTCATTTTTATAATCTAGGTAGTAAGCATGCTCCCAAACATCACAGCCCATAATTGGCTTATCGCCGCCAAACATTATTGGATTGTCTTGATTTGGAGTTGTTTCAATAGACAGATCAGGCATTAGCCAAGCCCAGCCGCTTCCGAAAACACCAAGAGCCGCCGTATTAAACTCTTCGATAAACCGATCTAAGCTACCATATCTATTGGATAGCGCATCAACCACCGCGCCAGCGGGGCTACTGCCGCCCGGACACATAATCTGCCAAAACTGACTGTGGTTTAGGTGTCCGCCACCATTATTTCTAACTACCGTTTGCACTGACTCCGGCAGACTATCGAGGTTACACAAAATTTGTTCAATATCATCCCCTAGATCAAGTCCGGCGACTGCCGTATTTAGCTTATCGACATAAGCCTGGTGGTGCTTGCTATGGTGAAGCCTCATTATGTCTTCGCTAATTACTGGTGATAAATCGGCGTACCCATACGCCAAATCAGGAACTACAAATGACATACTATTACTCCCCTTGCTTATCTAATTTAATATACAGCCGGGTCTTATCACCCTCGCGAAGCTTCTTAAAATTGCTGTCAAAAACAGTAAGTGGGATCTTGATGTATGAATAAGAAATGTATTCACTATCTGTCTGTTGTCTTAGGGCAACATAGTAGCCGTCGGTAGCCGTAGTCTTTATTGGTACAGAAATCTCACCAACCTGAAGCTTACCGACCTCCTCACTCAGTCCACCATCTGCATTGCCGGCCGGGACCACAACGTCCTGTACGTAGGATACTCGGTCACCCATTTTTTGTGCAATATCGGCGAGCGATGATCCGCTAGTAGCAAGGCCAGATACTTCCTTTGCTGTTTTTTGCGCCTCTTTATCAACACTAAATGAAACCTCTTGGCGCAGCAAGTCGTTCTTAAGCGCCAACTTCATCTCGTCCATTGTCCAATTTAGATTGTCTTTTGTGGCAGCCGCATAGGCTTTCTCTGAAAGCCCCGAAGCTTTTCGCGCTTTCTCGATCAAATCATCTATCTTTTTGTCAGAAATAGTTATGTTGTTCTCTCTGGCTAGTTTGCGGGCATAAGCATCACGCAGTGCCTTCTCCATTGCCTGCTCCTGCTGGAAATTAAGCTTGTCCCACGGCATATCCCCAGACGACTGGGTCTGGTTTTTGATATGAGCCATCGATGCCCGATAGTAGAGCAGATAATCGCTATATGGCACAAACTCATTATCGATCTTTGCCACCGGAACCCTAGTGGCCCTGGTTATGCGATAAGCGATGTCACTAGTGTCCTTAACGATATAAAGCTGGAGCCAAACCGCCCCTAGCAGTAATAGCAAGGCGACCACACTAATGATAATCGTATTTCGGACCAGAGCGCTCCTGGTGTACTGGACTGGGTACTTTAACTTGCGACCACCGGCCAAAACTCGCTCTCGGTGCTCAGCAACGGTGTCATTTGTAATCCTCGATGGCAGCTCTGCTTTTTTCTTGGATTTTTTGTTAAATAATTTCTTGGTCATCTTCGCCCTCCCCGACAACAGTTGCTACGGCATCCTGCAGCTTATTATAAATCTCATCTGGATGTTCAACATTTTGAATCACTAGATCGCCGACAATCGTCTGCACCACTATGGTTCCGAACTTAAACATTTCACCAAAAAAACCCGGCACATTGTAGCTAATATTTTGTACTTTTTCTAGCCTTAACTCGACCACGTCTTTACCAAAAAAGCCCCGCTGAGTTATCTGACGAATTCGTTGATTGGTGACGATGTAGTAGGTATAGTACCATATAACAAAATGGTAAGCGAACAGCAGTAGCCCTAGTGCGAAAAAGCCAACAAATACCCAAAGGAGCTCCAGCACGTCCTGCCAGATCAAAAAAGGAATCGCACCAATCACCATCGGAATTAGCAGAGAGTAAAAACCCTTGCGCATTGCGATAATGTGCCTTCGAAAAACAAAAAGTAGGTCTTCGTCTTCACGCTGACCCTCGAATTGCCGAGAAGAATCTTCTGCTGTCATAATAATGGTACCCCGGGCAGGAGTTGAACCTACAACCTTATCCTTAGGACGGATCTGCTCTATCCAGTTGAGCTACCGAGGCATATGTACTATTATACCCGTTTAACTAATTTTTCGGTAGCCTTTTGGTAACTGGATAGAGCAGATCTGCTATTTTTGGCGCTGAGGGCTCTCCAGTTGAGCGGCCGGGGCTTATGCGTAGTTATTTCCTGTTTTTAACTAATTTTTCGGTAGCCTTTTGGTAACTGGATAGAGCAGATATGCTATTTTTGACGCTGAGGGCTCCCCAGTTGAATGGCTGGGACTTACGCGTAGTTATTTCCATATCATACAAAAAGCGGGCGCAAGATACGCCCGCCACTTGTCGACATTAATCTATCGAGTAAACTTGTCGTGAAGCATACTATAGTTCATAAGCTCTTCTTCCTTGAACCACAGCTTAATCTCCTGCGCGGCCTCGGCTGAGTCACCTGATGCGTGAATTAGGTTCGGAATAGCCTTGTTGCACTCATCGGCGTAACCGAAGCTAATGTGTGAATAGTCGCCACGGATTGTTCCCATGTCAGCCACCTTTGGCTCAGTTGGGCCAACAATCTTCCTCACAACTGGAACCGCCTCTACACCCTCGAGTGCCATGGCAATTACTGGGCCGTCCATCATTAAATCAAGAACATTACTCAGTGTGGCCTCACCTCGACGAGTTGCCACCTGGCCAATTGTCTCGTAGTGGCCATAGTAGTGGTCCTTGCTTGGCTTGACCATTTTTATGCCGACAATTTTTAAGCCAACTCGCTCAAAACGCTGCATAATCTCACCAACGATACCCCGTTGAACGGCATCTGGCTTAAATACTACCAATGTCCTCTCTACTCCACAAAAATTCTTACCTTCTGATTCAGCCATAGTGCCTCCTTGAGTTATTGTTCATTTTCTATCTGTTAATTATACCAGGCAACAGTGATTTGATAAAGTCCAAGGATACGATACACTAGTAATATGTATCTATCCGAATTGGTCAACGACTTTACGGAGCACCTGGAGGTTGAGGGTGGTCGTTCACTCAAGACTATTGAAAATTACCGTCTGTACCTGGAGAGGTTCATTGAATTTAGTGGCGACATCACCGTTGACAAAATCACCTCGGAGCAAGTCCGGCGATTTCGACTCTGGCTAAATCGACACAGTAATAACAACGACCAATCTCTGTCATTGATTACCCAATCCTACCACCTAATAGCTCTTCGTGGCTTTTTGACATACCTATCTCGACGAGACATCCAGTCGCTCAGTGCCGACAAAATAATCCTACCAAAAACCACCCGCAAACAGGTTACCTTTCTCCACTATGATGAAGTATCCAGCCTGCTTAGCCAGATAGATTTAGACACCGAGGCCGGGCTACGCGACCGAGCAATAATTGAACTACTTTTTTCTAGTGGCCTACGTGTCTCGGAGCTTGTTAACCTTAACCGAGACCATATTAATCTCAATCGAAGAGAGTTTATGGTTCGAGGTAAGGGCCAAAAAGACCGACCAGTATTTGTATCGAAAGGCGCAGCCGAAAGGGTTAGCGACTACCTAGCTAGCCGCCATGACTCGCTAGTGCCACTATTTATCAGCTACAGTAGATTTGCCGGTCAGACCGACACTTCCGGCGACTATCGACGACTTCAGTCGCGCAGCATCCAGCGCATGGTATCGCACTATGCTAAAATGGCAGGCATAACCAAGCATGTCAGTCCACACACCCTAAGGCACAGTTTCGCCACTGACCTCTTGATGAACGGCGCCGATCTACGGTCGGTCCAGGCAATGCTTGGCCATAGCAATATATCTACTACCCAGGTCTACACCCACGTCACCGACCAACACCTAAAAGATGTGTTCGAAAAATTTCATAGCGACACAGACAAATAGCTACGGATTGCATCCGGCGCTAATAACACCAGTATCATCTACCGAGAAGTTCTTGCATAGATTATTCTGAACATCAGCTACATAGCTAGGGTACGGAAAGTCCGTGCCCATTCGAAGCCTGGCCTCAACGCGCCTAAATAGCGTACTGGCTCGACCCGTTGAATCAACTACCGGCTGTACATTATCAAATTTAATCTCTGCTCCATCTTGGCTGTGCAGAGTCACCCTAACATTAGCGCCCTTATACAATGAATCTATCCTAAGCAAAGCATTATTGCTAGCTCCGGTAGATATAACCTGATCATCAGCCAAATCCAACGTAACACTGCACGAAAATCCGTTATTTGCATAGTCACTCGAACACACAACAGGACTAACAGAGTTAGTATAAGCTCCATCGCCACTAGTCGCTCTTGGCTGAGCAGCTTGGCTAACCTGAATATTTGCAGTTGGCATCCCAGAAGTAGTGCCATTACTCATGGTAGCTGGCCTCAAAAATAGCGTTCGAGAAGACGATGACTCATCTAGCGAGGACAAAGAAAAGCTCTCACCTGGTGTAATTAGCTGCGCCCTGATAAGCGATGGAGCAGAACTATTCCAGCTGGCTATCGGCGGCAAAGAAGTGCTGCTTGCTGGTGAGCTAGTTGGCGTACGTGCGGGGGCATTATTGTTGTCCTCTAAAGTAAACCATTCTATGGTAATTTTCTTGATTGGCCGAGTAGCCCTAAGGGGCACAACGTGCGCCCGACCGCTCTGTGCCTCAAATAGATAATCCACAGAATCCATAGCAATATTGACACAAGTGTAGGCCTGATCAAACGACTGGCCGCTGCTAGAGTTTGAGGCAATCACTGTCTCTGGTTGGTCAACACTGCCATTTACTTTAGCCCGAGCAACCACCTGGCAGTCCGACGCCGCCTCTAGTGCGTTACAAGCATTGACATTGCCATTAGCGCAGGCCCGCACCACCCTTTTTGCATCCTCAACGCCAGCCAGCGCCGAATCGTAAGCACTCTGCGAGAGATCGTTGTTGATCGCTCTTTGCTGAGCGGATATCATTAAACCCATAAAGCTAACTGTTAGAACGGTTAGTAGCAGCGTAGAAAATATAACTGCAAAAATTGATACCGCACCTTTATTGTATGTATTAGCCATTGGTCCTCACTATCATTTCAAACTGATTTATTGCACAAAACTGATCGTTGGCGCTACTGTCAGCCGGCGGCCTACATTGCTGCCCGTTAATCTCTGCCTTCGCACTCGTCCCAATAGTGTAATTGACCCTAAACAATGCCTCCGAGCTGTTATTATTAGCCAAAACGGGCTCAATGCCAAGTTCATGAATTGCCAGAACTACGCCTTGGTCACCCTTCTCATCCAACATGCTCATTAGTTGACGGTCGGCTCCAATATTAGTCTCGTAATTACCGTCACTACTAACACAGAAAGACCCTCCATCATCAACAACCCTAACGAAGTTAATAATTTTATCGCCCCGCTTAACAACTGGACCTGACACACTCTCGCCTGCAAGAGCTGCCTCCAATACTGATGGGTAATTCCACAGATACGAGTATTCGCCCAGACAAAATCGTCCACTCTTAGGCTCGCCGCCCTCGGATAGTATAATCACTGATTCTGATCCGTCAGCCTGCGATACGTGCGCCGCATCAGACTGCATAAAATCACGTCTTATCGAGTCACCTATATCTCGAGACGCCTGGTTAACGCTCTCGAGAACTACGCCTTTATTGTAAATCCTCCCCGCCTGAATTGAGGTCATAACTATAGCCAAGAGCAAAACCGACACAAATGCCATAGATAAAGTTAGCTCTATTATTGTAAATCCTTTTTGTCTAGTTATTCGAATCATATATCCTCACTATCGTACCTATCGTCATTGGCCTTGATGAACCAGGCCCATACCAACACGCCTGAATATAGGCATCATACGCATAGACACTGCCGTCAGTGTTTGAAATTGGGGCTAGCTGAATTGATATTCCCTGCGACGAAGTTTCTGTGACCCGAGCAAAAGTATCAGGATTACCAGAAAATGTATTTTGAACAGTAAGCTTATTTACACCACCAGGCAATATAACAAACGGATTGTTCAGTCCGCCCACTTCGGGACAAGTCTCTGCATCGAGAATTGTCACAGGACTACTAGTAGCCTTAGACTTGATTGAACCCCAAGCCTCCGTAAACACTGGGTCAGTGCTACTACTAATAAAGCGTAGCATTTCCGCTTGAGAATCTACCTGATGCCTAACCAGAGTAGTCTCGAGCGAGCGCTGAGAGATAGCCGTGCCGCTATTCATAAGGGTAAGTGCCGCAACAGCGACTGCACTAAAAATTGTCACCGCAAGTATAACTTCTATAATTGTGTCACCCCTTTTAATCATACCGAGCAGCCCTCCCCTGCATTGCCTACACGAAACGCATCTCCAGATCCAGCCGTTTGACTAACAAATATCGACTGTCGTCCGCCGGACAAAAAACTACCGGCACCAATACAGATCTCTCCGTCAGCTTGGCTGGTAGGTAGGCTCTTTCGGCTGTTCAGAAAGTCGCCCAAACTATCTTGAGTTACCTGATTCTTATCTAGAGCAACGCGAACATAACCCATGTCAGGATCTCGCCACATAACCAGACTAACCTGAGCAGATCCACTGCTTTGGCCAGCTATTTTAGTGGGAGCCCCCCAATTTGTTTCATACGTTGCGTCGACCTCGCCAAGAGCATAACTCCACGATGCCCCAGACTGAGATGCATAAATAGGCCTAGACTCGTACTTATCCCCTACATCCTGGGTCCTCGCATATCGCCCAACAATCACGCAATTAGACCTACCCCTATCTGTCACAGATCCAGTCAAAGGGCAGACAGCACCAGAATCTCTAGGCCCCTCGTTCTCTACGGCTACTACCTTGCTATACTGGCCCCTTAAATAATCTGCATAGGACTGAACTGAATCACGATACTGCTGAGACGATATTGCCGCGCCCATACCCGCCATTAGGCCGATGGCCATAACACCAGATATCGCCAAAAATAGCATCACTTCTATAATTGTAAATCCCGGCTGGCAATAGCGATTCATACTGATGTTATTATAGCACAAGCACTAACCGATTATGAGCAATGATTGGTACCAATCTATAAGCAAATCACCAGTGAACCAAGAAAGCAGACAGCCGACTATAAGCAGCGGTCCAAACGGAACCTGTGTCTTCCTAGCCAACTTACCGCTAATCATTCCCGGCAGCACAATAATCGTGCCAATCAAATTTGCCAGAAATAGTCCGACCAAGGCCAATTTCCAGTCAGCCATAAATAGACCAAGGCCTGCGCCCAGGTAGATGTCACCCTCTCCAACCCAGCGACCCTTCGATACTACCCACAGGACTCCATATAGGCCACCCAATATGCCGACAGAGATAGCCACAGAGATAAGCGCAGGCAGCCAATCTGAGCCGCCCTGAATAACCGACACTCCAGCGTATAGCAAACCCAGGGCAATGATAGCCCAGTTACAATAAGATATAAGCGACATCCACCTTAGGTCGTAGACAAAATTAATTGCTAGAGGAATTAGAGCAGCTAGCCAAACAACTAGCTTGACTATCTCAAGCGGCTCACCGAGTGAGCCTGGCCATAATAAAACACTAAGTGCGAAGATAGCACCAAGACCCAGCTCTAGCAAGAATTCAGTTCGACCGATAGGAGCATGGCATTTTCTGCACTTTCCTCTAAGTGCCGCCCAACTAAGCACGGGTATCATATCGAGCCATCTTAGCGGCTCCCGGCAGCTTAGGCACATAGATCGGTCATCTTTGAGCCCCCTGCTTGTTAAGCCTTTTAATTTCTTATACTCCGCATTGTCGTAAGGCTCACCGGAATTCTTGTCGTCGGCCACATGCCGTGCTCGTAGCCTCCATACCTGAGCACCGACAAAGCTCCCCATTACTGCACCAATAATACCGGAGATAATTGCCAAAATTATATCATTCATAAGCACTATATTATCAGACATCATATAAAAACCCTAGCTGGGCTAGGGTTTTACGTGGTCAAATTTATGGATTAGTTATTAACGCAAGCTACGCCGCCGCCCTCAAGCACCATACGAAGCGCAACCTTTCGAGCACCCTGGCCTGCAGTAACCGCACCATCAGTACCACAAGTTGCACCGGTGGTGTAGAAAATCCTAACGTTAGTCTGGGCCGAATCAACCATATCTTTATTGCTTGGCGCCGCAGCGCTTGAAGCTAGTTCAGTTAGTGTGTAGTCTTTTCCGCTCGGATCGACAAACTCATCACCGCCGACGCTCAGATAACCACTAGTAAAGGTCGCCCAGTTTGTTGGCAACTGGTTGCGGTTATTAGACTGGTACTTACTAATAGCCGTTTGTACACGGCTCAAATCCTGTTCCCTTTGACTATCCCTCTGGCTACGCTGCAGTGCAGGAAGTGCTATAAATACCATCAGAAATATCAGTCCGGCAATCGCCAGGACCAAGACAACTTCGATGATTGTAAAGCCTTTATTTAGTTTTTTCATTTTACCCTCCGTCTTTCTATATAATTCATATTCGTCTGAGCGATAATTACGCTTATGACTATAATATCTAATAAAATTGGTATTGTCTATATACCAACTCCATTTACTAGGCTATAGATTGGGAATAATATAGCGCCCACCATACCACCAGCGACAACTGCCAGGACTACCATCAATACCGGCTCAATGGCTGTTGATATAGTCCTGATCTCCTCGTCTAGTTCATCTTCGTAAATCTGAGCACACTTACCCATCATTTCATCGATCTTGCCAGACTGCTCGCCAATGCTGATCATCTGCGGCACCATCTCCAAGAAATAGTCTTCATTCCTAAGAGATGAAGACAAGGATTTTCCGCCCTTGACCTTTTCGGCAGCACGATCTATACCCTCTGCGACCACGGTGTTGTTGACAGCAGTTGATGTGATGTTTAGCATATCAAGCATTGCCACACCCGTAGACATCAGAGTCTGACCGGTCCTAGTGAACCTGGCCATATATAATCGCCTGAACATACCGCTAAACATTGGCACGTTTAACTTAAAGGTGTCCTTGGTTTTGATGCCAGCCTCTGTCTTGAGGTATTGAATCAAGAAGTATACACCAATACCTATAACCATAATCACAATCCACCAATAGTTTATGAAAAAGTCGGCGGTATCAACCATGATCTTAGTCAGCAGCGGTAGTTCTTTATTCAAATCTTTGTAGAGATTCTTTACCTGAGGAACAACCGCCACCAACATAAATCCAAGAACAGCCACAATGACCAGCAAGACGATTATAGGATACGTTAGTGCACCCTTAATTTTGCTCATCATCGCAGCATCCTTTTCCTGCTGAGCAGCAACACGCCTGAGCGCCTCATCAAGCGTACCAGACGCCTCTCCGGCAGATACTAGCGCCAAATACACATTATCAAACACTTTAGGGTGTTTGTTGAAAGCATCTGACAACGAGCGGCCGCCCTCAATATCACCTATAATCTCCTGTACTATCTGCTGCATGCTCTTATTTTGAGTCTGATCATGGACCGTGCGCATACTCTGAGATAGAGGTAGGCCCGCCCCAATTAGCGTAGCCAACTGCCTGGTAAAAACAATTTTATCCTTTGTGGTGACGCGGTTTGCAAACCGCTTAAAGATCCCAGCTCGATCATCCTCAAGCTCTATCTTTAAAGGCGTAAAACCCTGTGCAGACAGCAGCTTTGCTGCCGCAATCTCGCTCTCGGCCTGAACTGTTGACTTGACTATCTTGTTACTAGCGGCGTCCCTTGCCTCATAAGAATACTTATTCACGCTACCCCCTCATCAATCTCTCAAATTCGGTTAGGTCAACTGCAAACTCCCTAGCGTTATCGTAGGTCACAGTACCGCTCTGTACTAAGTTTGCAAGTGTGCGGTCCATTGTCTGCATACCTTGGTCTGCGCCAGTCTGAATTACAGCATCAAGCTGATGGCTCTTACCTTCACGGATGATGTTGCGTACCGCCGGATTAGCAATCAATACCTCCGCTGCCACCACACGACCACCACCGATCGATGGCACCAATCGCTGTGAACAAATTGCCATCAAAATATTAGACAGCTGGGCCCGAATCTGCGGCTGTTGATGCGGTGGAAACACATCGATCATACGGTCAATCGACTGCGCGGCAGAGTTGGTGTGCAGAGTAGCAAACACCAAGTGTCCCGTCTCGGCAATCGTGATCGCCGCCGAAATCGTCTCGAGGTCTCGCATCTCACCAATCAGCACCACATCGGGATCTTGTCGCAAAGAACTACGAAGTGCCGCTGAAAACGAGTAGGTGTCATAGTGAACTTCTCGCTGAACAACGACTGACTTCTTTGACTTATGCGTAAACTCAATCGGATCTTCAATCGTAATAATATGCTGGGATTTTTCTGAGTTAATCTTATCCACAAGTGACGCTAACGTAGTGGATTTACCCGATCCAGTTGGGCCAGTAATCAGCACCAAGCCCCTCGGATAGTCTGCAAAAGAACTAACCACTGGAGGCATCCCTAGCTCGGCTGCTGATTTAATCTCATTAGGAATTAAGCGCAGAGCAGCTGCCAAGTTGCCTCGCTCGTGAAAGGCGTTAACTCGAAATCGACCTAGATTACCAAAGGCAAAGCTAAAGTCAAACTCCTTGTCTTTTAGTAGGATCAATCGCTGGTCTTCATCTAGAATCTGAAATACCAGCTGTTCAACTGCAGGCTCATCAAGTGGCTGAGTTCCGGCGGCTGGCGTCAAGGTTCCATCGATCCTAAGCATTGGTGGCAGTCCAACTTGAATATGGAGGTCAGATGCTCGCTTCTTGACCACCTCTTCTAGTAAAATTTCAATTCTTAGACCTTGGTTCATATTTCCCTCCCTTATGCAATATCTGCTGCCACTCGATTTACTTCTTCTAACGTCGTAATGCCGCCCAGCGCCTTAAGATATCCATCCTGGCGCATAGTCACCATTCCCTGCTGAACAGCCAGACGCTGTATTTCTGCAGAAGTAGATCTCTTGATGATCAAATTCTGGATATCTTCGGTGACATCCATTACCTCGTACAGTCCGGCTCGACCACTATATCCTCTAGGTGCCTGGGGCGTATCATGTCCCTTAACTAGAGTATAAGCGTTTTGACCAGCAAGTGGCAAGTCCCTATAGCCCAGATCTTGCGACACTGTGGTCATCTCCTGTTGAGTCTTCGGCAGCAAATGACCGACGGTAGACTGGATAGCTTGAGTCTCTATCGGTGACGACTGATAGACGTCCCTCTTCTGGGCAACACGACGAACCAGGCGCTGACCAATAATCGTATTGACCGTCGATGCAATCAAAAACGGCTCAATTCCCATATCAAGTAGTCGCGGCAACACGCCGGCAGCTGAGTTGGTGTGTAGAGTCGAGAACACCAAGTGTCCGGTTAGAGCTGCCTGCACCGCAAGATTCGCAGTCTCGCTATCCCTAATCTCACCAACCATTACTACATCTGGGTCCTGACGCAAAATTGACCTAAGACCTGATGCAAAAGTCAGACCAACTTCAGCATTAACTTGTATCTGATTAACGCCATCCATCTTGTACTCAACCGGGTCTTCGAGCGTAACAATATTGACGGTGTCGTCCTTGATCTCCTTGATCAAGGCATACAGACTGGTAGACTTACCAGAACCAGTCGGACCAGAGGTTAAAATCATGCCATTTGGACGTTTAATCCCCTTACGAATAGTCCTAAGTGCCCGTCCAGCATAGCCCATATCCTCGAGCGCAAACGAATTTCCAGACTTGTCGAGTAGACGAATCACCACCTGCTCACCCCAGACAACTGGGCTAATAGCAATACGAAGGTCGACCTCCTTGCCGGCAACCTCAACAGCAAATTGTCCGTCCTGAGGTATACGGTGTTCATCGATTTTTAGATTGGATAAGATTTTTATTCGACTAACCAAGGCTGGCTCAATACTCTTTGGCAACTGCATTATCTCCCTTAGGACACCGTCGACACGACAGCGAATCTTTAACGCATTTTCGAGTGGCTCAATATGCACGTCGCTCGCATGACTCTTAACCGCATACTCCAAAATTGTGCTTAATGCCCTTGAAATTGGCGAATCCTGAACAATCGTCTTTATATCACCTGAAGACTCGGAGGCTGCTTCCTGCTGCGAGGCCTCAGCGGCAACACTTACTGATGATAAGTCGGTTTTGTACTGACCAAGAACGTGCCGAACACTTGCATCCGATGCCATGAACACCTTTAGTGGACGCTGGATGCGATTGGCCAAGTAGTCTACAGCTTGTACATTATTGGCATCAATCATGGCGACTGCAAGCCGATTCTGCACCTCTGCAAGTGGCACCGCCATAAACCGCTCGGCAATATCTGCTGGCAGCAAGCCAAGTACATCTTGATCAATAAAACTATTACTCAAGTTAACATACGGTACACCAGAAACCTGAGCCACTGCGTGAACTAGCAGTTCCGGGTCTAGAATCCCCTCATCGGACAACAGAGAAAATAGCGGCTTATCGTTAGCCTCAGCACGGGCAGCAGCATCGTCAAGAACAGATTGCTCAATCAGCCCCTCGCTAACAAGCAGTTTTTGTAGCTTCTCAATCAAGTCATCCGTCAATAGCGCCACGGCTAAACCCCTTGTGTGCTACTGTGCACCGTTACCACCGACCACGATCTCAACCGTTGGGTTTATGGCCTCTGCGTTAAACACAGACTTGCTAGGCTCACTAATCTCAGACCCTATTGAGTCCACCGTCTGGACCTCTACACCCCGCTCTGGTATCTTCAAAAAAGGTATATTTACTGCTATAAAATAAGCGATTAATATGCCTACGCCTGCTATCAATACAATCATTGCTATGTCGGTTTTTTTCATGGCTTAATCACCTTTTTATCAATCTTAACATCATAAGCCGGCTGATAATACGCCCGACCCTCAATATCCATTGTCAGACTATCCTTACTGGCCTCAACGCTCAGACTGTCAATCTTAATCACTCTTATTGATCGTTCAAACCTAGCTAGTAATGCTTTCAACTGCTCAGCTGACCCAGATACACTCATCGAGAAGCCAATACCAAGATTTGGATCGTTAGACTCAGACTCTGAATCGCCACCAGACGCAGCCAGCGCGCCCTCATCACTAGGGTCAGTCACAGATAAACTCTCGATAGTGAGCCCATCAATCGCACCCACAAACATCACCTGCAGCGACGCACCTAGGGCATCAGCATTTGGCTCTGTTGGTAGTGCATCTAGCACAGCCTGTACGGCACTGCTGTCATCACTAGATTTAACTGAGTTTAGCGCCTCATTTGTGTCAAGAAGTCTGATATTATCCTTGAGACCATCCACTGCCTTTAAATTGGCATTAATCGTATTGACTGTAGCCTGTTTTTGACTAATAACCCGACCTTGAAACCATATCTGCTGGACTAAGAAGAACGAGACCACTAGCGCCATTCCCGAAACAAATGCCGCCACAGCCACAAAGATAAACATAGTTCGCTTTGATGAATCTATCTGCTGACGCTTCCTGAGCGCCATATTCTTATCGCCACTACCCATTACCGTCCCTCCTGATCATCAATATCGCTGGCCTTAGCCTCGAATAGGCTGCCTGGTACACCCAGCTTCGAATCAGTCACATCGATCTCTCCCTGAGGAGTAATCACCGATACCGCCGAGTCTGACACCATAAATAGTTCATCCGGATATGTAAACCTAAATGAGAACCTCAACACCTTTTGCCCGTCGGAATTCTCGCCGAAGCTAGTATCACCAGCGACTATATCTGACGCTAACGGCACCTTGACATCTTCGCCGTCTGTCTTTGACTGAACCTTGGTGTTAATAATAGTCTTCTTGAACACCTCTAGGGCAACGTACCCATTTGCCGCCGAACCCTCAATTGAAATAGTTTTGTCTTCTGGATTTAATCTTAGGTTAGAAATCGTCACGTTATTTGGGGCGGGCGGATTGATTGCAGCCAAAACGTCAAACAACCTCGAGTTGATTGACTTAGATTCGTGCTGCCCATTAATCGCCGCAAGCTGCTGTTGGATAGACACCATCTTATCTATGTCCTCCACTGCCATCAGCTTTGCGCCCTCGGCCTTGATCGTGTTGTCCTGAATTGACTGAGTGACCAGCTGACCAGCAACTATTAATCCTAAAACTATAGCCACTGCGACGACAACAACTCCTATCAGTATAGACATCGAGACCACAGCATTACGCATAGCACGTGTCTTTAGATATTCACGCTTTACATCAGGTATTAAGTTGATTTCAATCATGCTAAGTTACTCCTCTGAGCCAAGCCTACTGCCGCAGCAAATTCCGCAGCCACCGGTGCTAGCTGCTGTCTGGCTTCTGTCGACATCGAAACCCGCTGCCAAGGACTGGCCGCTTGGGTTGGAATACTAGTCTTAGCAGCAACATACGCATCTATCTGCGGGATAACTGCACCGAATCCAGACAGATATATGCTCTTGACGCTAAGATTTGGGTACCTTGTCTGGAAAAACTTGATTGACTTAGTAATCTCTGCAGTAAAGTTGTCCAAAACGCCGTCTATGGCCTTTAAAACCTGGCCATCAAGCCTGTCTGGCGCAAGTCCAAACTTTAGGATAAACTGCCTTGCTTGAGTATCTTGAACGTTTAGATTCTGTACAGCAGACCGAACAAGAGAACCTATGCCGGTAGGGATCGTCCTGACGAGCCTTGGTGCATCACCATAGACAACTGCTAGATCTGTCGAGTTTTCTCCTATATCAAGTATTAGATGCGCATCCTGGGCACCGATCACCATAAGTGAACGAACCATCGCTATGGTGTCTGGCTCCTCGGCAATTACATTGAGACCAAGCGACTCCACTAGCTCTAATCGCTCCTCTGCGTACGACTTAGCTGTGCTGCTCAGGAGAATCTCGTACTGCCCCTGGGACTTCGCGCTATCACCAAGTAACGCCCAATCCACCTTGGCCTCATCTATAGCCATTGGTATATACTGATCCACCTGATACTTCATTGTTGCCCTAAGCTCTTGTTCAGAAACCTTTGGCACGTCAATAATAGTAGTAAATGACTTATTAGACGGCAGCCCGATAGCAACGTTACTTGTCTTGATGCCACTCTGACCAACTGCCGCCATAATCACCTCGCCAAGCTTGCGGCGAGACTCAGCGGAGTCGCTAGTTGTTATCCTGGAGTCTACTGGAGCATAGCCATAATGAGCTAAATTCCAGCCATTTGATGTTTTTGACAACTGCACCACCCTAATAGCGTTAGTACCGATGTCTAATCCGAAAAAGTCGCCCAGCCCTTTTGATAATTTCATACTAGTTATCAGTATACATAAGTATTTTGAGTTTTGCAAAGAATTTAACACACAATCATCAAGATACCGTAATCCTAGTACCTAGGTGGGAGCTCGCGAATTTTCATAGTACTGATAGCACCCGAGTCGCTAGACTCTGAGCTAGACCATAGATATACATCTGGTCGAAGATTCAGAGTTTCTGCGGGCACATGCCTGCTCGCTTTCTCTGCCCCGAAAGTCCGTCGTAGATACAGATGATTAGTGACAATAACGCCGTTGACTCTCAGCGGCTGATTACATACAGTGCTACTTAGCCCGCTAGTCCAGGTGGCTGCGCTTGCGACGGCACCACAGGTACTGACGTAGCTGCCGGACGCACGGTTGGCTATCATCCAGCCATTAACCTCATTCACAGACTCACTTATCGCTATACTATTGGCACTGATAACCAGCTGCGGAACAGCAGAGAGCGACGAATATGGGCCGTTATCGTAGGTTATATTTCCCGTAATCTCAACCGCACCGGTGGTCTTGATGATTATGCGCTTGCCCGAAGAGACATTTCCCGACAACCGCAGACTACCGGCTGCTCGATATTCACCAGAGTCCAAAGACGACAGGTCAACGGTGCCGCTTATCAAGCTACCCGTAGATGTGTCAGTAAAGCTCGCCGTCAAGTTTGTTGGTGGGACCACGCCATAGCTACCGTATACACCACCAGAGTTGGCAAATGTGAGCGGATTAAGTCCTTGATCATCGGTCCTAGGCCTACCGTCAGCACCAGATGACAGCATAGCTCCCGACGCGGAGTTCACCACCGACTGTGACATTATGCCGTACTCTGCCCATGATCCATACATCTGCAGACCCACCTGCGTCCTAGCTGTAGTTACCTGGCCCGAAGATCTAACGTCTGCACCCCAGAATTGAATCTTCGGCGTCTTGGCGACAGTCAAACAGACTAGAGAGGAGTGGCGCCACTGCCCTGCCGGGCTATTATGGCTATAGGCCCTAACTGAGAGACCCCAGCATATCTTATCGCCAACATCCAAATCACCGACTAGTTGCTCGGTTGATCCCAATGACAGCCTGCCAGGATTAATCACCCTTCCTGTACCCCTATCCGAATCATCGCAGCTAGTACTGCCAGACCAAAACACACATGGGTCATTTATATTTTCGCCACCGCCCGTATTAGATATTGAACCCCCGGCGCGCACCACCAGCTGGCTCATACGCCACTCAGTATCTCGACTCTTTGTCGGGCCCTGGTTGTTTACAATCTTATCAACACCAACTGGCGTATTTGGCTCTATCGACCCACCGCTTCTAGACGTATCTATACTTATGCTTGGCAAGAGGTTGTAGTTATATGGTACATTAACACATGCGTAATTAGTCGTGCTAGTGGTGCCGACTGTTGAGCTAGTTGGCGCCCACTGCAGCCTCTGGCACAAATTATTACCAACATCATTTTGAGTGACTGTGTAAACTGTCCTGTCTGCGGCGGTGAGAGGAATTGATCTAATTGTACCCACCGGCCTCCCGATGGCTGCAGTTGCAGACCCATGATGCGACGAGTTCCAGCCGTTGCTAAAGCCAGTGATTCCAGTATTACTCAATATAGCAGTAGTGTTGATGCCACCATTCAAAGTCAGAACGTGGGTCCAGCGAATAACTTGATTTGGCGCTGCAGTCCCAGTATTAACATTGTTGACCGTGCGGCTGCTTCTTCCTGTTACGTTCCAAGGCGGCATAACAATCCTAGCACATGCAGGAGCCGAGAAACGCCAGCGGCTATCCGTGGAGCTCCTGGGGGTTGCGATTCGTTGACATACGTAGTTAGGAGTGGTGGCATTATATCTGCTTGCCGTAATTGGCACCATTAGCTTGTCCTGATTCGTACCACCATATCCCTTATAATAATCGTATGTTTGGTTTGCGCCAGAAGTCGTAATAACTCGATTATTCCTAGTCAATGAGTCACCAACAGGTCTCCAAGAGCCTGGAGCTGCGCTAGTCCATCGTCTAGCATCGGCATTATTGGCTGCTGGATTGGTTGTATAATAGGTCTGCACTGCCGCGCTCAAACCATTAGCGCCCATACTAAGATTCCCGATATTCGTAAGCCTATGGATAAAGCTAGCACTCTGACCAACCTCTACGGTTGCTGACGTACCAGAGCTATAGTTTGCCCAGCTACTGCTATTGGCACTAGACTGTCTAACCCTACTAGCATGGTCCATCTCCCACTTTGGCTCGGCATATGGCTGCAAAGACAAATTACCAACCGGGTTGGCACAGTAGCGCTCTAGTACGTAGCGCGTATTGTTGGATGTATCTCGGATTATCAATAGAGGTGAACTACCCTTGGCATAGGCAGCAAAGAATGTCTCACCGCCGTTATTGCCAGAACCACCACCTCCATAGAATGATATCCTGCCATTACCGTAAATATTCGGGTCGCCAGTTCGGTACTCAACGCGAATATTAGGATTATTCGCTAGTCTTTGCTCAAGCTCAATCCATTCGCTAGACGAAACAGTTTTCGCCACCGGTCGTGAGCTCGTCCCTGCTGGTATGCCGATCATCGTCTTAACAATAAACGTGACACCAATCTGGTCGCGACTATTGGCGACTGAGCTATTATATTCACTCCGAAGCCAATTATAAACCGCTCGACCATTCGTGAGCCCTGCTGGTACAGCGTAACCTTGCCTGACGCCATCAATCAAAGCGCTTCCAGACAGGACATCATTATTCCTAACGCTTGGGCTGCCTATATCAATAGTCCGACCAGTAAAATATCCCGTGCCGCTCACCGCTCCAGCGGAGGGGCTAAATAAGACCGCCCAAATAAACACAACCGCCGGTAGTATCACGACCGTATATCTATTCAGTTTCATCCGGCCACCCTCCTAGCTCAGTTACTTTTTGACGCGCCGTCTCCGCAGCTGCTTTATCACCAGCTAGCTCTGCCGTAAACACTACTGTCTTGTAGGAGTCCACGCTACTATCTGCCTCAGCCGCCAATACAGCGTATTTAAGCGCTTCTTTGTAATCATCGGTGGCAGAGTATGCGCCTGAAAGGTCACGATACGCCGCGGCTTTATCTTCTGGGGTCTGTGCGGCTTCAACCGCAGCCTCTGCTAGTTTAATAGCTTCAGCATCTATCTCCTTAAATACTCCCTCCGCCCGCTTACGCTCCGCTTCTACGTCCTCTTGTGTTTGCTCACGTATTACGCCGCCGTAGTTAAGATACAGCAAAAAACCACCGGCAGTAGCACCAGCAACCAAGAGTACAATTACTAAAACTATGCCTAGCTTTTTTACTGATCTTTTGCGTTGAGGCTTTTTTGAGTCTTTTGTCATTATCATAAAATGCTTATGCAATATCACAACATTATAGCACAGGGTAGGCTAAAAATACACATCAAATAGCAAAATGAAGCGCCCCCGCCAGCGCATAGCCTACAGCGGGGGTAAAACCAGACAATTTAGTCACTTCAATCTTCATGAGAGCAGTCGGGCGAACCAGATGGTCCGCGTCGTCCACTCCTTGCCCTCGAGGCCAGAGCAGACGGTAATTACCATCAGCCCCTCACCCGAACGGGCAGAGATGGCTTCCAAGTAATCCCCCACTGACACCTCAAGACGCTCCTCCACTTCGTAGCAGAACGTCTCATCGTTGGCATTCGTCGCCCGGATGATATCACCCGGATGCAACTGTGCCTGGAGCTGGTTGCCCAAGGCGCTGTCTCGAGACGAGTAGGTATGCGCCGTAAACAGCGCCTTGTACTCATCCATTCCCAGTTCGCCGCTCAAGTTGTCCCACGCGAAAACGTCGGGATTAAAGTCAAGCGGATCAGGCGAAACACCACCCACCGGTGGTAGCGCCTGAACTTCCCGCCTGCCTAAGCCGGCTGGCTCCAGGTAGACGGGTGCCGATAACCCCTCGGCCCTCATGCAACCCTCCATTAGTGTCGGGCTAGGCTCCGGGTCTGGCTCAGTGCCCTTTGGTGTCTCTGTTACAGATGTCGGCAGAGGCACTGGGCTTTTGGGCGGGGTCGCCGATGGCGGTGCCACGGACGAAGGCGACGAAGTAGCCATCACCGTCTCCATGGGTGTCGGTGACGGTAGGGGCGGTGGCGGGCTCGTTTCGTTTATAGCAAACATCATCAACAAGGATACTATCGCCACGAAAGCCATAGCAATACCCGTTGGGGTCGATGTACGGTCCATCGCGGTTTTCCCTCGTTTCTAGTAGTGACCAAATTGTCAAAGGACAGGCTGTCCATCTCTTTATTATAGCATAAAATGAAAATAAATACAAATGAGAATGCCCCTCCCCGATACGCTTACGCGCACCGAGAAGGGGCTGTTACTCAGTTCTCCTTTCGCTTATGGGCAGCGACTGCGGCGGCTACCGCAGCCATGATGGCGACCAAGCTCGTGAGAGCCCAGGCGCTACCACCGTCGTCGGTGACACCCGTCTTGGGTACACCGGCCCGGTCGTCCGACTTCTCGTCCTTGCCCTTATCAGGCGTGGGCTTTTCAGTCGGCTTCTTCGTGGGCGTCGGCTCGGGCGTGGGCGTCGGATCAAGACAGGTGATGATATCACCCTCAGTCTTGACCGGCTCGCTCCAGTTGCCCCAGACGACGTCAAACGTGACGGCGTCAAATCGGCGGATGTCGATGATGGCAGTGTCACCCTTGGCAAGGGTGAATGCCTCCACGACTTCGCCTGCCTCGTTCAGCAGGTAGACGCTGGCCACGAGATCAATCCCCTGAGAGAAGATGACACCAGCGCGACCCTCACCGAGGGCCCCACCGACCGTGCACTCCTGTTGGAGTGCACCGACGAGATCTGACGGATCCGGTCGAGTAGGCTCTCCCGTCGGAGTCGGTGTCGGGGTCGGACCAGGATCACCACACGAGGCCGAAGCCTCGAGTGTCACGGAGTACTCCCACGCCTCCTCCAGCGAGATGACGGGGATGATCCGGACCACGAGGTCCTTCGTAGGATCAACTGGCTTGACCACCAAGGTGGGTTTGCCCTTGGTGATTCCCCAGTGGCTGGGATCGCCGTTATCGGCGATCACCTCTGTCCAGTCGACACCCATCTTCTGGGTGATGGCGACCTGGCATTCACCGACAACCACGTCGACGAACTGATTCATCGGAGGCGTCTGCTCTTCAGCCGGCTCCTCCGCACCCTCGTCCTCAGGGGCCTCGATCACGGGGTCATCCGTGATTTCGGTCGTGGTCGTGGCGGGTGGCGCAGGAGCGTTGGTCTCAGGCTCCTCCGCACCCTCGTCCTCAGGGACCTCGATCACGGGATCACCCGTGATCTCGGCCGTGGCAGTGGCGGTGGCGACGATGGGCGTCTCTTCGACACCTTCGTCGGTGTTGGCGTTGGCGATGCTGAGCGACGTGCCCAGCATCAGGGCGATCATCACAGAGATGATCGCCACAAGGCGAGGCAGCGCCCCGCTCTTCTGTACATGCATTTTCCCCTCCTAAGGGACGTAGTAGCACTCGATTAAGCTGAAAGAACTGATTGTTAAACATCCGGGAGTACTCTCCGGGATGTTTTGCAATAAATCCCTTCAACTCAACCGAATACGGGGCACGGGATGTGCCTCTATGTGTGATATTAACATAAGATTGCAAAAATGTAAATACCTAAGTAACAATTGATAGCTTGCCACAACTCTCCGCCCCTGTTACACTAGCTATATGAGTTTATCTATCGGCATGGTGAGGTTTTAACTCAACTACCTTTTGAGCTAAAACTACGGATGCCACCCACCGACCGTGGGGGTCGCGGATACTCAAACTCCTACGTATATAATCCAATCATTATCATAATGTTAACTATACTTGACATTAATATTCGTATATGCTAGCATAAATGTAAAGTAAACTTTACATAAGGAGTAAGCAACAATTATGAGTAACTTAACGAAGAGTATCTTTTCCAATCCCGATGAGATGGAAGCTAAAGTTAGCTATCAAGCAATGCGAATAACTTGGATTACTATAAATAGCCTATTCGTCGTCGGCATGATCTGGTTTTTCTTGAACGGAGGCAATAATCCGATTTCGCTCATTATACTAGTAGCAGCTGAGGTTATTTATATCACCGTAAAGGCATTCTTAAATTGGAGGCTAACACACGGTGGCAAAGATAACGAATAAGGTTAAGGAGAACCGTAAAAGTCGTAATTTGCGGCAAGAGGACCTGGCTGCTCTGGTTGGAGTATCAAGGCAAACGATTATTGCCATAGAAAATGAAAAGTACAGTCCATCTCTAGAGCTAGGGTTCAAGATTGCTAAAGTGCTCAATGAAAAAGTAGAAGACGTATTTTTCATAGACTTCGAAGAAACGACATAGCCTATCTACTTATTATCGTACTATCTGCTAACTAACTTCTTCAATAATGCCACCCGATCCTCGCTAAATAGGATTACCTCTGATAAAATAAGGCTATGAGTTCACTTCAAATTGGAATCGTCGGCCTACCAAATGTCGGCAAATCAACCTTATTTAACGCCCTGACTAATAATGACATCTTGGCAGCCAACTACCCCTTTGCTACAATTGAGCCAAATACCGGTATCGTCCCAGTACCAGATGGTCGCCTACAGAAATTGGCAGACATCTATGGCAGCCAAAAACTCCTGCCGGCCACTGTTGAGTTTGTTGACATCGCTGGCCTAGTCGCTGGCGCTTCTCAGGGTGAAGGTCTGGGCAATAAATTTTTAGCCAATATCCGCCAGTGTGACGCCATCGTCCACGTTGTTCGTGCTTTTGACGACAGCTCCGTCCTAAGGCATGACGACACGGCGGTCGACCCCAAGAATGATATAGAGATTATTAACACCGAGCTAATCCTTGCCGATATCCAAACTATCGAGAACCGCCTGCCAAAACTTCAAAAGGAAGCCAAGGCCAAGCCTGCCGCCCGCGAACAAGCTGGCTACCTAGAGAGCCTAATGCGACACTTGCAGTCCGGCACTCCGCTGTCCGCCCTGCCCTCTGTTGATCACGAGGCAATTGCCGACCTGCACCTACTAACCGCCAAGCCTGTAATTTATGTGTTCAATGTTGATGAAAACGGCCTGAGTGACAGCACTAATCAAGAGCACCTACGCAGCATGGTTGCTCCGGCTAAAGCGCTATTTGCTAGTGCGAAATTAGAAGAAGAACTAAAAGGCCTATCAGAATCGGACGCCAAGGAACTACTAGAGAGCTACGGAGTTGAAGAAACTGGGCTGATGCAGCTAATTCATGCCGCCTATGACACATTGGGCCTACAGAGCTACCTAACCGCTGGTCCAAAAGAAGTCCGCGCTTGGACAATCCGCCAGGGCTGGACCGCACCACAAGCCGCCGGCGTTATTCACACCGACTTTGAGCGAGGTTTTATTGCCGCACAAATTGTTGACTTTGACGATCTAATCGCCGCTGGCTCAGAATCAGCCGCCCGAGCTGCCGGCAAAGTCCGCACCGAGGGCAAAACCTACGTTATGCAGCCCGGTGATGTAGTGGAATTTCGATTTAATGTTTAATTTTTCTGTCACTTCGGGCGGTATTTAAGCTAGCATAATTCATCTTATGGATCCTGAATCAAGTTCAGGATGACAGAGGTAGGGCTGTTCAGGATGACGGAGGCGGGGCTGTTCAGGATGACGGAGGCGGGGCCGTTCAGGATGACGGAGGTGACGTCATTCCGGACCCGATCTGATATCCATAGACGTAGCGTGTCATTCCGGACTTGATCCGGAATCCATAGGCGTAGCGTGTCATTCCAGACCCGATCTGATATCCATAGGCGTAGCGTGTCATTCCGGACTTGATCCGGAATCCAGTCAAAAATCATCAGCCAAATCACGCCACTCCGGATTTTCTTTTTCTATCAATTCAAGCTTCCAAGCCCGTCGCCAGTTTTTTAACTGCTTCTCGCGAGCTATTGCCGCCTCAACCGATGATGTTTCTTCAAAATAAACAAGTCTTGTCACATTATACGTATCGGTAAATCCCGGCTGCAAGTGATGGCTATGCTCGTACATCCGCCTCTCAAGATTATTGGTCACGCCGATGTACAATGTTCCGTTTCGTGCACTTGCCAATACATAAACAAAGTATGACTTCATGGGTAAATTATATTATTACTGGATCCTGAATCAAGTTCAGGATGACAACAGGGCGGTCAGGATATGTGACTAAAGACAACAACGCACCGAAATAAACTACTTCTTTAACAACATCAAATAAAATCGCTCAACATTGCCCTTTTGACCAGCCACGTCGCTGTCACGCTTGTCACGGACAACAAAATACCGCTGCGACCACTCCTCAAAATCCGCTAATATTTGACGCCGAACCTTGTCGTTTTTGATCACACCCTTATTGACCTGCCCCCTACCCGCCTCAAACTGCGGCTTGACCATGGCGACCAGCTGAGTCGATGACTGCATAAGATTTTTCGCCACATGCGGCAGTATTTCACGCAGCGATATAAATGAAACATCACCAACAATAATATCAATCGCCTGATCGGTCACAAAATCACGAATATCAGTTTTTTCATGCAACTCAATTCGCTCATCGCTACGCAGGCTAGGATGCAACTGATCAGTGCCAACGTCTACGGAGATTACTTTACTCGCACCATGCTGCAAGGCATAATCAGTAAATCCACCAGTACTGGAACCGATATCCAGTACCACCTTGTCAGTAAAATCGATCTTAAAATTTGCCGCCACGCTGGCAAGCTTCAACCCCGCCCTAGAAACGTATCGCTCACTCGCGAGCAACTTAATTATACTGTCTGGTCCGACTGGCTGGCCGGGCTTCGAAGCAATCCGACCATCAACCTCAATCTGGCCCAGGCGAATCAAATTCTCCGCCTGGGACCTAGACTGAGTCAGTCCTCGCCTGGCGAGTTCAATATCGAGCCGCGCCTTCATTAGTACATAATTCCTTCGATTTTACGGGTAATTTCTGCAATTTTACCCCAAGACAACCCGTCTGTCATCACACTCAGCACATAGGTGCCGCCCGGATGATAGACAATAGCCGCATCGTTCAAGTATCCATACAGAAATCCAACCTTGTCTGCAACCGTCGCACTGGTGCCAGCCGGCACGCCCTGGCGATAAACCTGCGACCGCATCAACCCAAGCATAAAATCTCTCTCAGCACCCTTTACTAAATCGCCACGCTCAATACTTGTCAAAATCTTAATCAGGTCATTAGCGCTAGTCTGAGTTGCCCCGGAGTGAGTAAAGGTCGTAGCCCGACTATAACCCTTTTCATATAGAAATTCGTTAACTGTCGAACGCCCAAATTTCTCAAGCATCGCCTCGGGGCAAGCATTGTCAGACTTGATAATCGCCCGACTCATGCACTCACGAAAACTCGTACCGTTTACTTGATCATCATACGACAGCTTACCCTCAGCAATCTGATCCAAGGCAAAGGCCACAACGTATAATTTGTAAGTACTAGCTGCTGTCGCTTGCTCACCACCCCTATAGCTAGCTGACCAACCGCTACCACCCAGTTGAGACACACTGACCCTTATGTCGCCCTCATCTGCCAACGAATTCAGATAAGCCTGCAGGCCACGCTGCGACTTAGTGAACGTGTGGTTATTTTTGATCTTGGCAGGAATAACTTTTGCTGCAACAGCAACGTTTGTATCGCCGCCATCAACTACCGCAGATCTGATATCGGCCGCAACTCTGCCATCATCAACCGCCTGCCCATCTGGCCCAGGTTTTCGAGACTGCTCAACACCATCAGTTAAAAACACCTCAGTAGTTCCGGCAGCCTTTGCGACTATTTTATCAAATTCAGTATGCACGAACTGTAGCGCCGCTTCTTGATTGATATCTACAGAAATATCGTCAGCACTCTTGATGTCATCTTGGCCAATCACTAACCAGCTAGCCACAGCTTCTGGCGCAGCTGCCACTGTTTTATCTTGGTACTTCAAGCTAATCTGCTTATCTGCCATTGCCTGAACAATTTTCTGCTTGGCCAATAGGTCGCTGCTAAGCACCGCCGGATCGCTGAACACAAACTTTACGTCAAGTGTCGTCGAGCTGCCAAACTTATAACTTGGTCGCTTCACGCCAGATTTAAACTGATCTGCCGCCAGTCTAGCGCCCTGAACCTCTTTGACAATCTTTACCTTGGCGCCATCGATTGCCAGCCTTGCGTTCTCGGCAGCAGTCACAAAGCTCGCTTCATTGTCGGCCACAAACTTATCTAGCGTCTTTGAGTTAATACTACCGGGAAATTCATTGTGCGCATGGCCATACCAAAATACACTTGACGGGATAAACCTTGCCCACAACGGATAATTAGTCACCTCTTCAACAACCTCACTTGTGTTAATCTTCACACCAACCGCCGACAGACTCCGGGCCAGCATGACCCTGCCGCTACCGCCAACCTCAATAGTCGACTTTTCGTACAGCTCATCTGCCAGCTTCTTTATGTCGTTACTAGTCCAGCCACTAACTTCCTGGGCGGCCAGCGACGTACCAAGTAACGCCCGATCCCTGGGATAAAATAATTGCACAAGCAAAAGCATGCCGACAAGCGACGCGCTAATGATAATCAGTATCTTTTTTACTTTTTGGTTTGCAAAAAACTTCAAGCCACTCTTAACAGCCCTATTCAGCCCACTCCTTGTCTTGTGCATCTTCACTTATCTATTGTAACACACTACTTCTTGCGTTCGCGGTAGCTGCCATCCTCGGTACTGACAGAGATGACATCGCCAGTCTTGATAAATGCTGGCACTTTTACAGTCAGCCCCGTCTCGAGAGTCGCATCCTTGAGTACATTAGACGTGGTGTCACCCTTAACTACATCTTCAGCGTAAGTCACCTCTAGGTAGATGTTTTTAGGAAGCTCAACATTGATTACTCGACCATCAAACATCTGTAGATTTAGCTCATTGCCCTCTTTTAGGTAGCCAGACGCCGAATCAACGATATCGGCATTTAGCTCAAACTGCTCAAAGCTTTCGGGATCCATAAAGTAAAACAGAGAGTCGTCCTTGTAGAGATACTGAACAGTTTTGTTGCTCACCTCTGCGGTCTCAATCTTCTCTTGTCCCTTGAAAGTTTTTGGAATAACACTGCCGTCAATCAAGTTTTTTAGCTTAACATTAACAATTGAACCGCCTCGCCCCATGACCTTCTGGCCATATTCAACTACGCGGTACGGCTTGCCGTCAATCTGACAGACGACCCCTTTTTTTAAATCAGTTGGCTGATACATCTATCTTCCCTTTCATTTCCATATATTTCCTCAAAGCCTCCTGAAAACCAAGTGTGGTTTCTTGATTATCGATAAGCTCTTTGGCGTGATGCCACTCGAACCCTAGTCCTTCGAATACCTCAAAGTCTTCAGCACTAGTGCGAAGTTCAAAGATGTACTGCATCCGCCTAGCGTCGCTTCTGTAATACTCCATTATAGGCACTACGTCATCAGGACGAAACTGTAACGAAGTCTCCTCGCGCAACTCACGAACTGCGCAGTCATGAGCTGTCTCGCCTGGCTCGCCTGAGCCGCCAAATAGAGAAAGCTTGTTTGGATTAGTAGGAGCATTTGCATCACGCCGCTGAAGGGCGAACATGTCGCCCCTTCGAATGAACGTGCCCGATGCAAACCTCATCACCTACAGCCTACTAGTTGCTGGTTACAAATGGCATCAGTGCCAAGTGTCGAGCACGCTTAATCGCCACAGCTAGGCTTCGCTGTTGCTTAGCGCTTAGTCCCGTTCGGCCGATTGGCTCAATCTGTCCGTATGAGTTGATAAATCGCATCAACGTCTTGACGTCTTTGTAATCAAACACCGTAGGTGTGTCTCTCTTTGATCGCTTCATATATTCTCCTATAACGGCAGAAGTTGGAATTTAGAAGTTGGAATTTAGAACATATATCCTAAATGCCCCTACTTCAGCTCCGCCTACTACCTGTCTTAATCTTTAATTCTTTTATTAAATAGTCTACCTAAAATGGTATCTCGCTTAGGTCAATCGGCTTGTCGTCGATATCATCGACAACCGCTTCAGACTTAGCCGCTGGTCGTGGAGCAGAAGAGCCCGAACCACCACCATTCTCACCAGGGCCGTCTAGGAATGTCACGTCGCTGGCTGTAACCTCGATACGTGATCGCTTCTTGCCGGTCTCTTTGTCGTCCCAGCTATCTTGACGCAAACGACCCTGTACTAGCACGCGGCGACCCTTGGCTAGGTACTGCATAACTAGATCGCCTAGCTTTTCCCACGCTGTAACGTCAAAAAAGTCAGCCTGGTCATCCTGCCCCATTCGGTCAACTGCGATACTAAAACTAACAACTGTTCGACCAGATGTAGTTGTTCGCTGCTCTGGATCGCGCGTTAGTCGACCCATTAGAATTACCTGGTTAATACTTCTCGCCATATATCCCCCTTATTTGTTAAGATTTTGAAATTACTTCCAAATTCCAAATTCTATCTTCGAAACTCTAATCTATTAGTCTTGGCTTGATTCTGCTTCGTTCTTTGCTTCGCGCTCTTTTTGCTCAGCAAGTGCCTGTCGCATCTTGTCATCTGCCTTGACTAGCAGGTAGCGAAGTACTTCATCGGTGATGTTTAGAGTATTGCTAATCTTTAGTGGTGCATCAGCAGGTAGATTTACCTCCATGTACACATAGACCGCAAAGTCCTCACGACGAATCTGGTAAGCAAGCTTCTTCTTGCCCCAGTTGTCTTCTTTGATAACTTCACCGCCATTATCGGTGATTAGCGACTTAACCTTGTCAAGCGCCTTGTCTAGATCTGCTTCGAGATCAGGATGAATTAGAACTGTTAGTTCGTATTCTTTCACGTTTCCTCCTTTGGAATCCTTATGGATGCTTATATCTGGTATAAGCCGAGTTAATAACTCCTGTATTATAGCAAAAAGCCGTGGAAAATACTAGACCGTGCTATTTATTAACGATCGTAACATAGCCTCCCTCAACACCGCCACTACGATGCACCATGTTACGAAACTCGCCAAGCGTACTGCCTGGTCGTAAATAGTCCCAGCACTTATATTCAGTAGGGGATCCAACTGGGAAGAGAGAGGCTTCGTTAAAGTCCGTGCTTACATCTACCATACCGCCTCCTTTGGTAGATAAATAGTACTGGCGACCATTAGAAGTTCCAGCTGTCATAATTATTTCAATTTCTCCACCCAAGCTTCCCGAGCAATATCCGTAAAAGGCATATACGCTACGCTTTGATAACTTAATCTTATAATCCTCCCCCGACGAGCTCGACGCCAGATCTTGAGAGCTCGGCAAGCGACCATTATGAATCGAAAATAAATGGATACGCTGCAGGTTTGACCGCAAGTCTGATGCCACAACCGCATCATTTGCTCGTGCGATAATTCCCCGATATGAAACAACGGCGATCGTGGCAAGAATTCCGATGACGATGATAACGATCAACAACTCTGTGAGAGTAAAACCATAGGTTTTTTTATTCATTCTTCTAGTTTACCTCCCCCTGTGGTAAAAATGCAACGACAACACCGCTATTTATTCGGTGTCACTCGATGATAACTCGTCCATGCTCGATATTAACACCTCTCGTGGTCGTGAGCCGTCAGCTGGACCAATAATCCCCTGCTCTTCCATCTCGGCCATAATCCTAGCCGCCCTAGAGTAGCCAACCCGCAGTCGCATCTGCAGATAGCTGGTTGAAGCCTTGCGGCCCTCAACAACCACCCTGACTGCGTCGCGGAACATATCGTCGCCACCCTCAGATCCCATATCCATCACCACGCCGCCCTTGCCGTTCAACTGAACCGGCTGAGCAACCACATCGTTGTTGTACTGTGGAGCAGACTGCATACGCAGATGATCGGTAATTCGCACCACTTCACCGTCCGTCACCCAGGCACCCTGGATACGCTTTGGTTTGCTCATGCTTGGCGTAATCATCAGCATATCCCCCTGACCTAGCAACTTCTCGGCACCAATCTGGTCCAAAATCGTCCGTGAGTCAACCTGAGATGCTACCGTAAAGCCAATCCTCGCTGGCACGTTAGCCTTAATCAAACCAGTAATGACATCGACACTTGGTCGCTGCGTCGCTAGCACCAGATGAATACCAACCGCACGAGCCTTTTGCGCCAGGCGAACAATCAGCGCCTCGACGTCCCTGGCTGCCACCATCATCAGGTCGGCTAGCTCGTCAATCACAATTACAATGTATGGCATAGCGCCCTCTTCGTGCTGCTGAACATTGCCAGCTTCGTCAGTTACGGCGATCTTGGTGCCCTTGGACTTCACTTTTTTGTTATAGGTCGCAATATCACGCACGCCCTCACCCTTGAGTAATTTATAACGTCGCTCCATCTCATTGACCGCCCATTTCAGTGCCGATATAGTCTTTTCAGGCTCGGTAATAACTGGCGTCAACAGATGTGGAATATCTTCATATGGCGCCATCTCAACTTGTTTTGGGTCAACCAAGATAAGCTTCATGTCGCTTGGACTGTTGCGATAAAGCAAGCTAGTCAGCAGCGTATTGATCATCACCGACTTTCCAGAACCAGTCTGACCGGCAACCAAGAGGTGCGGCATCTTATTTAGCTCACCGACCACGGCCTGACCAGAGATATCCTTACCAATCGCAAAGCTCAGTGGCTCACGAGCGGACTTCCACTGCTTTGAATTTAGTACGCCATATAGTCGCACATCAGCCGCCTTGCGGTTCGGCACCTCTATACCAACTGCCCGCTGACCAGGGATTGGCGCCTCGATACGCAAACTTTGAGCCGCTAGGTTTAGGGCAATGTTGGTCTCTAGCGCGGTAATGCGAGTTAGTTTAACGCCGCTAGGTGGTTTTAGAGTATATTGGGTCACCTTTGGTCCAATGTTTACGTCACCCATCTCGACTTCGATGTTAAATTCCGCCAAAGTGTCACGAATTACCTCTGCGCTGTGGTGGTAGTCACCAACATCGGCCGCACTTTCTTTTTGTTCAAGCAGGTCAAAGCTTGGCATCTTCCAGTTTGGATCGTGAGCCATAACCAGAGCCGCCTGCTCTTCGGCGGCCTTATCAACCTTGGTGCTGTTTTTGAGGCTAGACAGCGTCTGAGACTTTTTCTTGTCTTGAGCCGAATCTTCGACAATTGGCACACCAGCATTTAGCTTAATGTCGTTTAATTTCTTGGTAGGCTCTGCCTTTTCTGCCTTGGTGGCCTTTTTCATCACCTCAGCATTTGAATCGTCGTCAACTCGATCACTCTTGAGCAGACCCCAAATACTCGAGATCATCACGCCAGGACTAGTGCTGGTAATAAATAGCGAGGTGATAATAATCAGCAGCACATATATAAATACCGCAACCGCTGGGTCGACCATACTTAGCATCGCCTGGTTAGCAGTATCGCCCACCAGTCCGCCAGCTAGCGGGCGGCTGGCATTTTTGAGCAGCCCAAAAAGTCCGGACAGCCAGACTAGAACAATTACAGAGGCAAACTTAACCACAAAGGGCAGCCTGTTTTCTTCGGATCGAAAAATATTAACCGCTGTATAGACCAATAGCACTGGCAAAGCGTACATCGCATAGCCGATAACCGTCTGGGTGATCATGCCGATCCACTCGACAACCGGGCCGCCGGTCTTGAACCAAGATACTATTAACAGTAGTGATAGGACTATCAGTAGCACTGCGCCAACTTGCGACCAAAAACCAGACGGCAGACTGTGCTTTGGTGCTGATTTTGCCGCGGAGGCTTTTTTGCGGGTCTTTCGTTTTTTAGCCATAACTGTTTATATTATACAGGTTTATTACTGTTTAGTAACCTAATTACCATTATAGCATAAATGGCGAAAATATGCAATCATAACCGCTTGCATAAATAATTAATTCTCTGTTATAGTAGCCATAAGTACTATATTTATACGAGGTATACTCATGAGAACCAAAGATCGTCAATATAAACCAGCCTTTACAATCGTCGAAATGATAGTGGTCATCGTGGTAATCGCCATCCTGGCAACGATTAGCGTCGTTAGCTACCGTATATGGCAAGATACTGCCGCCGAGACAGAGATCAAAAGCGACCTAAATGGCGTACAAACCGCCATGAATGACCGCAAGAATTGGACTAGCGGTGCGGATAGTGGTTACCCTGTGTTCGAAGAAGGAACAGTGTTTGACGGCGCCAATGGCACAAAAAGTATATTCACCCAAAGCCCTGGGGTAACGCTCACCTATATGTCAGGGGACAAAAAGAGCTTTTGCGTAGAGGCTGTTAGTAAACTTCGAGGTAAAGTCTACCTGTTTCTCAACTCAACTGACGGAATCATGAAAAAAGGCACTTGTGCTGGCGGCGAGGGTGCTACGCCAATACCAACCAGCGCCGACTACACACTATTTACCTATAACACCGCAGCGCCTGGATGCTCGGGGACGATTCAACTGCCGATAACCTCACCCGCCAGCGACACTAACTCAGAGATACACTGGGGCGATGGATCAACACAGACAAGAACTAGCGCCCTACCATCACACACATATACAAAAGCCGGAAAGTATACTGTGGCCTACAAGGGGGCGATATCCATCATAAATGGAAATTCAGTTGCCGCAGCAAACAGGAACTGTATAACTGGAGTTAGGCAGTGGTCCAATGCTATATCCTTGAATCAAATCAGTACCCTAGGAGGAGCAAACCTCACATCAGTCGCCCAACCTCCAGCCACAGTCACAAATATGAGCTACATGTTTGGTGGCGCGAGCTCCTTCAACCAGTCAATAGATCATTGGGATACGAGTAATGTCACAAACATGAACGGCATGTTTTATGCAGCTACCGCCTTCAATAAGCCGATTGGGTCATGGAACACCAGTAAGGTAACGCACATGGGCTATATGTTCGACTTAGCCAGCTCCTTCAACCAACCAATCGGGTCGTGGGACATTAGCAAGGTAACAAACCTAGAGGCTATGTTCTTCAACGCTACATCTTTCAATCAACCGATTGGATCCTGGAATACGAGCAATGTAGTTTCTATAAGCGGAATGTTCCGCAACGCTAAGGCGTTTAATCAGCCGATTGGGTCATGGGATATGAGCAAGGTTAACTCGACGGCTTGGATGTTCACTAATGCCACCTCCTTCAACCAGCCACTCAATAGCTGGAACGTAAGCAACGTAACTAGTACTCTGCGCATGTTTAATAGTGCCAAGGCATTCAATCAGCCCCTATCCAGCTGGAACACTAGTAAGGTGACGGATATGGGCAACATGTTTGAGGACGCCAACTCATTCAATCAGAACATATCAGGATGGAACGTTGCTCTCGTAACTAACTGGGGTGGTATATACTTCCGATCAAGCACTCCGCTCACGAACGCAAATACTCCGTCTAAATTCCTATAGTCGATCCCGTATTCAGCACAAAAAATATCCGGCACTCTGACGGATATTTTATATTGCTACCTATAAATTAGTAAGGCTTGCCATCGCTACGCTCGCGTCCACGAGTGTCATTTGCCTCAGTATCAGGCACCTGACGGCTTGGGAACTTGCGACGAGGAAGGCTCGACATCGAGACTGGCTTTGCAGGTGCAGCCGGCTGCTGGCCCTGAGTTGGTCGCGGCTTGCCACTAGGCTTATCGCCCGCTGAGCTACGAAGTCCGATCTCATTGATAACTGGGATAACGATCGGTGTACGCCTGGTCTGGTCGTAGAGCACGTGCGTGACCTCATCCTTGATCTCTTTCTTGAGCACTTCGATATCATACTTACCGTTGATGCCCTTGGTCATCTTTTGGCGTAGGTACTGACGAATTAAGTTCATCAGCTCCTCTGAGTCACGTAGATAGATAAATCCACGAGAGATGATGTCTGGGCTAGTCAGTAGGCGTCCTGTGCCCTTCTGAATGGTCAGAACGACCACAAACATACCCTCTTGCGACATGTGGATACGATCCTTGAGTACGACTTCTGAGACAATTGCACCAGAGTCATCATACATCACACCGCCAACCTGGATGCGTCCGGCTTTTTTGGCCTGTCGCTCGTAGTCAATCTCGATGATATCGCCCGCATCACACACAAAAATATTCTTCCTAGGAATACCGCACTCTTTTTCAGCCAAGCGCGCATTGTGGACCAGCATATGGAATTCACCGTGAATTGGCATGTAGTAGGTTGGGTTCAGGGCGTTAATTAACTTAACGTGATCGTCATAGTAACCATGTCCTGACAGGTGAAGCGGACCAACACCAGTTAGATGTGTCTTGCCATTCTGAATCACGCCCGAACCTTCACGCATCAAACCATCAACCGTACGAATCACATTCTTTTCGTTACCTGGAATTGGATTAGAGCTAAAGACAATAACATCCGAACTCTTGATTTTGATATGCTTGTGCGAACCAGAGGCCATCCGGTTAAGCACGGCGTTAAACTCACCCTGCGAACCAGTACAGACAATCGTCACCTTGCCGTCAGGAAACTTAACGATATCTTCCATCTTGACGATAGTGTCTTTTGGCACCTTGATAGTACCAGCACGAAGCGCTACTTCGAGGTTTTGGATCATCGAATAGCCGGCAAAGGCCACCTTGCGGTCATGCTTTTTAGCCTCATCAAGAATTAGCTGCATACGATGAATCTGGCTTGAGAAACAGCTAAGAATCAAGCGAGACGACGGATACATATCCATTACCTGGCCAATTGAATGCTGAATATCTAGCTCGCCATGAGTGTGTGTGCCCTCTGACTCACAGTTGGTCGACTCATTCATAAACATCAAGATGCCCTCTTTGGTGGCAATCTCGGTTAGTCGCTCTAGGTCAAACTTATTACCATCAACCGGATTCTCCTCAAATCGCCAGTCACCAGAGTCAACAATTACACCTAGTGGCGTACGGACAACAACGGCTGTCGAGTCAGGGATTGAGTGGTTAACACGGACTAGTTCGATAGAGAAATTGTCGCTAATTTGCACAATTTCGTGCGATGCTGGATCCATCACCCGATAATCTGGCTGGAAGTCAGTATCGGCGTCGTCCATGGTGCGATTGAGCATACCGACGGTAAATTTCGACGCATAAACTGGAGCCGGAATACGGTGGATAAAGTGACGGAATGAACCAATGTGGTCAAGGTGCCCGTGAGTAAAGACGTGAGCCTTAATCTTGTGCTTATTCTGCTCTAGGTAGGTAATATCTGGTGTAATGTAGTTAATGCCAGGATAGTCAGAGCCCGGGAACAAAAAGCCCATATCGATAATGATAATCTCGTCACCGTACTCGATGGCGTTCATATTCTTGCCGATGCCCATCTCGCCCACTCCGCCGATTGGGATGATTCGTAGCTTAGGCGTCTGGCTCTTGGTTGGCTTTGGTTGCATTTTTAGGCTAAATTGTTCGCCGTTGTAGCCGTTGTAGATTGACTTGTTGACCGGCACATCAATAATGTGCTGACTAGCTTGCAAGCTAACGTTCTCTGAGGTTCGGCGCTGCGCTCGAAACACCTCGCCCTTTCGAGTGTTGGTGTTGTTAAGTACAGCATTGTTAGATTTTTTAGTAGTTTGTGGCCGCTTAGCAGTATTATCTGCCTGTGGCGCTGAGAGTCTTCGTTGACCCATAAATTGTTTTTCTCCTTTTTATTACTAATGAAAATATTTATCTAAAAAATATATACGAGAGGCGGAAAATTCTCACAGAAACGGCATTAAATTAAGAATTGTTCCCCTAGTAGTTGCTCTAATTATAGCAAACTAGGGTACATAAGTCAATAAACACGCCCCGAAAAACAAAAAAACCAGTTGATCATACTGGTATTTTTGTTCCTTTATCGCGATAAGGATTGTTTCTACACGGCCCTTTCCTCAATTGTTTATCGGAATGTGCCCCGTATTCAGGCGTAAGTGTTTCTTTTGGATTACTTACTACCTTCAGCCTACCAATACGCTTATGTCTTGTCAAGCCTTTTATGTGAACAAACCTGTGGATAACTACTCTACATCTGTTAAACCGGCAGTTTGCAGTCCTAGTTGCCGCTCTTTTGCCATCAATGCTATAGTCATGCCGTGTGCCGCCAGACCCTCGGCCAGGTCATCATCGACCTGCACTAGAGACTCACGGCCAATATCTGTAGGAGTTCCGCCGACAATAATACTCGATAACTCCAACACAAGTTTACTTAGCCGAGGCCTTTGCGCCAGATAGCTGCGAGTTAAATAACCCAATGCATCTGATGTAGTTAAATTGTGACCCTTCGGCAGATCCGCAAATATCAACCCCAAATCAATAGACGTATCCGACTCTGGGTTAAAACTATTAGCCAACTGTAGGCCATGCACCATACCACAGTACATCGCACCTATCTGCCTCTCGGCGTCGCCCCTGTTGATATCGCCCAGTACGGCCGCAATCTTACCTGCAAGATCATAATTACCGACAGTATCGGTTGCAAGTTCAAACTCAGAGTCCAATTTACCACCTGTTGCGGTGTATTTCTCAATCATCGACTCGACAGCTCCAGGTCTAGCCAGAGACTCCTCGAAGCTACCGCCTAAGCCTGGCAGCGCATCCTGCCCTGTTGAACATATTTCAGCCATTTTTATATTATATTATAGAGTTAAGGTTTTGACAATTTTTTATGGAACCAGCCGCTATATATAGCGTGTTATGACTATTTTATTGCCTCGGCGACACTAATGAAGTCGTCAATCAGTATCTGCCTAAGACTGCCATTATATAATGCGGCGGCCGGATGGTACAGAGGCGCAATTGTGAAACTCCGACCATCAACTGCGACTTGGTATAGCCGCCCATGAACCTCGCCAATCTGGGCGCCCGGCAGGAAATACTCCATGCTGTGCCTGCCCAACGTTATAACGACTTTTGGCTTAATTATCTCTAGCTCCCGCAGCAGGTACGGCAAAAAGGCGGCTTTTTCAGCTGTCGACGGATCGCGGTTATCCGGCGGACGATACTTAACAATGTTCGTTATGTAAACATCGCTTCTATCCAAGCCCGCCTGCTCTAGCATTTTATCCAGAAACTTACCGGCAGCACCGACAAATGGTACGCCCTGCTCGTCCTCTTTCTTGCCCGGCGCCTCGCCGATAAACACAATATCCGCATTCGGATTGCCACTGCCCATAACCAGCCGCGTAGCTTGCGCGGCTAGTTCAGGACAAATGGCGCTATCAGCAATTTCCGACCTTAGTTCATCGAGAAATTGCTGACTAGACATAGCTACGCAGCGTCTTTGATGCTTAGACTCAATCGGCCGCGCTCGTCTATACCGGTCAGCTTAACCTTAACGATCTGCCCGTCGCTTAGAACGTCAGTCACATTTTCAACTCGTTCGTTAGATAGCTGCGAGATGTGAACCATGCCGTCGATTCCTGGTAAGATATTTACAAATGCACCAAAGTCCTTGATACTGACAACCTTGCCCTCGTAAATTCGACCAACTTCTGGCTCTTCTGTTAGTGACTTGATCCAGTTAAGTGCCTTTTCGATAGATGCACCGTCTGGGCTAGCAACGGTAATTAGTCCGTCGTCCTTGATGTCAATTTCTGCACCAGTTTCAGAGGTAATCTTGTTGATCATCTCTCCACCCTTGCCGATAACTGCGCCGATCTTGTCTGGGTTAATCTTGATCTTCTCAATTCGTGGAGCATAAGGAGACAAAGCAGTTCGTGGTGTAGCCATTGTGGTCAGCATGTGCTCTAAAATGTGCGCCCGGCCACTCTTAGCGCCAGAAATCGCCATCTTGAGGATTGACACTGGTAGTCCGTGAAGTTTCATATCCATCTGAATAGCCGTAATACCTTCGCTAGTACCGGTAACCTTGAAGTCCATATCACCCGCAAAGTCCTCGGCGTCGGCAATATCGGTCAAGACATATGGCTTATCGCCGTCCATCATCAGACCCATAGCAATACCACTAACCGGGCGCTTAATTGGCACACCGGCGTCCATCAGGGCCAAACAGCTTGAACAAGTTGCAGCCATCGATGTCGAGCCGTTCTGGCTCATGATCTCGGTGACGCTACGGATAGCGTATGGAAATTCCTCTTCGGTTGGCAACACTGGAATTAGTGCACGCTCTGCCAAGTAGCCGTGACCAATCTCGCGGCGACCTGGTGATCCAAGTCGTCGAACTTCACCAACGGTAAAGCCGGGTGCGTTGTAGTGATGCATGTAGCGACGCTCGCCGTCATTAACTTCCATGGTATCGACTACCTGTGCGTAGCTAAGTGGGGCCAAAGTGACGATGTTTAGCCCCTGAGTTACGCCACGAGTAAAGATACTCGAGCCGTGAGTTCGTGGCAGGACGCCAACCTCAGAGCTAAGCACTCGAACCTCGTCTAGCTTGCGACCGTCAGGGCGAGTTTGCTCCTCGACGATACCGCGTCGAACGTCCTTGTGGAGCGCCATCGTAAAGGCTTCGTCGTACTCATCACGCAGCTCCTTGGTGTAATCTTCACCAAGCTTCTCGCCAAACACCTCATGGAAAGACCAACGAAGCTCATTAACCATCTCGTTACGCTCTGGGTACGGAGCACGTAGTTTCTGACCTAGCTTGTCAGATATCCAAGCGTCAACTTCTGACTGAACTTCTTCATTTGGCAAAATCAATTCGTATTCTTGGGCAACTGGTTGAACTTTTGCTACCAATTCTCGCTGCAAAGCGATCGCTGGCTGGTAAGCCTTAAATGCCCACTCTAGGGCCTCGCCAATCACCTCTTCTGAGACTTCATTAGCACCAGCTTCAACCATAGTTACGCCAGTTTCAATACCAGCCACTACGATGTCTAGGTCGCTCTGCTCTCGCTCTTCAGCGGTCAAAAATGCCTTAAATTCACCATTAACTCGTCCGACACGCACACCAGCAACAGGGCCGTCAAACGGCGTACCAGTTAGCATTAGTGCGGCGCTGGCGGCGATCATTGCTACGCTGTCTGGACGGAAGCTTGGGTCCATTGATAGAACCGACGCAACTACCTGAACTTCTTGGCGGTATCCCTTTGGAAATAGCGGACGAATCGGGCGGTCAATTAAACGACCAATTAGTATAGCTTCATCACTTGGGCGACCTTCGCGCTTAATGAATCGGCTGCCGCTAATCTTGCCAGCTGCATAAAATTTTTCTTCGTAGTCGATACTTAGTGGAAAATAGTCCAGCTGAACTGGCCGTGAGCCAACCTGAGCTGTTCCCAGAACTACAGTGTCGCCGTAGCGAACCAGCACACTAGCAGTTGAACGAAAGCCAACACGGTTAACCTCTAGAGTTAACGGTCGACCACAGTAATCCACGGTAACCGATAAAATCTCTTTACCATGAGGATTGATAATAGACATTAGATGTCCTCCTTGCTGCAGAAAGTAACAGGGTCAAGCGCTCGGACTACAAGCCCTTAACTCTATCACTATCTGCGTTATATTTTCTGGTTCTATTATACCACGAACTATCGGCAGTAAGTCTATTGAGCCATGCTTTGCTCGCGCAACCACTCCTGCACCGTATGCATAAACCCGTCAATCGCCGGATGTTCAATAAACTCCTGGTCACTAATCCATCGATAAGACTCATGCTCCCAGCTAATAGACACAGGCTGCTCTGCCTCGAGCGATAACTCATACAGATGGTACCTACGAGCCACCTTAGCCGGTCGCCAAACGTGTATCCGGTGTCGTCGCTTAAATGCCAGCTGTAGCCCAGTCTCTTCTTGCAGTTCTCGCCGCATGCCCCGCTCCAGTCGCTCTAAATGCTCTATCTCCCCTCCTGGCAAATCAATATCGTGCGCAAGATGCGGATGTGTCTTGCTGCGGTATAGCACTAATATTTTACCCTCACCATCACGGATCAAGGCCTTGGCGGCACGTTTCATATTTATATATTCTAGCAGATGCTACCCATCATCACCAGGCCCGTAAATCCTGCTATTGCTCGGTAGGCAGCCCTAGGGTCGCCTACTCAATCGCCCAGCCAAAACCACCCCAACCAAGGTGAGTGTCATGCCAGCTGCTGCTACGCTCCATAGGCTGGCGCCAGTACTAGCGAGCAATGTCTGGTTAGACTCTGTGGGTACTGTTACGTAGATCGGGTCGACTATGGTGCCGTTGACGATTCCGTCATCGTCTAATGCTCCGCCGTCAGTTAGGCTGTAAGAGATAGTAGTTCTGCCAGACTGGTTGGTAATGACGGTTTGGTCGGTTATATCGGTTATCGTGCCGGCGGCGGTCTTTTTGTAGACTTTGGCGGTGGACGGGTCAGATACTTGGCCGGCTAGCGATAGACTCACCGTAGCCTCTTCGCCTGGTGTGGCGCAAGACAGAGTGAAGTCGAGGCCACCTAGTGTGGTGTAGCCTGAGTCTAGTGCTGCGAAGTCGCTCGCTGGCAGTAAGCGAGCTGCGTCGATGACTGAACAATCCTTGTCGGCATCTACGGCAAAGCTGCTGTTGGCCATGACCGGAGCAAGGCTTGCGGGCACAGAGTTATGACTAGGGTTAGTGGATGAGCCGGATGGGGTGCTGAAGTCTACGGTCTTGATGTCCTTTTTGTAGATGAAGCTAACTTGATTATTAGCGCCAGACAATGTGGGTGTTTTTGCCGCCGGGGTGATGTAGCCAGCGATGGCCGGAGGCGTGAAGGTCTGTGTGCTACCGGCTCGGTAATACACAGAAAGTGCCTGGTCGAGGGCGGCTTGTTCGGCGGGGGTTGGGGTTTGCGAGTCGTCAAAGACGGGTGTTTGGACGTTCTTTACCAGGTAGTCTGTAAGGTCGGTGCCGCTACTAAGGCGGCCGGTGACTATTCGATCAGGGGCAAGCTCAGAACCAGTAGCGCTACGATACGAAACAGTGGTGCTGCCTGGGTTGATGAGGTGACCGCCGATGGAGTCGTGTTGGTCTCCGTCACTGTTGAGGTCCTCACCAACATACCACCACTCATCGGTAGTGCCGTCTTTCAGCCCGTTCGGGTTGGACGGGTCTTCGGTATAGAGCCGAGCATACCAGATATCATCAAAGACAATTTGACGCACAGCCGAGTCGTTGCTATACCAGTCGTAACTAGGGTCTGAACCCCAGCCTAACATGCCACCTCGTGGGTTCTGCCCAAAGAAGGCGGTTGGGTCGATACTCGTGATGCAATTGGGAATACTGACTTCGGTCAATTTATTGATAGCAAAGACCTCTCTACCAAGAGTGCTAATGCCGCAGCCGATTGTGACGGAAGTGAGTTGGTTGGCCTCAAACGCCCAGCCTCCGATGTCCGTCACGCTGTCGGGAATAGTGACGCTGGTGAGCTGCCTGTAGGAAAAGGCTCCATTACCGATGCTTGTTACAGTTAACCCGCCGATACTACTTGGGATATCGACGTCTAGAGATAAACAAGCTATGCCGTTGTCCTTAATAAGGTTCATGTCGGCATAGTTGTAATTAGTTATAGACCCATTAGAAAATGCGTAGCAATGCTCAGATATGGGTGTTGTTGGTGTATAGGTAGTGCCGCCATAAGTAATAGAAGTTAGTGTATTGCCGATAAAAATATCATTGCCAAAAGTTACTACGCTACTGGGGATGGTCAGGCTGGTGAGCTGGTTGCCGGAGAACGCAGAGTTGCCGATACTCGTCACGCTGCTCGGGATGGTCAGGCTGGTGAGTTGGTTGCCGCGGAACGCATAGTTGCCGATACTCGTCACGCTGCTCGGGATGGTGACGCTGGTGAGTTGGTTGGAGGAGAACGCATAGTCCCCAATACTCGTAACGCCTGCGGGTATAGTGACGGCGGTGAGTTGGTTCCTCGAGAACGCATTGTTGCCAACCTCGGTGACACTAGCAGGGATTGTGACATCGCGTCCGCAAAGAATGCCGGTATCTCGGGCTACTATAGGACTTACCCAGTGATAGTCTGTGACAGTCATGCCAGAAATCGCAAAGCAAGCGGGCTCCGTGGTGTTTGCCTCCTCGGTATACGTGGTGTCACCGATAGTCATCGAAGATAAGGGGTTGCCGGCGAAGCTACTGTGTTGCATGATTGCGGCCGCGTTCGGAATAGAGACTGAAGTAAGTTGGTTGTTGGCGAAAGCACTATCACCTATACTAGTAACACTCACAGGAATGGTGATGGAGATAAGCTCATTATCTATGAAGGCTCTGGCGCCAACAGCCGTAACGCTCGATGGAATGGTCGCGGAGGTTAGGTTGTTGAACAGGAACGCATAGTCGCCGATACTAGTGACGCTTGGTGGAATGGTGATGGAGATAAGCTTACTACCAGAGAAGGCGCTATTCCCGATACTCGTCACCCCTACCCCGCCAATCGTCGCTGGTATATCAACAGCTCGTGTACAAGCCGGGTTAGCTGAGTTGTTGCCTTCGTGGTCGTAGTAGTCGGTGATGGTGCCAGTGCCAGCGTTGAAGGCAAAGCAGGAGTCGGGTGGTGTGGCGGCTTGGGCGGTTTGTGGGGATACTAGGAGGTTTTGTGCGGTGAGGACTCCGCCAGCGAGGAGTATGAGGCCAAGGGTAGCTAGGGCTGTGCTTCTAATTGCGGTCTTGGTCATTTGTTTGGCGAGAAATGACAATGGTTTGGTTAGATGCATGGTGTTGTACTCCCCTTTGGATGTTTGGTTACTTGTCTTGCTTAGTCTATCTACGTATTGGCTCATCGTCTACTACCGTTACTAATGTATGATGTGCGTTGCTTATGCCCAGTGAGTAGGCGCAGTAGTCCTGCCCCGCCGACTAGTAGTGCTATGCTGCCCGCGCCAATCAGGAGCCATATATTTATGCCGGTAGATGCTAGCATATCGCCTGCTCCGGGTAAGGTGCCGATGAAGATTGGGTCAACTATGGTGCCGTTGGCTAGGCCGTCTTCGTC
>DISN01000018.1:0-39270 GCA_002421965.1 Candidatus Saccharibacteria bacterium UBA6209
TGCCGTTGGCTAGGCCGTCTTCGTCGAGGTCGCCGCCGTCGGTGAGGGTATAAGTGATGACCGTTTTGCCATTAACGCTTGTCAGGGTGACCTGGCTCGTGATGTCTGTAAGAGTGCCAGCTGTATCTTTGTAGACACGGAGCTTGCTTAGGTCAGCCTGGGAGCCGAGGGTTAAGGTGACGGCCGTGGTGGCTCCGTTTGTACAGTCTAGAGTGAAGCCGAGGCCACCGAGGATAGTCACGTCGCTAGGAGCGGTAACGGCATTAGGAGCGAGCAGGCCAGCTGACTGAATCGTACTACAGGCACCGTCGTTAGCAACCGAGAGGATAGATTCTGCTATGAGGGGTGAGGCGACGGTAGCTGGAGTGCTGCTTGGTACTAATACGCCATCAGTTACGTCGTTGTTAGTAAATGGTACCGATAGGACTTGCTGGTTGTATGTAAAATTGACGGTATTATCCCCTGCTGTGAGGGTTTTGCTTTGGGAGGCAGGCGTAATGTAGCCAGGGATAGCGGGAGGCGTGAAGGTCTGTGTGCTACCGGCTCGGTAATACACAGAAAGTGCCTGGTCGAGGGCGGCTTGTTCGGCGGGGGTTGGGGCTCCTGAGTCAGCCGGAATTGGAACAATCGGGCCCTGGGCGACAAAGTAGTTCGCAAGTGGACTGCCATCAAGTATTCCAGTAACTGTTTGGGTAGCGCCAACGGCGGCACCACTGCGATCAAGGTAGTGTAGCTGTGTGCTAGACGGGTTGATGAGGTGGCCGCCAAAGGAATCGTTGAGGCCGTTGGCATTGGCGTCCTCCCCCATCCAGTCCTCCTCGTCGGCGATGCTGTCGGTGAGATTGTGTGGGTTGGCTGGGTCTTCTGTATAGAGGCGAGCGTACCAGAGTGAATCGTAGGCTGCCTGGACCTCTAATGGGTCATCCGACCAAAGGCATGGTGCACCGTTTTCACACCAATCTAAATCCCGTCCATACTGGCTTTGCATAGCAAAGGCGTCATTAGCGATACTTGTAACGCTCGCTGGGATAGTGACAGAGGTGAGCTGGTTGCGCTCAAATGCAGCACTGGCGATACTTGTAACGCTCGCTTGGATAGTGACAGAGGTGAGTTGGTTATTAGAGAAGGCATTGCTGCCGATATTTGTAACGCTTGCTGGAATGGTGACAGAGTTTAGTCGGTTGTTGTGGAAGGCCATGTTGCCAATACTCGTCACGCCGGTAGGGATGGTGAGGCCGGTGAGTTGGTTGTTGGAGAACGCAGCGCGCCCAATACTTGTCACGCTACTTGGGATGGTCAGGCTGGTGAGTTGGTTGGAGGAGAGCGCACCGTCGCCAATACTCGTCACACTGCTCGGGATGGTGAGGCTGGTGAGTTGGTTGTTGTAGAACGCAGAGTTGCCAATACTCGTCACACTGCTTGGGATGGTGAGGCTGGTGAGTTGGTTGGAGGCGAACGCCCAGCCGCCAATACTCGTCACACTGCTTGGGATGGTGACGCTGGTGAGCTGGTTATTAGAGAACGCAGAGTTGCCAATACTCGTCACCGGCAAACCACCTATCGAATTAGGTATTGTTATATTGCGATTCACACAGGCTACCCCACTGACCTTGATCAAGCCGAGGTCGGCGAATTTATATTTTGTGATACTGCTTGACGAAAAGTTAAAGCACTGTTCTGAGACAGTCGGGCTTTCAGTATAAGTTGTGCCGTTGTAGGAAATAGATGTGATAGGGTTACCCGTGAGTATATCGCTTCCGAGTGTCGCAGGGTTGCCCGAGATAGTGATGCTGGTGAGCTGGTTGCCGTAGAGCGCATAGTTGCCAATACTCGTCACGCTACTTGGAATAGTGACGCTGGTGAGTTGGTTGTTGGAGAACGCCCAGCCCGCAATACTCGTCACGCTACTAGGGATAGTGACGCTGGTGAGTTTGTTGAAGCGGAATGCAGAGTCACCGATACTTGTCACGCCATTAGCGATAGTGACGCTAGTGAGTTGGTTGTTGTGGAACGCCTGGAAGCCCATACTAGTGACGCTACTAGGGATAGTAACGCTGGTGAGCAGATTGCCGAGGAACGCGTGGCTCCCGATACTCGTCACGCCTTCGGGTATAGTGACGCTAGTCAGCGACTTGCTCGTGAATGGGCCTGGGTAGCTTCCGCCAACTGTACCAATCTTTACCACAGCCACGCCCCCAATAGACGCTGGTATATCAACAGCTCGTGGGCAAGCTGGGTTAGCTGAGTTGTTGCCTTCGTGGTCGTAGTAGTCGGTGATGGTGCCAGTGCCAGCGTTGAAGGCAAAGCAGGAGTCGGGTGGTGTGGCGGCTTGGGCGGTTTGTGGGGATACTAGGAGGTTTTGTGCGGTGAGGACTCCACCAGCGAGGATTATGAGGCCAAGGGTAGCTAGGGCGGTGCTTCTAATGGCAGTCTTGGTCATTTGTTTGGCGAGAAATGACAGTGGTTTGGTTAGACGCATGGCGTTGTACTCCCCTTTGGATGTTTGGCTCTCTACTTAGATTATGTGTTCTATCTATGATATACAACTAGATTATAGCATAATCGTTAATACAAGCTCAACGCGGCTATATTTACAGTCCGAGGCAGATTAATGATAAAATAAAGACATGCGCCTGAAACCATCTAAGCTGCCAACCATTCCCACTATCGCCTCCCTGCTACTGCTAATAGCCGGCGCATACTTGCTAATTACATCGCTTAGTCCGACTCTAATATCAACTACCATAAATCCCGACGACAATTCAACCACTAAGCTGCTCAAGGCTGATAGGCCGATTGATGAAAATCGTCTATACATACCAAAAATTGATATCAACCTGCCCTATACAGCTGGCGACGAGACAGTCATGGAGAAAGGCGCCTGGTGGCGACAACCTGATAACGGCAACCCAGCCGATGGCGGCAACTTTGTCCTGTCTGCACACAGATTTATTATGGGCCTAACACCCCAGCAGACGCTGCGTAAATCTCCATTTTATAATATTGACAGGCTCAAAACCGGTGATGAGCTGGTCGTTGACTATGACGGAAAGCGTTACACTTATGAGATTAGCAAGATATTTTCAGTTACACCCGACGCTATCGAGATCGAGAACCGCACCAACGAACCACAGCTCACCCTCTACTCATGCACCCTCGGTGGTTCAGCCGATGGTCGCGAGGTTATTGTAGCTAAACCAATATCACAATAGCCTGGGACAGCCTGAGCTAATTCCCAGTGCAATTGACATCTCGCATATCGTCAACGATCGACACCTTGACACCCCCAGCCATAACCACTATAAATAAGAGTAGTTGTTTTGCGCAAGCAAAAGAATAGTCGTCTGCTGACAAGTAACGCCACAGCCTACAATACGTAATGATAGTAAAATAAGAGTTAGTACATGGGTAAACTAAGGTTAAAGGGAGTACGCACACATTATGCACATAACACAAACACTGTCATTTGTCGCTAAGCATATGACTACATCAATTGCCCGGAAGGCTAGTTTGATTTCACTCGGCTTTATAGTCCTGGCCGCTGGAGTCGTGGCTGGACAGAATCTCTTATCTACCCCAGACTCTGCTCAGGCGGCCACACCACCCGACTCCTGCTTTGCCTTCGATGCCGGCACTGGTACCATCACCGACTACTACAACAACGAGGCTAATAACGCTGCCAACCCCGCCTGCCCACGAGCTGTTGATATACCAGCGACGATTGGAGGGGTGAGTGTTGTGAGCATTGGCAATTATGCGTTCCACAACAACCAGCTCACCAGCGTCACTATACCGAGTGGCGTCACGAGTATAGGTAGCTATGCGTTCTCGTACAACCAACTCACCAGCGTCACTATCCCAAGTAGTGTGACGAGTATTGGCAACTTTGCGTTCTCGTACAACCAACTCACCAGCGTCACTATCCCAAGTAGTGTGACGAAGATTAGCGACTGGGCGTTCTCTAGCAACCAACTCACCACCGTCACCATACCGAGTGGCGTCACGAGTATTGGCAGTTCCGCGTTCGACGGCAACCAACTCACCAGCGTCACTATCCCAGAAGGGGTGACGAGTATTGGCAGTTCTGCCTTTCAGTACAACCGGCTCACCAGCGTCACCATACCAAGTAGCGTAACTAGTATTCTGCATTCCGCTTTCCAGTCCAACCGGCTCACCAGCGTCACGATTCCCAGTAGCGTCACGAGTATTGGCACAGATGCGTTCTTGTCAAACCAACTCACCACCGTCACCATCCCAAACCCAGCCGCCAGCATGCAGCACTCAAGTTTCGACAACAACCCCATCTCCTCAATGACGATTGGCTCCACTACCTATACCGAACAGTCTCCTACGACCGACTCAGTCTGTTTCGCACGCACTGGCTCAACGGTCACAGACTACTACCAGGCAAGTCCGATTGTGGCTCGAGACAGTGGTGTTCTTTGTGGGCGTGATGTTGTTATTCCGGTAGATATTACGAGTATTGGCAACTACGCGTTCTCTTACAACCAGCTCACTACCGTCACGATTCCGAGTGGCGTGACGAGTATTGGCAATTCTGCCTTTCGGGACAACCAACTCACCACCGTCACTATCCCAGAGGGGGTGACGAGTATTGGCTACAGTGCGTTCTCCGACAACCAACTCACCAGCGTCACTATTCCCAGTAGTGTGACGAGTATTAGAAATTTTACCTTCTATGGCAACCAACTCACTACCGTCACGATTCCGAGTGGCGTCACGAGTATTGGCGCAGATGCGTTCTCCTACAACCAACTCACTTCCGTCACCATCCCAAGTAGCGTGACGAGTATCGACCCCATGGCTTTTGCTATCCAAAACCCCTGGGGTCGCGACCTAGACTGGTGCGACAACGGCGCGCCATGCATCTGGTCCGACGATCCCGCCGAAGTCCAACGTGCCTACGACAGCATCTGGTACGTCAAGCTCTATACCGCCGATCCAAGTAATCCACACAATATCCAAGATGGAGTTATGAGCGAAGAGTGGTGGGGTAAAGACGCCAACGCCAACGGTACTACTCGCGACTCCCTCGGCGGCCATCTCGTCAACCCATCGAGCACCGATCTACGATCCCTCGATCGAAGCGGCTCAGCCATCAGCACTTCTCAGACGATCACTGGCATGCTCAACGGCAGCCCGTTAAACAACTATCTTGCCTCCCAAGGACCTGTCTTGCCAGAGATTGCCGACCTATCAAATCCCACCCCCTCTGAACAAGCCGCCCTCGACCAAGCGTTCTCCGCCTACCACCGAGCCGGCAGTACACAAACCTTCACCCCTCAGGCTATCTCAGGCTACATCACACCAGCACCGCAAGCTAAGACTTTGGTGGCTGGAGACAATACGCTGGAATTTATATACAAGCGGCCAGTCCTCTCAGTGCCATTTGTGAGCAATGACGTCACCGATGGCGTACTTGTGCCAAGTACTACTCCCGGTAGCGTTGCCTCACCGCTGCTGAGCGAATCAAAGCTCTCTATTGCCAACGACAATACCTGTAGCACTATCCAGTCTGCCGAACTATTAGCTCCAGGCAGCGTTACGGCTCCTCAGGACATCACAATCCTCGGTGGCCTCGGCTTCACTCTAGACTGTACAAACGGAGCCACCACGGCCGTCACCTTAACCCTCGGCTCCCAGACCGACCTAAGTAAGCTCCGTGTCTACAAAGATACAGCTGGCGCTCTTACAGACATCACGAGCCATATGACGTTTACTACTAACAACGGCAAAACCGTCCTCACCTACAACCTGACTGATGGTGGTGCCCTCGATGAAGACGGTGCAGCCAACGGCATAATCGTTGATCCAATCTACATTGGGACTTTGTCTGATGCGGGGGAGATGTTAGCGGCAACAGGAAGTAATCTATGGTTATTAGCTGGCGGTGGCGTATTGGCGCTACTAGCTGGAGCGGCAGGACTGGGGCGCATAACTATCGACCACAAAAAAAGATAGGGCCATAGGAGAGAGTAAAATGGCGTACGCGATCATTTGGCAGGAAGCAAGCGACGAGACAAAACAGTACATAAAATCGACCTAAAGGAGAAAATAATATGCGCATACATCAACCGCTCACAGCAGCAGTAAGGCAACTGGCAAAAAGCCACGTCGAGAGAGCAGCTGTGGCGACGATTGGACTCATAGTCCTGGCTGGTGGCGTATTAGCTGGACAGAACCTCCTCACTACTCCAGACATTGCGAGTGCCGCTACTCCTCCCGACTCATGTTTTGCTTTTAATGCCGGCACTGGTACCATTACCGACTACTACAACAACGAAGCCAACAACCCTGCTAACCCAGCCTGCCCACGAGCTGTTGATATACCAGCGACGATTGGAGGGGTGAGTGTTGTGAAGATTGGTACGGTTGGCGGAGGCTACCCAGGCCCATTCACGAGCAAGTCGCTCACTAGTGTCGCTATACCAGAGGGAGTGACGAGTATTGGCGACTATGCGTTCTACAACAACCAACTCACCAGCGTCACTATTCCCAGTAGTGTGACGAGTATTGGCAACTCTGCGTTCTACAGGAACCAACTCACCAGCGTCACTATCCCAGAGGGGGTGACGAGTATTGGCAATTCTGCCTTTCGGGACAACCAACTCACCAGCGTCACCATCCCAAGCAGCGTGACGAGTATCGGTGCGGACGCATTCTACAACAACCAGCTCACCACCGTCACGATTCCGGGTGGCGTAACGAGTATCGGTGCGGACGCGTTCGGGTATAATCAACTTACTTCCGCCGTTCTCCTTGGCAGTCCAGTGAGTATTGGAGACGGGGTCTTCGAAGATAACCGTTATCTTACATCCATCACTTACAGTGGCACGACCTATGACGACACTATGCCAACGCCTGAGCAGTGCTTTGAGTTCTCGAGCGGTGTTGCCAATGGCTACAAGTTTGCCGACTTGAACGCGATCAAGAATAACGGCGTTAGTTGCCTAAACTGGGATATAGCCATACCCGACACTATTAATGGTGAACCGGTTACGAGCATAGGACCGTTTGCTTTTCGCGATAGCTTTTTCTCATCAATCACGCTGCCGTCTGGGCTGATAAGTATTGATAGGTTGGCATTTGCCAATAACCGAATCACGAGCGTCACGCTCCCCGCTAGTGTGACAAGCGTAGACCCTACGGCCTTCTTTATGCAAAACCCTTGGGGCGGCTATATCGAGTATGACGAACCTGGAATTCCATACCTATACTCAAGTGATTTGAGTATAGTCCAGCAAGTTTATGATAACTTTTGGTATGTACGAATCACCACAGAGGATCCACTCAACCTAAATAATATTCAGAGTAGCATAGCTGGTGAGCACGAGTATCTTGGCAACGACCACAATAATAATGGTACTGATGATTCTTACGGTGGCCACCTCATCAACCCATCGAGCACCGACCTACGCTACCTGGATCGAAGTGGCACAGCCATCGGTACTTCTCAGACGATCACTGGAATGCTCAACGGCAGCCCGTTAAACAACTATCTTGCCTCCCAAGGACCTGTCTTGCCAGAGATTGCCGACCTATCAAATCCCACCCCCTCTGAACAAGCCGCCCTCGACCAAGCGCTCTCCGCCTACTACCGAGCCGGCAGTACACAAACCTTCACCCCCCAGGCTATCTCCGGCTACATCACACCAGCACCGCAAACTAAGACTTTGGTGGCTGGAGATAACACGCTAGAATTTATATACAAACCCGCTATCAAAGAAGTCTCTTTCGAAGCTAGTAAAGTAGTTGATGCTGAAAAAGTGCTGTCAACCCCGCCTAGCACCATCCCTAGTCCAGTCATCAGCCAGTCTAAGCTAGCTATCGCTCAGTCTAACGACAGTCAAACCTGCTCACATCTTACTTCAGCCAGCCTACTATCACCTGACGACGTCGAACCCAACCCCGAGACTACCAATACTACTATCCTCGGCGGGATAGAGTTTAGTATTGCCTGTGAGAATGCTGGAGAAACAAGGGTTGACTATACCCTCGGCGGCGACATACTAGACACTTCTAAACTACGAGTCTACAAATACAACACCTCCACCGAGGAGCTGTCTAACATCACTTCTCGGGTGAGTGTATCGACTACAGACGACAAGACTACTATTAGTTACAGCCTAATCGATGGCGGCGAGCTAGACGAGGATGGTGTGGCTAATGGTATTATCGTCGACCCGATAGTCATTGGCTACGAAGGTGATGTGCATACGGAGATACTAGCAAATACCGGAGTCAGCATGCCACGTATATTAAGCACGGTCGCAGTATTGATGACGCTAGGAGTCGGGATTATCAGAGTAAGTAGGACGCGTTAGTAAGTAAGATTTTGGGAAACAAAAAACCGCCCCACGTAGAGCGGGGCGGTTGATCAAACCATTCCGGCGCGTTTATTTACGCAGACCCAGAGCGGCCACGACTTTCTTGTAACTCTCAAAGTCGGTTCGCTCAAGGTACTTAAGTAGACGCTTGCGCTTGCCTACCATCTGTACCAAGCCGCGACGAGCCATAAAGTCATGTTTGTTGACCTTAAGATGCTCTGTAACCTCTTTGATACGAGCCGTCAAAACCGACACCTGAGCCTGTGGGCTACCAACGTCGTTTTTGCTGACCTGAGTCAAAGCAATCGCTTTGTGCTTGTTGTCTTTGCTTATCATAGCTATGCGATTATACCAAAAAACAGCCGCTCAATCAATACTAGAACGTCTGAGCGTAGTTATACGAAGGATTTCCGGTGTCTGGGGCCTGAGTGGCCGTATGTCCACAGGATGTTCGAATCTTACCAAAAGTTGCGATGTCATCAGCCGTTGGGTTATTGAGTGATGCATAGATCACAAACCCACTTGATGCATCCGGGCAGTCGTACCACCTAAAAATATTGTTAGCCGTAGTAGAGTTGGTGCTAGTTATACCGTCACGATATCCAGTCTTTAGATAGGTGGGTACTAGTGTATCCATGCCGTTGGCATTGCCAAAGTACCCCGAAGCCGCCACCCTGGAGCCATTTTTGTTCTCATATAGAGTCAGTGCGTCGCCCGCAGTCTTGACGGTCGATTTTATCTTTGCATCCATCGAGTCGCCGACGACAAAGGCATACGACACAATCGCAATCGACGCCAATATGACAATCGCTGTAATAACTACGATTAATTCAACTATAGTAAAGCCCTTATGTTTCATGTATCTAGAATAGCACCTTATGACGTAATGCCCAAGTCATTAAGTGAGGCGGCTTGTTCGACTGAATAATCACCAACCTTGGTTCGTCGTAGCTCACGACAGTACGCTCCTACGCCCAAAGTTTGACCGATGTCTTCTGCAAGCGTTCGAATATATGTACCACTGCTGACGTGTGCCCTGATCTTGACCACAGGATAGCTATACTCGACCAGCTCTAAGCTATACACAGTAACCGTCCGCGCCGGCATAATAACTTCCTCACCCTTTCGAGCTAGTTTATATGCCCGCTGACCGTTAATCTTAATAGCTGAAAAGGCCGGCGGTATCTGCTGTATCTCACCAGTGAACTGCACTAAAGCTGCCTCCAGCCCTGCCTTGGTAATCTCATCTGTGCGATTACTAGTTTTGGTAATTTCACCCTCTGGATCGCCCGTTGTGCTGGTTTCGCCAAGGACAATCTCGGCTTCATAGACTTTGTCGAGTTTCAAGAATTCGTTAGATCGCTTCGTGCCCTTGCCTACCAGTAAAATCATCAATCCTGTAGCAAACGGATCAAGCGTACCAGTGTGGCCAACCTTGACCTTGCCGCCTGCTCGCTGCGATAGCAATCGACGCACTCTAGCAACCACACCAAAACTAGTCATGCCAGCTGGCTTATCAATTAGAAGTATCTCGTCGTCCATAATCATTAGGTTTGCGGTGGTATCTGGAACTGCGCTGGATTAAACTCTTGAGGTGTCGCCGCAGAATCCGTTGGTGCTGTAGGCAAACCACTTGGATCGATACCAGTTGGCGCAGATGGAAGTGGCGGCAAGCTACTAAAGTCAGGCATCGGCGGCAAGCCTGTCACGCTGCTTGACTCGATATCAGCTAGTGTCGGGATGCCCATTGTGTTATCCATTGGAGCGACTGGCATCGCTGTCATTGGCTCTGGCCGAGGCTGTGGCTCTGGAGCACTATCAAGCACTGCATTAACAGCAGCTAATGCATCCTGCGTACCGCTGCCATAAATTGGAGCTGGCTGAGGCACTGGATCAAATGGCGATACAACCGCCTCGGCCTGTGATGTCAACGGGTCAATTGTTGGCACCTCTGCGGCACTAAGTGGTTCAACGCTTGGCGGTGTAATTGGCGCTGCAAAGATATCGACAGCAGCCGGCTCGTCTTTTTGAGCAGCCATAGCAGCGTTAAGCTCTACACCAGTTCCCATAACCGGCTGATCGCCCAGTCGCCCACTATTATGTGTCAAAATTGTACGATTTTGATCATTTCGCAAATCTTCACGTTTTTGCTCTGCCGCAGTAGCGGTAGTTGCGTTAAGAGTGCCTCCGACAGTCGGAATACTCACTTCATCTGCAGCAACCACTCGGTCAATCACTGGCGCCGACTGTAGCTCGGCAGTCGCCTGCTCTAATTCGGCAGTAATACCAACAGGGTCTACAGCGACTGGTGCAACGATTGCTTCAAGATCACCTTGCTCGGGCTGAACCACCGCTTCTGTAATCTCGCTCAGTTGGGCTTCGGCAGCCTTAGCGGCATCTTCCTGCGACTCTTGTCGCACCTGTTCTGCAACCTCATCCAAGTTACCCTCGTGCTCATGATTAATATCCACCGCACTATCATCACTCATTACATCTAGTTTAGTTGACTCTAAATTATCTGATGTCGCATCATCACGATTGATGATAAGCTTTGTTGGGTCGTCATTAGCTAGCTCAACTGATTCGTCTTTGACCTCCTCTTGTTGTTCAACCGAGGTCTGCTCTGACGAATCATTAGTCGCCTCTTTGGTTGCGTTATCCTGAAGCTGGGCTGCAATCAACTGCTGATTAGCTCCAGATGCCATAAGTTCTGCTGACATAGTCATCACCTTGGATGATGTCAGCTCATTACTAAACCTATCTGTCGAAGCGACAATTCCCGTCAAAAAGGCCGTAGCAATTTGTTCATCAATATCAGCCTTAGCTGTCTTTAGCTCCTGAGCAATCTCTGTAACCATCTCACTCACGCCTGTCGCAGCATCTTCATGCCAGTCTAGCGTCCCAAGGCTACTCTTTAAACTACCAGTAGTAATAGTCGCCACTACTGCATCGTGCAAAATCTTGCCATGCGCCGATAGTGCCTTATCTAACTCCTCACGACTAGCAACATTTAAGGCAATCACCATCTCAACATTGTAATCACCCTGAGAAAACTCCAGATCATTCTGCGTAATCGTTGTCTGATACGGCGTAATAAATATCTTAACGACATCGCCCTCAAGCTTGTACCTCAAGTGGTCAGCCTTTTCCTTGTCTAGAGCAATGATAAAATCACGCAGACTATCTGCGGTCGCCTCAAAAGTCTTGCCTGGATCCAGGAAATCAAGCGCCGAAGGTATATTACCACTAGCAATCGCCGTCGCATGCTTATTAAGCTTGTTAAGAAAAATCGTCAAACCAAGTGCAGCCGCCAATTCATCGACCGACGGATTGTTGCTAACTGTCACCAGGATGTTTTTCTTATCCTTGATGCTCTCGATAATCTGTTTTTTACTTGAGGCGGGCGTTGCCATATAAATTACCTGTGTTTATTTTAGTAAGTTTGTAATCAATATACCATAAGCATATCAATCTTGTCAACTGTTTTGTTCCTTTACTTTTTCGACAAATACCTGTATAATTCCTCTTTGAATTGACAAAACAACATTAGGTACCATAAGGAGTAACATGCCAATCATTAAATCAGCCATCAAGCGCGCCAAGCAAGCCGTAGTCCGACGCGAGCGAAACGTTGCTACCAAAAAAGACGTTAAGTCTGCCGCTAAGGCTTTCCACACGGAGCCATCAGCCAAGGCCCTATCTGCGGCTCACAGCGAAATCGACACTGCTGTCAAGAAAAACATCATCAACAAGCACACTGCTGCTAGGCGCAAGAGCCAGCTAAGCAAGATTGCTAAAGAAGCCGGTGTTAAGCTAGAAGCAGCCAAGAAAGCTCCTGCAAAGGCCGCCCCAAAGACTGCCGACAAGCCAGCTGTCAAGAAAACCGAAACCAAGGCAGCTCCAAAAGCAGCCGCCAAGAAGCCAGCAACTACCACTAAGACCGCTACTGCAGCCAAGAAAGCTCCTGCAAAGAAGCCAGCTGTTAAGAAATAGTCTGTAAGATTATATATTAAAGAAAAATCCGCCCAATCTCGGGCGGATTTTTATATACTGGTTACTTTAGCGATATCCACCAGCGCCACCTCAACCAGCATCCATGGATTGGCGCCCGTGCTCTTCATCTGTTCATCGGCCCTGATCATGGCTCGGTTAATTTTCGCTAGCTGATCTGCCGTAATCCTTCGAGCATATGGCGCAAGCTTCTGTAGCACAAAAGGATGAGCGCCTAGATCTGCAGCCACTTCAGCACTGTCACCCCGCGCTAGCACTAAGCCATTTAGATTAAACACCTGTGACGCCAGCAAACCAACGGTCATATATGCACCGTCATCACCCTCGGTCTGCTCGAGGTATGAAATAATCCGCTTAACGTCACCGACTCGACCGCTAAGTGCCGCCTCTAGCAGTTCGAATGCACTCTCTGACTTAGCTAGCGGCACAATATATTGCAGCTTGGCTTTATCTAAATTGTCTACCAAACTTAACTGCCCTAGCACCATATCTAGCCGCATCTGATCATAGCCTAGACGATCAATCAGCTCCTCGGCTAACCCATTATCGAGCGTGTAGCCGTGATCCTTAGCCCTAGAGATTACCCAAGCAGTCAATTTGGGCCGCTGCCTATCGGTCAAGGCGACGTGCTCGCTAGTCTTGGCAGTCTTTACTAGCCACTTGTATGTTTTGGTACGCTTATCAATCTTGCCCTCGGCAAGTACGATATCTGCATCGCTTGTCAAAATCTCTGGCAACCTATTCCAGATATCAGAATTATCACTCAGTCCATCAATTACGCTTAGATTATTGGCGGCAAAAAGCGTCTGACCCGTAGCTAGTTCCCGAAGCTTCTCTAGAGTCACCTCTTCGCCATCATAGCGATCCATTCCCCTATCCTTCGCCAGCTTAAATAGCTCTTGACGTTTTTCAAAATCGTTATCGCCGTAAATCAGTGCCAGCGTCATACGATCACCACCTGACAAACCGGACAGATATGCGTACCTCGCCCAGCTACTCGAATCTTTAGAATTTCTTGGTCTGGATGTCTATGGCAAGCCTGACCTTCGCGACGAAATACATTAGCAAATTTTAAGTAATTTCCCTTACGTCCTTCAGCATCAACATAATTTCTATCGGTTGAGCCACCCTGGTCGATACTAAGTTGCAGGATCTTTACCAGCTCAATAAATAATGTATTCAGCTGCTCATCCGACAGCTTACCAGACCTAGTCTCGGGGTGAATATGAGTAGCCCACAGACACTCGTCGGCGTAAATATTACCAACACCGGCAATCACCGCTTGATCAAGAATCACCGGCTTGATCATCGATCCGCTGCGACGCCTAACACGCTGAGTAAATTCTTCGGACTTAGTTTTCGGGTCTAGCGGCTCGGGTCCAACTTTTTGAAAGAACGGCATCTGCTCAACCATGGTAGTGGGCACAAGTTTTATCCAGCCAAATTTGCGCTGGTCATTAAAAAATAGATGCGATCCATCTGTAAAATCTATCTGCACCCGAGTTGAGCGGTCTGGCAATTTACCGACAAGACTATCGTTTGGGTGGCCGCCAGCAAAGCTAGTCAGCGGTTCACTAGGATCTGATATTTTAACTTCCAAATTCCTAATTCCATATTCTAAATTTTTCGCTTTATCCTCGCCCCTAAACACCAACTGACCGGTCATTTTTAAATGCACAACCAGTGAATACTCGCTACTTAGGTCAATAATCAACACCTTAGCTCGACGACGCACGCCGACTATAGTAGCTTCGTACAAAAATTGCTCAACATCGTTCGGAGCATTCGGAAAACTCTTCGGTGAGTCAATCGTTGTCGTGCGCAGAACAGTCCGACCTGGCAACAAATTTGCTAGCCCTCGACGTACTGTTTCGACTTCAGGTAGCTCAGGCATGCCTATAACCTAAAGAAAGTTTCGTCCCGGCCCAGACCAACCCCGCTGACAATCTTTCGACCCTCTGGGATCTGTTTAAGGAACATATCGATTACCTCTGATACGTTAGCGGTCGCCGACCCCTTTGACCCATCGCAGTCGGATGTCCATAGTGAACGAACTGTCTCGCCGTTGACTAACGTTTCAAACTGGTAGATCTGCCCACTAGCACAGATACCCCTCAGGTCGTTCTGCTCTTCGGCTAGCACTCGACCATCCATCATTCGTCGCTTATCAAGTGCATGCACTAACTCTTCGTAGGCACGGTTGTTGTTGTCGAATTTTTTGGTTTCGATGACTTTTTCAAGATATCCTGCATAGGTGGTAATGTCTCGCTCCTCTGGGCTAATCGTCACTCGGTATGATCGGAAGTTCTCATCAGAGACGATCGGACCACGCACAGTTAGACGAACCGATCGACTATTGTCAACTGTCAACAGGGCTGTTCGGCCCTCGTCCGTCACCACAGTGTTGGTTGAGTTATTTGATGATCCGCCGCCAAGTAGCGCACGACCGATTGCAATCACGGCAGCTATCGCCACAATCATAATGACAATTACTAGTAGAATTGGTATGAATCGAGATAAGGAATTTTTGGAGTATTTCATGGGGTCATTATACCATATTTTTCCAATTTTTGCTCTAAATCGGCAACACCCTTGAACTGAATTGCCTCCATGCCAGCATCCTTGGCCGACAGACAATTAATCTCACTATCATCAATCATCAGACAGTCCCCAGGAAATTCCTGTATCTGGCTAGCTGCCAGCAAAAAAGCTCGCTGATCCGGCTTAGCAACCCCTAGTTTTTCAGAGATAAACACTCCATCAAATTTCTCGGCATGAACACCAAGCATTTCCTCTGCCGTGCCACCGTTCATGTTCGACAATACCGCCAGCCGACACTTGCCAACTAGCTTTTTCTCAATAAAATTCATTAGTTCTGCGTCGACTCGGCCATAGCCATGCGCCAACACACCAAAATAATCAAAAAACAAGGTCTTCATTATCAACTAAGCCTCGCCCCAATTATTGCCCACACTCACGTCAACCCGAAGCTTAATCGGTAGCTCCGGAGCAATATTTTCCATAATATCTCTCATCTGATTAGCAATATCCTCGGCATCACTCTCGTTGCATTCGACTAAGATACTGTCGTGTATCTGGAGCAGCTGATCAGCTCGATCCGACAGCATTTGATCAACCACAATCATTGCTCGTTTCATCAAATCCGCCTCAGTCCCCTGAATCGGCATATTGGCAGCCGCCCGCTCAGCCGACTGACGAACCATAAAATTACTGCTCTTGATGTCTGGTGTCGGTCGCCTCCTGCCAAAATACGTCTCAACATAGCCCTCAACCCTGGCCTTTTCTAGTGTTGCGTCAATATACTGCCGAATTGGCGCTCGAAGCGTAAAATACTGATCAATAAACTGCTTTGCCTGAGTAAACGTCATGCCCGTTGCTGCCGACAGCCCATGCGGACTCATGCCATAAAGAACACCAAAATTAATCACCTTGGCATCGCGGCGCTGATCCTTGGTCACGTCCTCTAGTGGTATGCCGTAAACATCGCTCGCTGTCTTTGCGTGAATGTCGACATCACCGTTAAAGTCATCAATTAGTCCCTTGTCATTAGCCAGAACTGCCGCCAACCTTAGCTCAAACTGAGAGTAATCTGCGCTCACAAACACCTTACCGGGCGAAGGGATAAATGCCCGGCGAATCTGTCGCCCCATCTCAGATCTAATTGGTATATTCTGCAAATTTGGATCGGTCGAACTCAACCTGCCTGTCGCAGCCACGTCTTGATTAAAAGTTGTGTGCACCCGAGAGTTGCTGTCAGCTAAAATTGGCAGAGTATCGACATAGGTGTTTTTTAATTTTGCTAACTCACGAGAATGCTCAACCAAATCAATAATCGGGTGCTGACCTCGTAATTTGTCGAGTGTCTTTTGATCAGTGCTATAGGCTGTCTTGCCTCTCTTGATACCCGTAGTTGGTAGTCCTAATTTAGCAAATAACACATCAGAAAGCTGCGCTGGACTAGCAATATTAAATTCATCATCTACCAATGAGTATATTTGTTGTTCGGTCTTCTTTAGCTCCTCGCCTAGGCTGTCAGCCATAGCCTTTAGCTGGTCTATGTCAATCAGTATGCCCCGCCGCTCCATCTGAAACAGCGACCAAATTACTGGAAAATCGAGCTCTCGCGCCACCTTGGCAACTTGAGGTAAATTATCAAACGCCTCAATCTGCCAAGCATAAATCTGCCAAGTTGCCGCTAGTTCAGCCACAGCACCATCTACAGCTTCACCAATCAAGCCGGCTAAAGAGCGGTCTCGCCGCAACGGATCAATCAAAAACGCCGCCTGACGAACATCGTGAACCTCCCCGAAGCGAACTTGGACACCGGCGCCATCCAGCTTATGATACAAATCCTTGATGTCGTAACCGATCACCTTAGCAAACTCCAATGCTCGCCAGGTCGATACGTCGACCTCCTCTATGGCCCGGGCAAATGCTGTAGTGTCATTTAGCGAAAGCCATAATTTACCACCATCAACACTAACCACCACCGGACCTTCTATTTGCAAATCATCCGGCCATGGCTGCTCCTTGACACTCGCCTCGTGCGCTGGCTCAAAATGCAGCAAAGTATCGGTCGGGGTCTGCATATAATCTGGCAGCCGCCTAACCAACGACGAAAACTCTAGTCGCTTGAGTATTGCCGCTACCTTTTCTAAGTCTGTGTCACCAACATCGGCCACATCCCAGTCCAGCTTTACTGGCACATCGGTCCATATTCGACCAACTTCCTTGGTCATGAACGCAAGCTCTCTGCCAGCCTCAAGCTTCTTAGCAACTGCCGGCTTAACATCATCTAAATGTTTGTAGATATTCTCCAGCGTATCGTACTGCTGCAACAATCCAACAGCTGTTTTCTCGCCAACCCCAGGCACACCCGGCAAATTGTCCGAGCTATCGCCCTTGAGTGACTTTAAGTCCAAAAATTGATCAACCCGAATGCCATATTTTTGCTCAAAATGCCCAACGTCAAACTCCTCAAGGTTCGACAGCCCATTTTTGATCGCATAAACTTTGGTCTTTGGGCTAATTAACTGCAACGAGTCCAGGTCGCTAGTTAGCAAATACGTCTCGACTCCCCGCTCCTCAGCCTCCTTAGCAAACGCTCCCATAATATCATCGGCCTCATAATCATCAATCTCGTACATTGGCCAGCCAAAAGCCTCAAGCAGCTCGTGGAGTATTGGAATTTGCTCATAAAAATCCGCCGGCGCTGGCTTGCGACCAGCCTTGTATTCGGGGTAGATTTCGCGGCGCTTACGAATATTGGTCTTGGGCTTGTCCCACGCGACTGCCACATAATCGGGTTTAATCTTTTTGATCAGTTCAATCGCTAGCGACGCAAAGCCAAAAACTCCGCCAGTCGGCACACCCTCTTTGGTTGCCAAATTGGGCATAGCATAATAACCTCTATAGAATATCGATTTCCCGTCAATAACCGCCAGCCGCTTCATGCTATATATTATAGCTGGTCGTAGCTGTTACGCCTAGCCTGCGATTTCGCCTGATTCTCCCTGCGTTTGGCTTCACGCTTGCGCTCCCTGCCCGTTAAGCCCCCAAGGATACCATGACTATCCCCCCTTTTTATCGCATCGTTTCGGCAGTAGTCTATGACGGCACATTGGCTACAGATTTTTTTAGCTAACTTCTCCAGACTTGACGATGGTCCAGGATAAAACATCTCAGTGTCAACCCCAATACAATTGGCGTCATCTCGCCACGGTAAGTCTCTTCGCCTCAGTTCATTCATAAAAGTTAATTATACCGTCACGGGCCCCCACTTGCAATCATTAGCATTTTGTGTTACAATGATTATATGGCATACAAAAAACAAACAGAAATTCAGATAATCGCCCCCGTGGGCCTAGCCGGTAGCGGTAAAAGTACCGTCGTCGACTATTTTACTGCTCAGGGTATACCGAAAGTTTATATGGGCGGCACCATGTATCAGATGATGGAAGAAGCAGGAATTGAAATAACCTGGGAAAGCCAGCAAAAATTTCGCGAGGAAATGCGAGTCAAAGAAGGCCAAGATTTTATCCTAAAGCGTGTCATTAAAAATATGCGTCAACTCATTGACGCTGGGCAGAAAAAAATCATTATGGATGGGCTATATACCTGGAGTGAATACAAAATCCTTCTACATGAATTCCCCGGTCAAGTAACAGTTGTCGCAATTGTCGCTCCAAAGCATCTACGCTACCAACGACTACAAAATCGCCCAGAGCGACCAATGCAGCCCTGGGAAATTAAAGAGCGAGACTGGTCAGAGGTCGAAAATATGCAAAAAGGCGGCCCTATTGCCATTGCTGAGCACTTTATTGTCAACGATGGCTCGCTGGAAGACCTGCATAATAAACTTGACGAACTAACCCAAGCAACTCACTTCTGTAAATCCCCTTTGCAGTGCTAGGCTCACGTCAAAATTAACCCAATCAAATAGCCCCACAATCGCGTAGGGCTATTTGATTATTCACTTATCTATCCAAGATATTCGTAAAGTTTCTTGGCATCCTTGTGCTTACGAAGCTTGGCTAGGGCCTTGGCCTCGATCTGGCGAATTCGCTCACGAGTCACCGCAAACTCCTGCCCTACTTCCTCAAGGGTGTGGCTCTTGCCGTTATCAAGCCCAAATCGCATACGAACAATTTTTTGTTCACGATCGCTCAAGCTAGACAACACATCCTGCACTTGCTCTTTTAGCAGCTGATTGGTCGCAGAGTCTTCTGGCGAAACCGTCTCTTCGTCTTCGATAAAGTCCGCCAAAACTGAATCTTCCTCATCGCCATCACGGCCAACGCCAGCATCCAGTGATGAAATATCCTGCTTAATCTTCATAATGTACTCAATCTTTTCTGGCTCTAGCTCTAGCTCAGCCGACAGCTCCTCCATAGTTGGCTCGCGGTTAAGTTCCTGAGTCATCCGTCTTTGAGTACGTAGTAGCTTATTGATTGTCTCAACCATATGAACCGGTATACGAATTGTCCTCGCCTGGTCAGCAATCGCACGAGTAATCGCCTGGCGAATCCACCAAGTCGCATAGGTACTAAATTTAAAGCCCTTATCTGGGTCAAATTTCTCAACCGCCCTCAGTAGACCAGTGTTGCCCTCTTGGATTAGATCCAAAAAGTCCAGGCCACGACCAGAATATCGCTTGGCGATTGATACCACAAGACGCATATTGGCCTCGGCCATCTTGTCCTTTGGTCGACTTAGCTTTGTAGCCTTTGCCTCGAGTTTGTATCGCTCACCAATAGCTAGCCCCTCGTCGGTTAGCTGCTCGCGAATCGCCTCAAGCTCGTCGCGGTTTGCGACAATCTTTTGCGCTAGCTCTAACTCTTCTTCAGAGCTTAGTAGTGGAATTTTACCAATTTCTCGCAAGTACAAGCGAACTGAATCGTCAGATACGTCATCCAAATACTTAGCATCGCTAAAATCTATCGCCGCATCCGCTTCTTCGTCTTCTTCATCCAGCGTATCTGGCTCCTCAAAGAATTGGTCTTCTTGTGGATTGATAGTTGTGTCTTCGTCGCTCACATTTTCTCCTTAATTAGCGCATTGATATCTCTTCTCAGAGAATCAGCCAGCGCATCGTCACCGTCAGCCTCAGCGGCGCGCAGTTGATCGATTAGTTGCTGTTTTTTTGTTTCACGATGTTTTATTAGTAATTGTTTGACGGTATGCGCCATTTCGGCCTGGTACTCAGTATCTTCCCAGTTTGCATATCTAACGTCACTTTTCAACTGTACTATTTTCACATACTGCTCGTATTTTTGCAAGTCTTTCGGTAGATCATCGGCACTTATTGGCAAATTTTGTTGCAAATACGGCAGTAGCGCTCGATTTTCTTCTTGCTGCAACATATCTGCAGTCACCGATGACAATAAATTCCTGGTCTGCGGCGCCACTAGCGCCAAGGCTATCAGCGTCTCCTCCTGCTCAGTAGTAACTGGTGTCGGTGGCCTCTTTTCTATGCGAGTTGGGCGCTTAGGTTTTTTATCGACTTTGGTTGAAGTTAGCTTTTGCTCAATAGCCGATAGCGACACCCCGGCGATACTGCCCAAAATTTCCATATAATGCTCTCTCTCGACTGGATCTTGTAGTCCGCCAATCAGCTGCAGCGACGCTGTCGTAAACCGACGCTTGCCCTCGGCAGTCGATAGATCTTCACGATTTTGATACTGATGAATCACCCACTCGACAGCTGGCTGCGAGCTATCAATTGCCTGCTGCCATAATCTCACATCTTGCTGAATTAGCTCATCTGGGTCTTTGGCGCTGCCTGGCAGTGTTACAACTTCAACCTCCACACCAACTCGCTGTGCAATCTCAATCGCCCTCTCAGTCGCCGCCAACCCCGCTTTATCGCCGTCAAACGCGAGCTTAATCCTCTCGGCTAGTCGTGATAGTGCTCGTAAATTATACTCGGTCATAGCCGTGCCAGCGGTAGCTACCACATTCTTAACTCCAGCCTGATGCGAGCTAACAACGTCCAGGTTTCCCTCGACAATCACTGCGCAATTTTGCTGACGAATCGATTCCTTGGCCTGAAACAGCCCAAAAACATGTCGGCTTTTGTCAAAAAGTAAGGTTTGCGGTGTATTTAAGTATTTTGGGGCTTTTGGGTCATCAACAATTATCCGTCCCGTAAAGCCAACCACGCCGCCCGACGGATCACTAAGCGCCACCACCATACGACCACGAAATAAATCACCGCCATACTGGTTAACCAACCCGGCATCTTTTAGCTCTTGATCTGTAAAATTTCGCTTTTTAAGGACATCAACCAGAGTCGATCTACCCTCTGGCGCAAAGCCAATTACAAACTCTTCGATCGTATTGCGGCTAAGCCCTCGTTTTTTGACAACGTAATTCAGCGCTGTCGGACTCTTGACTAGTACTTGTTGGAAGTACCGAGCCGCCAAATCAAGCGCCTGGCGAGCCCGCTCTTTACGCTTCGCTACCCTACCGTCGCCGCCCGAAAATTGCTGCAACTCCACACCAGCCTTTCTGGCCAAATGCTCAAGTGCCTGACGAAATTCCATACCCTCAACCTGCATCACAAAGCTGAACAAATCACCGCCCTTGCCACTCGAAAAATCATGCCAAATTTGCTTATCTGGACTAACCACAAAACTAGGCGTTCGCTCTTCGGTGAACGGGCTCAGACCCTTTAGGTTGCGGCCGGCTCGCTTCAGCTCGACATATTCGCCAATCACGTCCTCAATACTCAGGCGCGCCCTAACCTCTTCCTTAGCGTCTTGCATAGTTACTCCATTGTTGCATAATTCTATTGTACAGTTTAGGTCGCCCATGTGCTAGCACAAGTGGCTTGTGGTAAAATAGCTATATGCAGCCAAACGAACCCTACCAAAATGATTCTTACGCGAATCAGCCAACGGGCATCGATTACCTAAATCAAATATCTGCGCCGGCCCAGGCCAGCGGTTTTGATATAAAATCAAAAATTATTATGATTGTTGCCGGTATAGTTTGTCTTTTGGCACTATTATTTATTGGGCTGATGACTCTTACATCGTCGAACAACGGACCTTCACCAGTATCACTTGCCGCCAAACTAACAGCCCTGCAGACCATCGCCAACAAGTACGATGATACGCTGCGCACCACTGCTGTCAGAGACACTAACAGCTCGCTAAAGGCCATCCTGATCACATCGAACCAATCAATAAACAACATCTTGGTAAATTCAGGACTAAATACCAAGAACACCGCTGCCCAAATTGCACAGTTGGCCAACACTAGCGAGATCGAGAAAAGACTTGACGATGCTGCCCTCAACTCTACCCTAGACGAAACTTACGCCAGAGAAGTTACCTACCTGCTCCAAGATGCACTAGTTACCATGGATCGACTAAACCGATCGACTAAATCACAGGAGACTCGTGACTTTTTGGCTAGATCAATTCCTGGATTCAAAAACCTGCACAAACAATTTGGCGGTACCAGTGAAGACGCTAGCCAGACTAGCCTACTTGGCCACCAGCTGGTAACTAAGCCTAGCCAAATCCAACACTTCGTCATCACTTAGCTGACCAGAGCAGATGATTGTATTCCAGTGTTTTTTGTTCAAATGATAACCCGGTAGCACCGACTCGTATTTCTCACGTAAATTCTGCGCCAGCAAAGGATCACACTTCAAACTAACCCTTAGCGGTGAAGTCCCCTCGGCCACCAGTGCGACAATCTTGCCCGCCCCATCATTGTCTTTGCCAAACTTATAGACCGCCGTACCTTCGCCGAACGGATAATCCAGCCAAACGTCTGGAAAACTTAGTATAAATTTTTCAAATTCTTTATGAGTCATAGTTATTGACTATTATTATACCATATAATGCAGCTAACGCACCTTTTTTAGATAGTACTTTAGCTCTTCGATGCTTCCCTTTATGTCCTCTAGCGCACGGTGTGCCTCGGGTTTGGTAAATTTCTTGCGGTACTTGCCCTCAAAAACCACCTTCCAGGCACTGACATCTAGCATCCGGTAGTGCAGCCTAGCGTCTAGCCTGGGCCACTCACGCTCGATGAACTTACGATCCTGATGTATCGAGTTTCCTGCCAAAAGCACTCGCTCCTCTGAGTCGAAATGCTCATCGATAAACGCCAGTAGCTGATTTTCAACCGTCCGGCCGTTAACGCCTGTGTCATTTTGCTTAATCAGCGCATCGCGTACCAGGCCATACTTCTCCCAGAATTCGCCGACCATTCGCTTCTTCATCAATGTGGGTCCGACTTTTTTCACCGCTTCAAATCGAGCAATCTCCGTGAAGTCCCAGTCAGTTGCGATAGCCGCCACTTCCAAAATCCGATCCTCAACCGGATCAAGCCCTGTCATCTCCAGATCAACCCAGAGTAGTTTTGCGTGTTTCATCAAACCAATTATAACATACCTAGTCCTTGCTTTATTTCCTGTTTATAGTAAAATATGATTATTCGTTGACCTGGAGAGCCCAGGAATAATACGAGTACCTGGAGGTGGGTACATTGCACAAGGCGAGCAACCGTGTCGATATCGCGCGAATTCGTGTGATTGGTACACTGAAGCGGACCCCGTACCGGAAAGTATGGGGAGTGAACGAACAGGAGGCTATGCGACACTTGGCCCAGGGCGTACACAATAACGACGGCAAGCTCGGCGAATCTTCACAAGAAGTCCTCAAGCATGCAGAAGCTGCCGTAAAGCAGCTGCTCGGGGAGGGCTCGCTGGAGCGTCGCGTTCAGAAGCGCAAGGGAGTTAACATAATCGTTTACGCACTCCCTTCTCGCAAGGCAACCCGTAGTCATCGAGCGGGGCGCAGACGCCCATATAAGTACGACCCTTACGCCGCGTGAAGAAAGCCGGAGGGGCGGCACATAGCTGCCCCTTCGGCATCACACCCACCTCCATCTTCCTATCCAATAATAATCAACTATGATGTTACACTGGTATTATGTACAAACGCATTCTTCTCAAACTCTCCGGCGAACAACTTCAGGGGCAATACGATAGTGGATTTGACCACGAACGTGCCCGCTGGATTGCCGAGCAAATAAAACCAGCAATCAGTAACGGCACCGAAGTGGTTGTCATGGTCGGTGGCGGCAATTATGTCCGCGGTAATCAAATCGCCGGTAATGGCATCCAGGGTGTCAACGCTCATAATATTGGCATGCTCTCAACACTAATGAACGCCATCGCCCTCACCGACGTATTTAACGACGCAGGGCTTGCCACGCGAGCGCTTTCAAGCGTACGAATCGACCAGTTCATCGACCAATACACCTACCGCCGAGCCCTATCGCACCTCGAAAAGAACCGCGTGGTCATCGTTGGTGGCGGTATTGGCCGCCCATTCCTGACCACCGACACTGCGGCGCTCAATCTGGCCCAAGAAATGAATTGCGACGTTGTGATAAAAACAACAAAGGTTGACGGCGTATACGATAAAGATCCGACAAAGCATGACGATGCCGTCAAATACGATTCACTATCCTACCAAGAAGCCCTCGCCAGTCCAACCATCAGCATCATGGACAACGCCGCCATTGGCGTGGCCATGGACGAGCACAAACCGGTCATTATCTGCGACTTATTAACCGATGGCAATATTGCTAGAGCGGCTAATGGCGAACAAATCGGCACACTAATTTCTTAGCTAACCCGGCACACATAGAGTTGCTAGGTCCTCTTTTCTATGCTATTAGGTTCTCACTCTCAAGACATTCGGAAAGTCCGAGTCAGATACGAGATACGCAAAGGAGAACAATGAAAAGTTGGCTTGCAGCCACAAAGAAGTGGCTACATCGACTCCTCTGGGAACCTCCTGCGCCTAGTATTAGGCCAGAGCAAGCGAAGGAGCGCGCCAACGCGCTAGGCGGGGCCAACAACATCGCCAACCTTCGCTAAGTGAGCGTCCTCGACCTGAGCCGCAAGGCCCGTCAGTCACTCTCAACCGCGCCTGCCCCACACCGGGGCAGGCACTTTAACTTATACAAGCCAGGATCAATCTTTTTTCTTATCCAACTTATCTAATTTCAAGAAATTAATGATCATATAGATAACCAGTGCTGTAGCTAACAAAGTAATCGCCGATGACACAAATGGACCCCAGGCAAAGTCAGCACTTCGACCCCAGAACTCAACCCGCCAAACAGCCGAGTTTAGGGCATCTTGTGAGCCGACGATAAATTGGATAATCGGGTTAATAAATCCATCGACCAACTTCTTGACGGTGTCGCCTGCCGCGGTACCAATGGCCAAACCGACCGCTAGGCCAACCACACCCTGGGTGCGGATAAAATCTACAAATCCGTTGCCGTGCTTGCCAGCTCGGTTGCGCACTGCTGTCGCTCGTTCTTTGACTGACTTTTTTTCTGCCATATAAACTCCTTATTTTCTGTTACGATAAACTTAATTATAAAAAACTTAAGGAAAAAGACAAGGAGGAGTGGGTCTGCCCCGGGTGGTGGGTTCGGCATGTTTCGCCTACTACCACCCCCCGAGGCTGGTCGCCTAGCAGCTTTCGATGGTAATCAATTGCTACTCGACGACGCGGTGGGACAGCCGATAGGTAATCGGCCGATCCGAGTCGCCCGGATGCTCTGAGTGAGGACGAGAGCGGATAACCCTGCCCTTGTTGACCAGACGGCCAAGCACTCGCTTGAGTCTGATGTGCGAGACGCCAAGCCCTAGCGAGCTAACGAACTCACCGTCCGAGGCATACTGCCTCTTGCCCTCTTCACTAATCCGCTGAGTGATTGACTCAACAATCTGCTCATCGCTGATCGTTTCCACGATTCCTCCTTGCCGTTGAGGGGCGCTATCACCCCTGCGATGTCACAGTCTCTCTTAGAACAAAAAACCGAGGATTTCACCTCGGCTGTTGGTTTAAGTTCTAGAAAAACTACCTTGCCGAGGCCACACCCAACTCCACGAGAATAATCATACCGTGATGTTGACATATGTTCGACATGGCTCGAGTATACACCCGAGTCGACAGTTTGGCAAGGTCACCCACAAGTGAAAGAGCCGACGCATTGGTCGGCTCTGACACATTCCTTTCTACTATAGGATAGTTGGCTCCTCGCCGAGATCACCAAGATCCCGAACGAGGATGGCACTATCGGACGGTGCATTCATCAATAACTCAAAGGCGGCGAACGTAGCCCTCGCCCTTGTCATTGACAGCCCAGAAACCGGCACGATCCGCACCAGTGTCGGCGCAGCCCCAGCCCAGGCAACCAACTGGCCGAATCAACCCCCTAGACTCGTCACGGTAGAAGTCCGCGCCCGGAGGAAGCTCAAAGTCTTCCCCAATCGGCGAGTACAGCGTGACTGGGTCTCCAGGGAGGATGACACTCTGACACCAGGCGCACAAGATCGCCTTGGCAGCCGTGCAGTCCATACACAGGGAAGGAGCCTTGTTGCCCCTGCCCTTGTAGTTAACATTCACCTCCTTGCCAAAAACACTCACGACTCCCTGCATCTTTGTCCAGTGGCCGCAACCTGCACGTCGCTTGAACCAAGCCATGTCGACTCCTTACTCTCGAAATGAAATGTGCATAGCTACATCATAACGGCGAGCTGGCCGTATCGCAAGCACTAACATATTATAAAATTATAGTCTCTCTGGTGCATGGATGCCGAGAATGGTCAAACCAGCCCGCAGGGTATCGGCATATTTTAGCACCAAACCTGCACGATGTGCCTCTTGTTCACTGCCAACAACTTGATTTTTCTCATAGTAACGATTGAACTCTTGAGCCAATTCGAACAAATAATTACATATATGATGCGGCTCAAGAACAGACGCAGCATGCGATACAACCTCGTGATATTCACTAAGCTTGCGTACCAACGCACGATCTTCGGGATATAGTTCAGTCAAAGGTACTGTCGCAGATGACACCTTATCGAGTATACTTTTTGCTCGTGCATGAGCATACTGCAAGTAGCTACCGGTATTGCCCGTCAAGCTAACCGCCTCGTTAATATCAAATATAACGTCGCTACCAATCTTCACCCTTAGGAACTGATATCTCAGCGCCCCGGCGACCACTTCGTCAGTTGGCTTACCGCCACGCTCACTAATTGCCTTGGCGAATTCGTCAAACAACCACTCTATGGTTATAACATCACCATCTCGACTACTCATCTTGCCCGTCGACAGCTTAACCGTGCCAGTCGAAATATTAACAGTTGTACCCGCCTGCTCTGGCCAAACTAAACCAGCCGCTGCAATCACACCCTTGAAGTAATCTCGCTGCTCCTCGGCAGTAACTATATAGCTGCGGTTTGGATGGTACTGTTCATTTTTCAGCTCCATAAGACCTAGGTCGCGCGCCGCATATAGACCACGCCCGTTGCTCGCCACAAAAGCATTATCAAACGACCCGTGCTCGCTGCCCTTAAAGATAATCGCGCCATCAGACTCCTGGAACACTCCAGGGACATGCTTTTTAACCGTCAAGACGCCGCGATAGTCAGCTTCGCTCTCCAAAAATCGACGCTCAGTTGCAACATTGCCAAGCCGCTTAACGGTTGCGTCAATTTGCTCGAAGCTCCATTTTTTACAGAGATCATAGATCTGTACATACAGGCCACTTTTAGGTTCAAACGACTGCTCAGCCAGGTCATTGATCTCCTGCTTGGCCGATTCGTCCTCCTTATAGGCCCTTGCGCCCTCGGCGTACATCTTGCTCATAAAAGTATTACGCTCTTGCTCGGGAATTTGCTCAATCTTAGAAAAATCACCATCAGCAAAGCGCAACAGCGAGTACATACTCTTGCCAACATGCAAACCAACGTCACCATGATAGCTCACCCGATGAACCCTGGCGCCACTAATCGCCAGTAAATTGGCAATTGTATCACCCAACACCGCATTAAATGCGTGGCCGATGTGCATAGCCTTAAAAGGATTTGGGTTATTCGTCTCAATCACCACCGTTTCATTATCGCGAATTGCGGCCGGCTCTTGCCTTGTCAGCTCAAGCAGCTCGGTTGCTCCCAGGGTAATGTTAATAAATCCTGGCCCAGCGATTTCGACTTTTTCATATTTGGCGGAATCTAGTAGACTTGCTGCAATCTCACTAGCAATATCGCGCGGGCTTTTGCCAATCCTTTTGGCTAATTGAAGCGCCACATTAGTCGAAGCATCACCAAATTGTGGCTCCGGTCGAGTCACGGTCACCTCGATATCGAGGCCATACAGCTCTTGAATGATCTGTTTAAGTATTTCCTGCATGCACTTATTGTACCACGCTGACCACTAGAGTTCAGCTTCGTCGGCGACGAGTGGCGACAGAGTTGAGATTGGGCTTGAGCCCTTAACGTGCTGCAAGACGTAGTTTAGCGCCGAGACATCGTCACCGCTTAGACCGCCAAACTTGTCAATCTCTGGGATAATTTTTTCTTCAGCCATGATTTTTCCTTTTTTTGTTTTTACGATTAACTACTTTCTAGTGTAGCACAGTTTATCTAAATTGTCAAGCTTAACGCCACCACCGCCATGCCCAAGATCACGCCGTAGACCACCTGGTGTCCACTGGTTTGGTAGCGACGCGCGGCTGGCAGCAACTCATCAATCGCCACAAATACCATCATGCCGGCAACTAGACCAAGCATAATATTCAAAAACTCAGCTGGTATCACCCAGCCAACAATCATCGCACCAGCCACCGCGCCAATTATCTCTACAGCGCCTGAAATCGAGGCCCAGGTGATAGCTTTTTTGCGATTTTTTGTTGAAGCATAGATTGGCGCTGCAATAGCAATTCCCTCTGGAATATTATGAATAGCAATCGCAATCGCCAGGCTAATGCCTACGGTGATGTTCTCGTAGCTGGCCATAAATGTCGATAGGCCCTCTGGAAAATTATGCAGCGCCAAAACAAGCGTTACCAAGACGCCGCTTCTGAGCAGCTTTTTGTGAGCTTTTTTGGACTTGAGATCGAGCGCGTCCTCTCGGCCCTCTATCTCGCTAGGATTTAGACTGGACGGCAAAAACCGATCAATCAACCCAACCAACAGCATACCGGCAAAAAACGCCATGTAGGCCACCACCTGCGTACTGTCACCTCCAGTACCATCATGTAAATTTGCACTATGCGGCAACAGTTCGCCAAACGATACAAACAACATCGCGCCAGCTGCGAAAGCCAAGCTCATCGCCAAGTAGGGCCGAGTTGTCATCTTGGGATGAGTTGCCAAAACACCGCCAATGACAGTGGCGAGTGCAGCAATCGATGAAATTATTAGGGCGACAATCATAATTATAGTAACTTTCTAAAAAGTGGCTATTTGTTAGTTTATCACAGAACCTAAAGATTGTCTATCTGTGCAAATTCGCCTATTCAGAAGATTTAGCGGCACGCATTAGTCCCGTAAATAGCGGATGTGGTCGAAACGGCCTAGACTTGAACTCAGGATGAGCCTGAGTTGCTACAAAGTAGTCATTAGTTGGGGCTTCAACAAATTCAACCAGCCTACCGTCAGGTGAAGTTCCAGAAATTATCAGACCGCCCTGTTCTATTGACTGAGTAAAATCCTGGTTCACCTCATAGCGATGTCGATGACGTTCGACCACCTCATTTGAACCATAGGCCCGAGCAGCCTGAGAATTAGGGATGAGCACCGACTCGTAGTCCCCTAGCCGCATAGTGCCGCCTGTCGACTGCTTGCCCTGCTGGCCATCCATGATGTAGATAACATTTGCCCCAGACTTAGCACCAAATTCTTCGCTGTTAGCATCCTGAACGCCGCCCAGGCGTGCCGCAGCAATAACTGCGACCTGTAGACCTAAGCACAGGCCAAGATATGGCTTGTTGTTTTTTATACAATACTTAGCAGCGGCAATCTTGCCCTCAACTCCCCTGGGACCGAATCCGCCCGGCACAAGTAATCCATCGACCTCCGAAAAGTCTTTGTCTGACGCCGTTTCGGCATTAATCCACCGAATATTTACCTCGCACTTTTCGGCCCAAGCAGCCGACTTCAGGGCTTCGGTTACCGATAAATACGTGTCAGTATTGTCAGCATACTTCGCCACTAACCCGATAGTAATTTCATGTTTGTACTCGGTAATGTCACGCTCGGCTAATTTCTTCCAGCGCTTTAAATCTGGCTCGTTAGAGTTGTTGGTAAACTTAGCCAGCAGCCCTCCCAGGTCTCGCGATACCGTCAACGGCACTTCATAAACCGAACGAACGTTTGGCATCATAATAATTCCCTCTTGGCGGACGCCCGATGAAGTTGCAATCTTGTCACCGATATTCTTTGGCGGCTTGTTGTGGCCCTCGGTCCGGACACCAACGACATCCGGCATAATCCCAAAGCCACGCAGATCGGCCAGTGCGTTTTGAGCCGGCTTGGTCTTATACTCACCACTAGCCTCAAGAAATGGCACGTATACCACATGAACAAATAAACAGTTCTCCCGGCCGACCTCGTGGGCGTACTCTCTGATTGCTTCAATAAAACTCAGCCCCTCGTAATCTCCGACTGTACCGCCAATCTCAACGATATGCACCTGGCCTTCAGCCGCCTGAGTAATCGCCTTTTTGATAGAATTCGTCAGATGCGGTACAAGTTGAACCGTTTGGCCGCCAAACTTGCCAGCACGCTCGTCAGCGATTAGGTCACGCAATAGCTTTCCAGAAAGTGTGGTGTTTTTTTGCGTCAGTTCAAGATCGAGAAATCTCTCATAATGCCCCAGGTCAAGATCGGTCTCGGCCCCATCGCGCGTTACAAAACATTCACCGTGCTCTCTTGGGTTCAAAAGACCCGCATCTACATTCAGATACGGATCACACTTTTGAACAGATACAGAAACACCTTTTGCTTGCAATACGGCACCAATGCTGGCAGCGGTGATTCCTTTTCCGACCCCCGATAACACACCACCTGTAACGAAAATAAATTTTTGTTTGCCCATGTCTTTTGTTCCCTCCATGGGACTTTAGTATAACATTTTTATTAACAACTACGCTAGATATAGAGTGTTGTAATAATGACACTACACCATATGTGGTGTACTGACGCTAGATGTAGCGCACCTAGCGGCCGGCTCTAATCGACCGTCTCGACATCAACCCGAGACACCTTACCGTTCTCAATAGTTAAGTTTAATCGTCCCTTAATCAAGTCCATTGGCACTGGCAACGACTGGCCATCGCGCTCAATCACCCTGGCTACTCGACCCTCTCTCTCGGCCCGACTAATAGCAGCCTGCTCGCTCATACCAATCTAGTCACTAGCGTCAAACTGCACCTTCTGATCTTCATTGACAAACTCCCTGCCATTAAGCATACATCGCTCAGGATAACTTTCCATTAGTACGCCGCCAGCCCGCCTGCAATCTTCAAAATTAACAACCTGCCTCTCTGTCATAACACCACGAGTCCAGATCGCTAGCGCAAGGATCAATCCGATCAGCACGATAATAGCAACCAGCCAAAAATGAGATAATCTCCGCTTGGTTTTTCTTGGATGAATCTGCTTGCGATCTACCATCGTACCTCGGTTCCTCTGCCCTCATTATACACTAGACCGCGAGATCTTTATCCCCGCAGATACGCTGGTACATACCCAGCTAATCCTTTTTGATAAATTTCATTGAGATCGAGTTGACGCAGTGTCGGACATTTTTTGGTGTTAGCTTCTCACCCTCGAAGACATGGCCGAGATGTCCGCCACACTTTGCGCAGGTAATTTCGGTTCGTCGCCCATCCGCATCAAGCGTGCGTGTCACGGCGCCCGGTATCTCATCATCAAAGCTCGGCCAGCCACAACGTGCTTCAAACTTATCCTCTGATCGATAGAGCGGCGCATCGCATTGACGACAAACATACACTCCAGCTGCAGACTCGGTCAGTAGATCGCCGATAAATGGTGCCTCGGTACCCTTGTCGATGATCACTCTTCGCTCGGCGTCGGTGAGTTTGTTCATATACCCAGTATAACAGTCAGGTATTGACCGCTTAATAATTAGATGGAAATGCGATACAATAAAAGAGCTACAACCTAAATAAAACCAGAATTGCCTCACAACGAGGAGTTCGACACATGAAATGCGGCCACGTGTTGCAATTCGAGTGTTGAACTCTGGATTGTTTAGGTTGTAGCGACCCACGTGGTCGCTTTTTTAGTTGCGATCACGAGAAAGATCAAAGGAATGGCTAAGGAAGCATTTGTGAATGCGCAACGCGCAAAAAAAGATGAATTTTATACCCAGATAGGTGATATTGAACGCGAATGTTCAAAATACAAAGCACAGTTTAAAGACAAAATTATTTTTCTCAATTGCGATGACCCCTTAGAGAGTAATTTCTGGCGACACTTTGCGCTTAATTTTACAAGATATGGTCTGAAGAAATTAGTCGCAACACACTTCGACCGCGTGAAGTCGACATATAAGCTAGAATTGACTGGCGACATGAATGAGGACGGTAGCATAAATGAGAGCGATATCGTGAAGACGCCACTGAAACAGAATGGCGACTTTCGTAGTGCGGAATGCATAGAGCTTTTAAAACAAGCTGACGTTGTCGTGACAAATCCGCCCTTTAGTTTATTCAGGGAATACGTTGCGCAACTCGTTGAATATAACAAGAAATTTCTTATTATAGGCAATACGAATGCCCTAACCTACAAAGAAATTTTTGAATTAGTTAAAGAAGACAAATTACGAACAGGATACACCAATTTTAATGTAGGTATGTACTTTTATGTTCCAGATGATTGGGAAAAATATCACAAAATAGAAAACGGCAAAAAGCTTGTTCGAGTATCTACCTCATGCTGGTTTACTAATCTGGAGGTCGTGAAACACCATGAAAAACTTGTACTTTACAAAAAGTACGATCCAGATGAATACCCGAGATATTACAATTATGACGCTATCGAGGTGTCAAAAGTTTCTGACATACCGATGGATTACGCAGGCCAAATGGGCGTGCCGATTACCTTTATAGATAAATATAACCCTGATCAATTTGAGATTATAGGCAAAGGTGTTCAACTGGAGAAAACAATTAGATTCCCAGGAGACAAAGCGACACTTTGGATCGAGAAAGACGGTAGGCCATGGAAAGCACCTTTCGAGAGAGTCATTATCAAAAATAAGGAGTTCAAGACATGAAAATCCAACTCAAAGAAATCCCTGTCCGTGACGTGGCGCAAAATTTTGTGAACAACGAAGAAGAGGGTGTAATCGGCTATGGCAGCAAGCTAAATATACGTCCGAAATATCAGCGTGAATTCATCTACAAAGACGCGCAGCGCGATGCGGTGATCGATACAGTACGAAAGAGTTTTCCACTAAACGTGATGTACTGGGTGGCAAACGAGGATGGCACCTACGAGGTACTCGATGGGCAACAGCGAACAATCAGCCTGTGTCAGTATGTAGCCGGTGATTTTAGCGTAGACTACCAATATTTTCACAACCTGACTCACGAAGAGCAAGAGCAGATCCTTGACTACAAACTAATGGTGTACTTCTGCGAGGGCGACGACCGTGAAAAGCTTGAGTGGTTCAAGACGATCAACATCGCCGGCGAAAAGCTGACCGACCAAGAGCTGCGTAACGCCATTTATACCGGCACCTGGCTGACCGATGCAAAGCGATATTTCTCTCGCAGCAATGGCGCGGCCTACAATCTAGCTAAAGACTACGTGAATGGCTCGCCTATACGCCAGGACTACCTAGAAACGGCAATTAAGTGGATTTCGAGCGGAAACATCGAGCAGTACATGTCAAAAAACCAACATACGCAAAACGCCAATGAGCTGTGGATGTATTTTCAGAATGTTATCAGCTGGACAAGCTTGACCTTTTCCCACTATCGCCGAGAGATGAAGGGCGTAGACTGGGGGACACTATATAACTCCTACAAAGACACTTCCTATGATACGGACGTGATCGAATCTGAAATTGCACAGTTGATGATGGATGAAGACGTGACTAAGAAATCTGGCATATACCCGTACATCCTCACTCGTCACGAGAAGTATCTGTCGATTCGCGCTTTTACTGACAACATGAAACGTGAATCGTACGAAAGACAGGGTGGACTCTGCCCGATGTGCGGCAATCACTTTGACCTAAGTGAAATGGAGGCTGACCACATCTCCCCTTGGTCAGAGGGTGGCAAAACATCTGCCGAAAATTGCCAAATGCTGTGTCGCGAAGACAATCGTCGCAAAAGCAACAAATAGAGCATTTAGCCCTCAATAAAATAAGGCCCTAGTGAGGCCTTATTTTATGTATTTATTTGTCTATTATTCGCAGCCGTCGCAAATTGTTGCTAGTGCTGGATCAAATGGCGCAACAACGGTACCACTTTTAGCGGCTTGTTCTTCGGCAGCTTCCTGGGCGGCCTGCATGGCAGTATCAATCGCGCTGAGTTTCTCCTCTAGAGTCATGTCGTCTGTGATGATGGCCGATGCGTTCATTTGTCGTTCCTTTTCGTCTTGGTTATTTTAATGCTTATGTTCAATAATACGCTATATGTAGCGTTTTAGGCAACAAAATGCCACATATTTTGTGTTGTAGAATTTTCATCAAGTTGCCCAATTGGCGAAATATATACCTCAACCAAATCACCTTTTGGCTTAAAATCACCAAATTTTTTGGCATAAGCCTCGAGCGCAAGCTCTTCGTCCCGATCCGATGCCACAAGTGCTGTTGTATGTAGGTAAACCGCCTGCTTTTTATCATTCCACACAACAAATTCAACCTTGCCTGAACGAATAGCGTTCTCGGCATGTCGTGTAGTGCGATTGGATATCCAAACAATCCTATCGCCCATCCGCGCAAAATGCAGCGGTGCAACCGCTGGCGTACGGTCTCGATTAACCGTAGCCATCGCTCCAACCTGAACTGTGTCGAGTATGTTTTGTACTATCTCGTTCATGTCGTTACTTTCCACTGTTAACTTCGTAACTTGTGTTGGTGCTTTCAAAGAAATTTACAAGCTCTAGAGTATCGTTGGCTGTAGCCATCCATTTGGCAGGATTTGGTACATTATACTCAGGATCAAAGCCCAGCTCCTGCAGACGGCGATCAGTCATGTGCATAACATACTGATTAACGTAGTCGGCATTAAGACCCAAGATGCCCTTTGGCAGCATGTCCTCGTTGTAGGCTTTTTCAAGCTCAACCGCCTGAAGAATTAACGCTCGAATTTCGTCGGCAAATTCCTGAGTTTGCAGCTCTGGATTTTCGTCCAAGATTGTCAGTAGCAGATTAATACCAAAGGTCAGGTGTAGATTTTCATCCTTAGTAATCCAGTCGAGTAGACTACCGACATTACGCAGCAAATTGCGCTGGCGGAAACTCATACCAACCATAAATCCAGAGTAGAACCAGATGCCCTCAAGGACAATATTGTATGCGACCAGTGAGCGAACAAAGTCTTTTTTGCCCTCAAGAGTGTAGATGTCTAGACTTGGGTCGAGCATTACTTCCAGGTGCTTGTTCTGGAAGTCGGCCTTGTCAGCCAGCGACTTCTTACCAAACCCAGCCGCATAGATCTCTTCACGATTAAACGGAAACGTCTCGATAATGTACTCAAAAGCCATAAAGTGATTTGCTTCTTCCCACATCTGCTTTGATAAATACAGCTGAGCCTCAGCGGCATTAACATACGGGTAAATACCAAAGGCCAGCGACTTGTTGATTAAAAGCTCATTGGGATTTAGGTAGCTAATCACCGTTTTGAGTGCATGCTTTTCGTCATCACTCAATTTCTCGAAGTCCAAAAGGTCCTGGCCTAATTGCACTTCATTAGGGAACCAAGTATTGGCAACCGCCTGATTGTACAGGTCATATGCCCACGGGTAGCGAATTGGGTGCAGACTCAAACCGTCACGAAGCCCCGATCCTAGTATTCCGTTTTTTGGATGTTGATATGTCATGCTACGCCTCCTCTAGTCCCGGCAGAACTTCTGTCTGCTCTGGAATTGGTAGTTCCGGTTGCTGATACTGAGCGAGAATATCCCACTCGGTTGATACGCTTCCTCCTAGTCCTGGTAATGTTTCCATGCCTCTCTTCTCCTTTATACCCTTATATTTTTACTGAATTAACGATTGCCATTTTGGTAAGGCTGGTAATTTCTGACGACGAGCTGGTATTAATCTCAGAACTCACCGTGGTGTCAATATCATTAGCCTCGCTCGACCTTCTTGTCTCGCCCGCGCCCCCGCCATTAATCATAGCGCCATTGTCCCTCAAGGTGCTAGCAACAAAGTTTAATTTATCCTCATCGAGAGACTGGCCATTCCTCATCAATCGCATCAACTCACCGACAGCACCCCCAAACCTAACCCTTACATTCGGGGGTTCAACATTTGAGTTACTGTGATTAAGACTACTGCCACTATCCTTCGGACCTGGCCAATATTTCTCCGCATCTTCTGGGCTAAGCCCCAAAGGCAATTTATTCAAAACACTACCTTCACTCAACATCGTTATTTCCTCCTCGCAAAGCCAAAGCCACGTGCGGCCCCGCCCTGTTGTTTAATTTTAGTTTGTGCTGTCTTTTCTATAGATACCGTTGTCTGCTCCGACTGGTGACGTGGCTTAACATGTAGATAATACGTCGTTTTGAGCCCCTGCTTCCAGGCCTCGGTGTAAATCTTTACGTACTCATCGATATCTCTAGTCTCCAAATACATATTTCGTGAAATTGCCTGATCAACCCACTTCTGGGCCCTGGCCGCAACTTCGATAAACGCGTACGGCGACAGCTGGAAGCTAGTTTTGTAAACCGCTTTAACCTCGTCCGGTATGCCGTCAATCTCCTGCACATCACCCTGATTGGCAAACACTTCATCCTTAAGCGAATCCCAAAGATCCAGTTTCTTAAGCTCACGAACCAAGTTCGGATTTACTTCCAAGAACTTGCCATTTAGTGTACTTCGACTAAATATCTGCGCAAATTGCGGATCAAGCCCCGGAGTTGTGCCAGCGATATGTCCGATATTGGCCGTTGGCGCGATTGCCATCAAGGTTGCGTTACGCATGCCTTTTTTGACCTTCTTGCGCAGCTCGTCCCAGTCAAGCCGAGTCTTTTTATCTATATTGACCTTAACCTTGCGATCGCCGGCCAGGGTTTCGATGGTATCAATCGGCAAAATACCTTTACTCCAACCACTGCCCTTAAATGCTGGGTAGCTACCAAGCACCTTCGCCAGCTCCGCCGACTCATCGATCGCATTGTAGCTGATAAACTCCGTCAACTGATCGATCAATTCGAACGATCCTTCAGAATCATAGCTAAGGTGCAGTCGTTCTAGTACCTCGGTAAAGCCCATTAAGCCTAGACCAATTGCTCTAGTCTGGCTATTGGCATGCATCGCTTCGTCTACAGATAGATTTGTAATGTCAATCAAACCATCAAGCTGACGTACTGCACTGCGCGAGCTCTTCGCCAGCCTATCCCAATCCCACTCGCCATCATCACTTAGATGCGCCGACAAGTTAATACTCACTAAGTTACAAACAGCAATATTATCACGATCCTGCGGTAACGTAATCTCGGTGCATAGGTTAGACAGATGAATCACGCCAGTGTTATTGTTTAGCGCCCTGGTGTTAATTGTGTCCTTCCAGGTTAACCATGGGTGGCTAGTCGCCTGTAGCTGAATCAAAATCGCCCTAAACTGCTCACGTGCCGATAACTTCTCGTATTTTCGAAGTTTGCCAGATTCTGCCATTTTAATATACTCTTTGTACTTTTTCGAAAATTCAGCACCGTAAAGCTCAGTTAGGTCCATGACCTCAGCTGGGTCAAACAGATACCAATCCTCGTCATTCTCAACTCGCTTCATAAACTCGTCAGAGATAAACACCGCCGTGTTCGCAAATCGTGTACGAAAATATGGGTCACCCGAGTTCTGCTTAAGGTCAAGAAATTGCGGAAAGTTAAGGTGCCAGTTCTCCATATAAAGCGCCGCCGCCCCCGCCTTTTTACCCTTACGACTTACTGCAAACAGTGCAGTATCTACCATCTTCATAAATGGAATTGGGCCAGTCGACTCAGTATTGGTTGTTTTGACTGGGCTACCGGCTGCGCGGAGTTTAGTAAATCCGATACCAATACCACCCGTGCCCTTAGCAATCCACATCGTATCTCGGACTGCCTTGGCGATCGACTCCATATCGTCCTCAACGTTCATCAAAAAACAGTTGCTTAGCTGTGGATTTGCACCGCCAGCATTAATTCGCGTCGAACCACCTGGTACATAATCAAGATTCGCCATATGTTCGTAGAAGTCTAGTGCCGATTCGGTTGGGTTCTTGGCGTTATAGCTAAGCCCCATAGCAATTCGCATGTGAGTAAACTGGGGCACTTCGATTGGCTCACCAGAACCTTTTCGCAGTGAATATCGATTTTTGTTAGTAATCACACCCAAATATTTTGATAGATCATCTTTTGCCGGATCAAGCGCTGCTGCAAGTCTTTTGATATCAAACAACTTATCATCGGTCATTCGCGAATCCAACAAACCAAGCTCGGTCGCCTGCTTTATGTAGTCGGGAAACTTAACCGCATGCAACTTCTTTAATTCGTCAAAAGTCTCATAGTCACCAAGAACTTTCTTATATATAGTCTTAAGTAGCAGTCTTGCAGCAATCTTATCGTAGTCTGGATCGTCCTTAACATTCTGCAGAGTGGCGTTAATGACCGCCTCGTCCAATTGCTCACTAGTAATACCGTCAAACAAAGTCAGTTGAACTTCGCTCGCTACCTGAACAACTTTTGCAATTTGTTCTGGCAGCCCCTCACTAGCCTTAACCAGCGCTAAATTTATCTTATTTGCGTCAAACAGTTCACGTTTACCGTCTCGCTTGACGACATAAATATCCGGCATCCCTAATCCCCCTTTATGCTTACTTTGATGGGTGCAAGAAAACCACTCAGCACCTCCACCGAGCGACCTCTGTCTGCTTACTCCCTAGTGTTTGTTTGGTACAACTACAATGTATGTAGCGTCTGACCACGACTATAGACGCTATATGTATGGTTTGCAAGCCTATTTGTGAATATTACAACTATAAGCTATATGTCACCCCTGTTCGGCTGGTGTAGTAAGTTTTACTACCGCAAAATAAGGGTACTTCACCAAGCAAATTTGGTATATCATCACCCAAGCAATGGACTCCATGGTACACACCTAAAAGTAGGGTAGAAATGGGTATCGCCGCCCTCTTCCATTCACTCTTCAGACAAAATACTTAAAAATGCTTTGCCAACAAGAAAAATGACGCCCCGTTGGACGTCATTTTTCTTGGCGGAAGGAGAGGGATTCGAACCCTCGAAAAGATTGCTCCTTTACACACTTTCCAGGCGTGCCAGTTCAACCACTCCTGCACCCTTCCGTAC
>DISN01000018.1:39340-42688 GCA_002421965.1 Candidatus Saccharibacteria bacterium UBA6209
ATTTGTGCTAATTTGTTCCAGGCGTTCTGATATCGCAAATTAAATCCATTGTGTTTATTACACCGCAAATACTGTGCTCGTGGTTGATAAACCCCTGACACTCGACCTATAATAGACATATGCCCGATGTTATTAATCGTATCCAGCTTCACAACGTCACCAAACGATTTGGCTTTGGTGATACTGAGCATGTTGCGCTCGATAACGTCTCTTTGACCATTAACAAGGGTGAGTTTATAGCAATTATGGGCCCAAGTGGCTGCGGCAAGACCACACTACTTAACCTGATAGGGCTGCTAGATCAGCCAACCGAGGGTGAATACTACCTTGACGACACAGCAGTCGACAACCTAAACCCTCGTCGCCATGCCAAAATTAGATCCAGGCAGATTGGCTTTGTTTTTCAGAATTTTAATCTCATCCCTCGCCTAAATGTCATCGACAACGTAGCACTGCCGCTTACCTACACCGGAATGAGCAAAACTAAGCGCTTACAGGAGGCTAGCCGAATACTCAAAACATTTCACCTCGGCGAGCGTGAGTATTACCTACCCCACCAACTGTCCGGTGGACAGACTCAGCGGGTAGCTATTGCCAGAGCCCTAGTGAACAACCCATCTATCATCCTGGCAGACGAGCCTACTGGCAACCTAGACTCCAAAACTAGTCACATTATTATGGAGGAGCTCGCCGATATCCACCGCCGAGGCAACACCATAATCATGGTTACCCACAATCCCGACCTAACCTCATACGCCAGCCGTATCATCACTATGCTTGACGGCAAGATCGACACCGACTCCACGAAGAACAAAGCAGCTCCATTTAAAAAGCAGTTAAATATTGCCAAGTCCAACAAAAAGCCAGCTCCCCGCCAAACTACTAAAAAATCGACCAAGAAGCCATCTGGGAGATCAAAGAAATGAAAATTCCGCTATTAAGTCACATCGAAAATGCCGTTGACTCGCTAAAGTCAAATCGTATGAGAACTCTGCTGACCATTACAGGAGTCACGATCGGCGTTGCTAGCATCGTTAGTGTACTATCGCTAGCCGGCGGCGCCAGCACATATCTTGGCCAGCACGCATCGAAAGTCGATCAGTCAGTTGCAGTCGTGCGCAATCACGTTCCGGCTAGCTCAAGCAGCTTACTCTTTGACAGTTCTTCGGTTAACTTAGCCAATAACTTAACCGAGCAAGATGTCAGCAAGCTATCCGCCAAACTTCAGGCGAAAGTTGCACCCCTGGCCATTGTTCACACAAAACTATCTTCAAAAGACTCCGTTATAACAAGCGACAAAGCCACACTAATAGGTAGTAATGAAAATCTTGCAACCATCGCCAGCCTAGACCTAATGGACGGTGACTTCATTACCAGTGAGTCAACTCAGAGCATAATTATCGGCAAGCAGTTGGCCATCGATTTATTTGGCACCGAGCAAGCAATTGGCAACGTCATCAATATTCGCGGCCAAAACTTCACAGTTTGTGGTGTGCTGAAGCCAATGGATCAGCCAGTCCATTTTTTGGGCGTCAACTTTGATAGCTCGGCAATAATTAGCCTGTCATCAGTTAAGCAATTTACCCAAAACATTGCCCAAATCCAACAAATTGGCATAAAAGTAGACCAAGACGTTTCACTAAAAGAAACCGTGGCACAGGCCACTGAGATATTGTCCGCCAATCACAACCAAGATAGTGACTTTACGGTACTGGCCGGCTCATCAATTACCAGACCAAGCGGCCAACTTATCTCGGCTATCCTGGTCCTAATGGCGTCAGTGGCTGGTATCTCGCTGCTAGTTGGCGGCATAGGTATTATGAACATAATGCTCGTAAATGTCGCAGAGCGTCAACGAGAAATTGGCATCCGCAAAGCGATTGGCGCTACCGACGCGCACGTAATCAACCAATTACTCATCGAGTCATGCGTTATTGGACTACTTGGTGGAATTCTGGGCTACGCTATTGGTATCGGTGGCGCCTACGCAGCTAGTCTCTACCTACCATTTTCCCCTGTGCTGCAGTGGCAGGTTGCGGCCATTGGTATTGGTATCGCCACAACTACCGGAGTCCTGTTTGGTATCTACCCGGCAGTTATGGCCACCAAGAAAAACCCTGTTGAATCGCTAAGATACTAACTATTTAAGCGATCGCTTAAATTTTTCTATCAAATCAACAGCCGTTGGGTCGACACCGTTTAAAATTGCCCCATAAATACTCGTCATGTCAGCAAGCGCAATCCCCCACAAAAACTGCTGCACCAAATTATCACCAACTAGCGATACCTGGGTGGCTTTTGGCCGCATACCACTAAGCATCCTATCGCTCAGGTCCATCCTCTCGGCTATTCTTGACCGTTCAAACGAACTAGTTAAATCAAACACAGCAAACGGCTTGTCGACCGGGTGCGAAGACCAGCCGATGAATTCGTTATGATTGAACTCCGGATATCTAGAGCAAAACGCAACATTTTTGGCCGTCTCGTTCCAGCTAATCTTCCACTTGTAAGCTATTGGCGCTGTCAATTCGCCACTATAAAATACCGCAGTTTTACCAACTGTCTTTTGAGCCAACTGCTTGGCATAATTATGCTCTTCTGGTCGTTCTGCCGCCCACTCATTTAACCAGTCACCGAGCCAACTTGCCGCATCAGCAATCTCGTCATAAACCCTAGAGCCAATTAGATTATACTGATGTAGTATTTTTAACAACGCCCGCAAATGATAGACTGTCGACATCCTCGGCTGCGCGCCAGAAGGAATCCGCACCCGCAAAACACCATCTATCTCTGCCAGCCTAATCAATTCACCACCAGTGCTCATGACGCTAACATTAGCGCCGCGCTCCCTAGCCTGACGATAACACTCAAGTGTCTCTTCGGTGTTTCCCGAGTGGCTTATTGCCACAACCAGCGTCGAGGGGTCGACATAGCTCGGCAAGTCGTAACCCTTAACCACTTCGACCGGCAATGTCAGCTGATCTTTGATCAAAACCTTTACCATGTCGGCCGCCAAAGCTGATCCGCCCATGCCTACTAACACAACGCTGCTTATCTGCGAGTTGCCAGCCGCACCCTCGATTTCAGGCTCAAACCTCGCCTGTTGCGGCATCGTACCCACCGCCCCCAACGCATCCGATGGGTCGCGCTGCTTAATTACATTGATGTCATCTAGCATTTTACTTGCGTCCCCCTGTCCATATGTGATAAAGTATACCATAAGTAGAATTAATTCATAAAGAGGTGGGAATGAATATTCAAGTAGACGAACAGGGTAGGGCAATCAGCGATGATCAAGAGCTAGCAAAGGCACTAGCTGGTGTTAACGATGATGTGGCATCGATGGAA
>DISN01000018.1:42715-58672 GCA_002421965.1 Candidatus Saccharibacteria bacterium UBA6209
ACCGATGACTCCGCCTACAAATAACTCAGCAGATCAGGACCTAGCCGACGTCAAACAAGCCGCCCTAACCGAACTACGCCCACTTGTCGACAAACTTGATGTCGACCCAGAGGAAAAGTTCAACACCTACCTACTTCTTGTTCGCTCAACTGATGACAAAGACCTAATTGCCCCAGCGCACGAAGCCGCCAAGGCAATTACCGACGAGGCTAAAAAAGCTCAGGCACTACTCGACATCATCAAAGAGATCGATTTTCTCTCAAATTCGACCCAGCAGTAGTTATCTCTAAGGTAGAAAGATTATCGTCTTAACTATTTAACCGATGAGGATATTCTCACCGAGCGGCTTTAAACTCATGCATATAAATATTGCACTAAAGAGTGTTTTGTGATATAATAGTAGAATGGAACGCTACCCCGCACTTACTAGCGACAAGCTCGACATCGATTCTCATGCATACGAGAGTAAATTAAGCGGCGAACAGACTACAGCTCTTAGTCGTGCCCTCGAGGTCAAACAGGCAGCCTTAGTCAAACTAGCTCGCTTCAAAAACGCGATTTCGAAACTTACAGCCCTAAGATACGAACTTTTCCCTGAATCATCACTAACACCCAATGATACCGAGCGTGACATGCCAATATTTAAGAGGCTGTACGATGAACCAACATACGACGCCTATTTCGTTCGCAATCTGCTCGACCTAAGAGGTATGGGTGTTCGTGAATTTCATAATGAATCAGAAAAATACGGCCCAAGCGACGCAAATACCGATACGATTGAAGATCGAAATCATCGCTATCGGCAGGCCATCATGCAAACGGGTGTCGAATTAGGCTTTATAAAAGACGTCAACCCATCAAACCATGCACCAGAGCGAGCGCTCAATATATCCACTGATCACCTAATCGAACTTAGGGGCCACTACGACACTATAATCGTCCCAGGTGCCGCAGGTATTTCCAATCCAGCACGACTAATCGCCACACTAAGAGCTCTCCAGGAGCCTAAACTCACAGCTCGACAAGTCCTTATCACCGCTTGTGAGCGTAAAGTTAGTGACGCAGAGGCACAAAAAGTCAGGGACGCAGGCTTTCAAGCTGGCGATACAGAGTTCACCTCATCAATACTTGCAGCCGAAGGTATTTTCGGAATAGACAGCAGTCAGTGGCAAATAAACAAAAGTATTCCACCCTACCCCAGTACGCAATCGACACAAGTTGCCACAGCGCAGAATGTCATGATCGATGCCAATAAGTCCATCGATGTAATTATTATTTCTGCCCCGCCAGAAAGTGGTCGAATAGTTAATGGCCGAGCCGCCACTCGCGCCAATACTGCCGATACTTTCAGAGCGGCTTACGAATTTATTGGCCGAGGCGAAATACTCATAATGTCACACGATACCTGGATTAATGGCCAAGAGGCTGTTGCTGAGCAAACTTTCCATTTAGAAAATGGCAATCCTGCCAGAGGTGTCGGTCCTTACAAATCAGACCGCATAGCCAGTGATGATCTAATTCAGGCCGAGGCAGTGGTTGATGAAATAGCCAAAACTTACGAAATACTGGCTCGTACTGTTATCTTATCGGAAAATTTTATAACTACAGAAATACAAAAAGCCATAGATAAACCACTACCCGATTACTCCTGCCTTAGAGAGCTTAAGGCAGAAATCGGCTATCGCCACCTACCAATAGATAAAAATCATGAAAAGTTCAACGAACCACTCGTTAAGCTAGGTGATTTGGGTGTGGCCGGGCAAAGCTATTATTCCCGCCCCAATGCTGCAAACCCTGACGCAATACCAGGAATAGATAAGGATATTTACATCAGACAATCTGTAGCTGAAAAGCTTGTACTCATCAATCAATTATTAGCTCACCCTGAAGTGACAAAATTATTCGGTTGGCCAGTTGAACTATACGTCGAAGAAGGTATGCGCTCTCGAAATATTCAACAACTTTTATACGACCAATATATGCCACATGCTATACAGCAACAATTCCCCGAAATGCCAGAGAATGACGCGCTAAAGAGGCGAGACCAACTAGTCGCCCAGCCCTCAAACGACGATAGCCCATCGCCGCACGCCACCGGTGGGGCCGTTGACATACGGTTGCGCTACATTCCCTCTGGTGATTGGACACCAGATTTTATACCAGACAGTCTTGTTGACATGGGATTCTACGACGGCGAAGTAAGCCAGCGCGCTAATCCTGAATATTTTGAACATGACGTTCATCCGACCGAAGTAACCCTGAATGCCAGACAAGCTCGTCGGCTTCTGCACAATCTAATGGAGCAATTTGGCTTTACCGTTAACCCCAACGAATGGTGGCACTACGACATTGGTAACCAACTCAGCTCCCTGTGCGGTAGTGGCAAAGCCTACTATGGAAAACCTCCTTATGATATCGACTATAACTAATTAACAAGAGATTAAAACGTACGACCTATCAAAGATGGTGCAAGTAGTCGGAGAGAACAACAAACCGTCGCATAATCTACAAAATCATAAAAGAGGCCTCCCTTACCTATGAGAAGCCTCTTTTTCTTTATGCTAGTCCTAAATTAACCTACATCATCCCCATGCCACCAGGCATGCCGCCACCCATTGGGGCATTGGCTTCTGGAATATCAACCACTAGCGCACCCATAGTAGCAGCCGTCGAGGCAATCGACACGGCGTTCTGGACAGCCTCTTTAGTCACCTTGACTGGGTCGATTACGCCGTCCTTGCGTACATCAACCACGCCCTGCTCTGGCTTCATAACATTGACGCCAAAACCAGGCTTGCTAGCTTCAACCTGAGCCAAAAGTGCTTCTGAATTTAGGCCAGCATTTTTAGTGATCTGTAGGAATGGCTGCTTTAGGGCATTTTTCAAGATCTGACGACCAGCCGACACGCTATCGGAGCCGTCAGCCTTGATATCAGATGATAGATTAACCAAAGTCACGCCACCGCCAGCGACAATTCCCTCACTAAGCGCTGCCTTAGTAGCCGCCACAGCGTCATCGACACGGAATTTCTTCTCATCAATCTCGGTCTCCGTTGCACCACCAACTTTAATCACAGCAACTTTGCCGCTCAGCGCAGCTGATCGCTTAGAGAACTGTTCTTTGTCATAATCACTCGATGCATTGTCTGACTGCGCCTGAATCTGAGCAATTCGCGCCTTAACCGCACTAGGCTTACCGGCACCCTCGATAATAGTCGTCTCGTCCTTGCCAACAATCACCTTGCGAGCTGTGCCAAGCACCTCTAGGCCAGCATTTTCGAAGTTAAGACCCTGCTCCTCAGAGATCACTTCGCCGCCAGTCAGCACCGCGATATCTCGCAAAATTTCTTTGCGTCGATCACCAAAGCTTGGTGCTTTAACTGCCACGGTGTTAAATACACCCTTTAGCTTATTAAGGATCAAGATACTCAGCGCCTCACCATCGACCTCATCGGCAATCAGCACAACATCTTTCTTGCCGCTCTGAGCCAACTTCTCAAGCATTGGCAAGAATTCCTGAACGCTCGAAATCTTTTTGTCGGTAATCAAAATCGCTGGCTTCTCGTAAACTGCCTCTTGTCGACCGCTGTCAGTCACAAAGAACGGACTAGCCCAGCCTTTATCAAAACTAAAGCCCTCAACGACTTCAGCTTCAAGGTCCAGACCCTGGCCAGCTTCGACGGTCACAACGCCGTCTTTGCCAACTTTCTCAATCACACTAGCAATTAGCTTACCGATCTCGGCATCGCCAGCTGAAATAGTCGCAACCTCGGCCACACTATCACTCTTACCCTCAATACTCTCTGCCAACTTATCCAATTTCTTAACAATTTCGGCGCCAGCCTGCTCAATTCCCTTTCGCAGCTCCATCGGGTTGTGTCCAGCAGCAATCAGGCGATTTGCCTCTTTTAGAATTGAATAGGTCAACACAGTCACTGTGGTCGTACCATCGCCAGCCTGCTTGTTAAGGTTTTTAGCTGCCTGCTTAATCAAATCAGCACCAACCTTATAGCCAAGGGTCTCGCCCTCTTCCTCTGGCAATTCAATACCTTCAGCCACTGTCACGCCGTCATGCGTCACTGTTGGACCGCCAAAACTCTTGGCAATCACCACGTTGCGACCCTTTGGACCATAAGTCACTTTTACTGCATCGTAAAGCGCCTTGGCACCACCAAGAACCCTCGCTCTTGCATCATCATCATAAAATACTTGCTTAGCCATAATATTTTTAGCAGAATTTAGAAACTGGAATTCAGAATCTAGAATCCGTTCCGTTTTCTGCCTCTCCTCTCTATATTCTTATTAAAAATTCTATATTCTAGGCGACTACTTGACGGTCGCTAGCACGTCTTCTTCTTTAACAATTAAATACTCGACGCCATCAATTTTAAGCTCGGTTGTCGAATACTCTTTGTAAATAATTTTATCGCTAACTTTAACATTCTTAACATCACTGCCAACTGCCTTTACTTCGGCAATCACCGGCTTTTCCTTAGAGCTGTCTGGCAGATAAATGCCACTTGCTGTCTGCGTCTTGGCCTCTTCGCGCACCGCAACAATTCGGTCCGCCAGAGGGGTAATAGGTGTACTCATACCAACATATCCTCCATGTTTATTAGTTATCTATATCTAGTATATACAAACAAATTAGCACTCGTCAAGGATGAGTGCTAAAATTGCCTGTGCTTGAACATTAAGCGGCACAGAGTACAATGATAATTATGTACAACGAATTTCTAAGTTGCCAGGAAATTTGTGATCCATCTATAGGAGTTTGTTTTCGTAAGGCGGATATCGAGCGCATAGTTGGTATTCTCAATGACTCTCAGCAATACCCGTCCATAAAAGACAAAGAAGATGCGCTGGTCTCTGCAACAGTGCCACTTAAAGATGACTGCAGGGCTATCAGCTTAGCTAAATCGATTCTAGAAATCAACAATACAGATTGAAGATATTGACTTTTTATAATACTTGTGTTATTATCTAATTATGCGATTTAAAATTCCAGAAGGTCAAACGCCCGCTCAACATATCGTCAATCTAGGCTTGGATGGTATCGTAAAAGCTGCCGAGGAGCAAGGATACGCTAATCCAGAGAGCGTAGCAAATCAAATACTTAGCGCTCAACGTGAGATCCGTATAAATGAACTCGATGATCTAATTGGCGAAAATAGGAAGCTTGGTGAGACAGCCCTATTAATACTCTCAAATGGACTTGTTGTTAAGAAGGATGAATTAACCAGAAGCTAGTCGAATTTCTTCTTACTCAACCAATCCCCCGATTGTCGCACCAACTTACTGGCGTCGCCCGAGTTTCTCAGGAGCTGCTTAACCGCCTCCTCTGAAAATACCCCATTCTGTGAGCCTTTAACTAGAATAACCGCTCCCGGGGCTACAATATCTTTAATAAAATTACCGGCATCTACAGGGCTGGTGAACGATTTAACCTGGCAGCCTGCCGCCTCGGCCGCTGGCGCTAGGTCATCACGACTTTTGGTGCCGATTGTCACTACATAATCCAGCTGGTCGGCACGGCAATACGTGCCCAGGTCACGGTGTTCCTGAACCGATGAATCGCCAAGTTCGTTCATATCTCCTAAAATGGCGATTTTTTGCTTAGCATCAGTAGCATATATCAGATCAAGCGCCGCCTTTGTTGCTAACGGACTACTGTTGTAAGTATCGTCAATAATAGTTGAATCATTAATACCCTCAAGTATTTGTAGGCGCCCTGCGAATGGCTTAAGATCCGCCACTGCACTAACAATTGTGTCGTTGTCGATAGACAGCATTTTAGCTACAGCAACCGCAGCTAGGACTATGGTTGCACCCTGGCGACCGCCGTAGTCGGTTGAAACCTTAAAATCTTCACTATCAGCCGACTTAATTAACAACTGCTGACCAACGACTCCATGCGACCCGATAACTTCCGCCTGATAATCCGCTGGCTGGCCCACTCCATAACTCTTATAACTAATCCCGTCTAGATACTTAGCATCGACGTCAGCAACATTCACCAGTAGCTGCCATGAGTAGCTAGACACCTCTAGCTCCTCTCTAGCAACGGCGTCAATTGTACCAAACTGCAACATATGCTCTGGCGATACTGCACTAAGAACGGTAATATCTGGGTGAATATAAGCAAAATCCGCCATCTGCCCCGGCCCGTCCGTACCGAGCTCTACGACCACCACATCGTAGTCATAGCCGTGCTTAACCTGTCTTCTCATCCGACCGAGCACCCCTAGCCACGCAAAAATATTAAATAGCGAAGGCATTGCTTCACCAAAAAATACCAGAGGCACACTAACTCGATCATTATAGTTTCCCTCTTGATACCGGACAGATTTACCAGACGCCTCGAGCAGACGTGCTACCGCTAACTTGGTGCTTGTTTTGCCAACACTACCGGCCACCGCAACCACTGTAAATTTATGCTTTGCCCTTAGCTGCTCTACTTTTCGTTCAAGCTGTAAACACAGCATATTTCTCAGAAATTGTTTCATATATCTAGTATACTAGAAGCCATGGCAAAGATTCACTTTAAGTACGGCGCGATGAACAGCGGCAAAACCGACACGCTGATAAAAACAGCTTACAACTACGAAGAGCGCGGACTTAATGTCGTTGTTATAAAGCCCGAAATCGATACTAAAGGCGGCACGACCATCACCGCACGCGGCGGCCATAGTCGAGAGGTTGATATTTTAGCTGACAGAGAGCTCGACCTTAGGCATGAGATTGGTAAGCGCAAACTTATATCCTGCATCTTGGTGGACGAGGCTCAATTCCTAACACCTGATCAAATATCTCAGCTCTACTCCGTCGCCAAAGAGGACGACATATCGGTCATCTGCTACGGTCTACGGACTGATTTTCGCACCCAACTATTCCCTGGCAGCCAGCGTCTATTTGAAGTTGCCGATAATATCGAAAAGCTTCCAACCATGTGCTTTTGTGGCTCACAGGCTGAATTTAACACTCGAAAAGTTAATGGAAATTATATTTTTACCGGCGATCAGGTGGCGATTGACGGCGAGGACGAAGTCGAATACGACTCTTTATGCGGCTCGTGCTATACCAAAGAAGGTGGATCTATTTAGCGTCGATAATCTCACGCACCACCACCGTATCGTTCCACGGTAGTCGTTCGCCATTAACAATCCTATACTGCTCATGGCCCATACCGGTAATCAGCACCATATCACCCTTCTTGGCAGAACCAAGAGCTCGCTCAATTGCCTCTCGTCGATCTGGTAGCTCGGTCATATTGGCACCACCAACTCGCTCGATCCCCTCACGAATCATATCTCGAATCGCAGTTGGGTCCTCGTTGTAACTTTCCTCATCGGTCAAAAAAATTCTGTCAGCGTTCTTTGCGGCAATTTCGCCCATAATCGGCCGCTTTGTTTTGTCTCGGTCACCACAAGCACCAAATACTAGGATGACCCTCCCCTTGGCAATATTTTTTGCCGCATTTAGCAGCTTCTCAAGTGCGTCTGGCGTATGAGCATAGTCGACAATTACATCATAGTCCAACCCGTCAACTGCTCGCTCAAACCTACCTGGCACCGCTTCGAGATTTGCAATTCCCTCCTGGATGTCATCTAGTTTGATGCCCAGCAAGTACGCTACTGATGTTGCTGCTGTCATATTGTAAACATTAAACTCACCCGGCAACGCCGTTGCTAGCTCTAGGTGCGTTTGGTGGTCAATTACCAAGTCGGCCTCTGTGCCTTTGCGATACAACTTGACATGATCGATTCGAGCCTCGGCCTCCTCGTGCTTGCCATAATTAATCTTCTGGCTAGTTGCATCATATTTATCAAAGTAGTCAAACCACTCATCGTCACGATTTAGTACCATAAATCTTGGCTTTAGCTTAAATAGTTTTGCTTTAGCCGCCGCATAATTATCCATGGTCTTGTGATAATCCAAATGGTCCTGCGTCAAATTAGTCATTACCGCCACCTCAATCGGCACCCCCTCTAACTTGAACTGATCAAGCGAATGACTCGTCACCTCAAGCACTACATAGTCAACGGCAGCCTTCTTAGCATCCTTAAAAAAACGCTGCATCCTAGCCGTTGTCGCTACGGTCGCGTTCAGATCATTAATCTGCGACTCGCCAGCTACCTCAATTACCGCAGTAGTAAACATCGCTGTCTTAAACCTGGCCTCTTTGAGAATCTCATTAATATAACAGGCTGTAGTCGTCTTGCCGTTGGTACCAGTTACAGCAATCACCCTTAGTTGACTCGCCGGATTGCCATAACGAGCACTGACAACCTTTGCTCGACTTCGACGATACGATATCTCTACCCGCCTCAAAATCTTTGTTGGCAATATCTGCCTTGCTACTTTAACAAGTCTATCTTTCATATATCTATTGTACCACTTTGATATAATGGTATTAGATGAGAATTTTGGGAATTGAGTCTAGTTGTGACGAAACGGCGGCAGCAGTTGTTGAAGACGGCCGACGACTACTTTCTAATGTGGTAAATACCCAGATTGATATCCATGCCGAATACGGAGGTGTTGTACCAGAGGTAGCTGCCCGCAGCCACCTTGAGGTCGTCAATCCAGTCATCAATAAAGCCCTGACTGACGCCAATTGCACCTGGGATGACATCGATGCCATCGCTGTCACCTATGCTCCTGGGCTAATTGGCTCACTGCTTATTGGCACACTGGCGGCACGCACTCTGGCAGTAATTCACAATAAACCGATTTATGCCATCCATCATGTCGAGGCGCACGTCTACGCTAACTTCTTGACCGAACAAGGTCCCAAAACACCAGATGAGAGCAGTCGAACTACCACATCAGCAGAAACATCTGCAACCCGAGTCTCTACTGATGCGTACTCAATAGAAAAGCAGCATGAATTCGTTTCTGATGATTTTGGTGGCGAGAATACGAGATATAGAGAATTAGTCCTGCCGTCTTCTCAGCCCAAGTTTCCTATGTTGGCACTTATTGTCTCTGGTGGGCACTCACAGCTTGTATTTTTCCGTAATCACGGTGACTACAGTCTAATCGGCCAAACCCAGGACGACGCCGTTGGTGAAGCATTCGATAAAGTCGCCAAAATTCTCGGACTTCCCTACCCTGGTGGACCGTCAATCTCCAAAGCCGCCGAGCTCGGCGACCCGATGGCCTACAAGCTACCGATCGCAAAAATGCAAGGTGCTTACGATTTTAGCTTCTCCGGCCTCAAGACAGCCGTTCTGAGGGCCGTTCAGCGCGAAGTGGGCAAAGACTTTACTTTCCCGTCTCACGAGCTCCCAGCGCTCGTAAACGATGAACTACGGCACAATATGGCAGCTAGCTTCCAGTACACCGCCATTAAAACCCTAGTCAACAAGACTCTCCAGGCTTACAATGACCTATCCCCTACCTCGGTTGTAATTGCCGGAGGCGTAGCTGCCAACCTAGAACTTCGCCGTCAACTATCTGACAAACTGCCGATAAATATCGAATACGCCCCAATTCAACTCTGCACCGACAACGCAGCGATGATCGCTACACTTGCCTACTACCGCTCAAAGATTGACTCACCTGCCAACGCTCTGGATTTCGAAGTTCAACCGAGCCTATCAATGATGACTAACCATCAGCCGCAGGTGCCGTAAATGAATTTTCTGCAATCTATTTCATGGGAAAAATTCCAACAGTCACTAGGTCGACAAACTTTTCGTGACCAAGGAGACGACTGGAGCTACCTGGCTATCCTCGAAAAAGGTCGCGGTAACACTCGTCTATACTGCCCCTATGGGCCAGAGGCTATCTCCGAAAAAGCAATGACCCAGGCTATCGACTCGTTAACTAGACTAGCCCGTCGACATAAAGCTACCTTTATTCGTGTAGAACCAACCAACTCGCTCCTGCTGCCCTATCTAAAGCAGTCTGGCTTCAAGAAAGTCAATTACCAGAGCCTAAACCCCGAGCACACTAGCATCATTGATCTAGCTAAAGATAAAGATGATCTAATTGCCGCCATGTCTCAGCCGGTTCGAAATATTTACAGGAACTATCAAAAGAAGGGTTTTCACGTGAATAAGTCGACCAATCCCGATGATATTGATAAGTTTCTAACACTAATTCACCAGGTATCGGATCGCACCGGTATGCAGCCACACAGCGATAAATACTTCAGATCACAGGCCACGTCCCTGCTCCCCGACGACAGCGCTACACTATGGCTAGCTAACCTAGGCGATAAAACCATTGCTGCCGCTTTGACCTACGACAGCGACGACACCCGTTACTATGCTCACGCTGCAGCCGACCTATCCCCCGATATCCGAAAACTTAATGCTGCGACAGCAATTGTTGCCGAATCAATCGTCGACGCTAAATGTAAAGGATTATCGAATTATGACCTATATGGCATAGCTCCAGACGACGCTCCAGACAATCACCCGTGGAAAGGCTTTACTAAATTTAAGAAGTCTTTTGGCGGTCAAGATGTAACGCACTGCGGCAGCTGGGATCTACCGATCAACCCACTAGCCTACCACCTCTATCGCTGGTATCAAAAGCTACATCGTTAATGTGCTATAATAAACTAGAATATAAACACGTGGATTACTGATAAAACACCGACCTTTTCATGTGAAAAGTTAAGGTTTTACAGGTTTTCATGTGAAAAATAAGGCCTATTAATGAAACTATCCAAGCAATACACACCCAACGATTATGAACCAGAAGTATACGCCCTCTGGGAAACCAGTGGCAGCTTTGCGCCAAGCGGGAAGGGCGAGCCGTTCTCGGTTATCATGCCACCCCCAAACGCCAACGGTAACCTACACATTGGTCATGCACTAGACATGAACCTAAAGGACATCTTAGCCCGATACTACCGGTTAAAGGGCAGGGATGTGGCCTACATTCCAGGTGCTGACCATGCTGGATTTGAAACTTGGGTTGTCTACGAGAGGGAACTAGCCAAAACCGGCAAGAGTCGCTTTGATTTTTCACGTGAACAGCTCTACGGACAGGTCTGGAACTTCGTCGATCAAAAGCGCGGCAATATGGAGCTCCAACTCAGAGCCCTTGGCACAAGCGCCTCATGGAAAGACCTAGTATTTACACTAGACGAAAAAGTCATCAAAACAGTCTACGGGACATTTCAAAACCTCTGGCAAGATGGACTTATCTACAGGGGCGAGCGAATAGTCAACTACTGTACTCAGCACCAAACTAGCTTCTCGGACATCGAAGTTTCATACAAAAACGAGAAAGGGAAGCTCTGGAATATTGCCTACCCAACCCTTGACCAGATTGGTGAAATTATTGTCGCCACGACTCGACCCGAGACCATGCTTGGCGATGTAGCGATTGCCGTTCATCCAGATGACGAACGTTACAAAAGCCTAATCGGCACCCGCGTTCTACTACCGATCCTCGAAAAAGAAATTCCAATTATCGCTGATGAATATGTCGACCCTACCTTTGGCACCGGAGCCGTAAAAATTACGCCGGCCCACGATGCCAACGACTTTGAAGTAGGTGAGCGCCATAACCTCGAGCGAACTCAAGTGATCGACAACGAGGGCAAAATGATCAATGTTCCACCTCAGTTCATGGGGCTAACTATCGAACAAGCCAGGCCACGCATTCTTGCAGCCCTGCAAGCAGCCGAGCTACTCCGTGGCGAGTCGGATATTGAACATGCCGTTGGTCACTGCTACAAGTGTAACACCGTCATTGAACCATTAATCAAAGACCAATGGTTTGTTAAAATGCGACCACTTGCCGATGCAGCCTTAGAAAAACTCAGGGCAGGGGAGATCAAATTCTATCCCGAAAGCAAACTCCGCGAGGCCATTGCCTACTTAGAGCAAGTGCGCGACTGGAATATTAGTCGCCAGATACCTTGGGGTATCCCAATTCCAGCTTTTCAAAATATCAACGATCCAAACGACTGGATTTATGACACTAGCGTCGATGAGCCAACTATCCTAAGAGACGGCAAAACCTATCGTCGCGAAGAAGACACTTTTGACACCTGGTTCTCGAGTGGCCAGTGGCCATATGTCGTCACCGACTACCTAGATGGTGGTGAACTTAGCCGATTCTTCCCAACAACTCTAATGGAAACTGGTGTAGACCTACTTAGACAATGGATTTGCCGCATGATTATGCTAAGTGTTTATCGAACAGGTCAAGTACCGTTCAAGGACGTCTACCTACACGGTATGGTCAACGACGAAAAGAACCAAAAGATGAGCAAATCCAAAGGCAACGTCATCAACCCAATGGAAATCATTTCCGAATACGGTTCTGACGCCATGCGACTCGGAATCATAGCTGGTCGCTCAGCAGCTCAAGCTCAGGCATTCAACAGGGGTGCGGTCGTTGCCGGACGCAACTTTGCCAATAAGCTCTGGAATATCGCACGCTTTGTTCAAGAACAGATTGGGGACAACCATGTCATAGTCCCACTCGAACCAGTAACTCCAGCTGACCACTGGATTATCCGCCAGATTAACAATGCTGCCAAGGCAATCGAGCAACATCTAGAAAACTACCGATTTGCCGAGGCTGCCGATACTGTCTATCACATTATCTGGGACGATTTAGCTGACTGGTACCTAGAGTCCAGTAAATCAGCCATCAATCCGCCGCTACTGTCGTGGTCGCTTGCAAGCTGTCTACAACTAGCTCATCCATTTGCGCCATTTGTTACCGAAACTATCTGGCAGACACTTAACTACACCACCGGCATCCTTATGGCTGACAAATGGCCGGTAGTTGAGCAGTACGACGAGATCTCAGCAGGGCAGTTCGATAAGATCAAAGAGCTTGTCGTCGAGGGTCGCTGGATAATTGCCGAGCTACCAGGGAACGAGAAGTATGGACTGCTATTTGGCAACGACTCACTGATCGAGCAAAACCAAGAAGTAATTTCACACCTAATGCGCCTGAAAGAAATCGCTAAGATTGATCAGCCACGAGGACTACGTCTTGCTGCCGCAAATAGAGAGGCCTGGCTGGACATTGACAGCGAAACCCTATACGAACACCAAACAAACCTTGAAGTGCGTCTAGCGGCCGCCAGAACACGCCAGAAGGGCCTTCAATCGCGCCTAGACAATCCATCATACATTGAAAAGGCCCCAGAGAAGCTAGTCCAGGAAACAAAAGATGAGCTAATCGAGACCCACAAGCTCATCGAGCGCTTAACTGAAGAGTTATCTGTAATTCAGCTAGACTAAGACTAAATCCATTCGCCAGCAAGCGGCAGACAGACATTTTCCCCGTGAAAACCTAATGCCTGGCGCTTAATAGCCTGACGCTTACGATCACGGCTTTTAGGCATATACGACGGATTGTCGTTACGATCAGACCGAACGTTCATGCGCTCGGCATGTGTATGCGGATTAGATCCAACTCGTACCTTGGCAGTTTCCTGTGGCACATTAGTGGCGTTGTCAGTCTTGGCGTGATTAATAATCGAAGCAAAGGCCTTGTCTAGATGAGAGTCATGCAGCAAGATACCAGAAGCCGTCGTTAGGCTAATAATTGCCGCTAACTGAGTCATAATAATTTGTAGTGTATTCATATTTTGGTTTCGTGTCGCGGTTTTTGTTTTATGCAATATTATTTGCGATACTTAATCATATTAGCACAAGCTTTGTTTTTTGTCAAGTATGTTACGGTTTATTTGTGTCCTGCGAAGCAATTAGCGGCGCAATATACAGGGACGAGGAGGCGGAGGAGCGAAGCGATACTGGCCGCTCTCGAATGCACAGAGAAGCGAAGTGTGCTAGGATAGAAATATTATGGACAGGTGCAGGAGTGGTTGGCGAAGCCGAACGAAATTGTCAGTAAGTTTACTTACGTGACAATGAGGAGGCGGAGGAGCGAAGTGCAACGAAGCGATACTGGCCGCTCTCGAGTGCACAGAGAAGCGAAGTGTGCTAGGATAGAAATATTATGGACAGGTGCAGGAGTGGTTGAACTGGCCGCTCTCGAAAAGCGGTAAGGTGTAAGCCTTCGAGGGTTCGAATCCCTCTCTGTCCGCCAAACAAAACAGAGACCTAATGGTCTCTGTTTTGTTTTCCATGAGTAGTGATCCGACAACCCTTTACCTTTACTAAGCAAAAGACGGCTTTGAACGTTAATCGACTTAATCAAAGAAAAAAGACGATGTAAAAAATCGTCTTTTTTCTTTGGTACACCCGACAGGATTCGAACCTATGGCCTTCGGCTCCGCAAGCCGACGCTCTATCCAGCTGAGCTACGGGTGCATACAGCCTCATAATACAAAGTATTATTGGCCGTACAAAAAATATAAGGTGCTTTCTCCGCCAGTAGCGATGAACTATAAAATCATATCATATCAGTAGTGGTTTGGGCAAGCTAGAGCTTGATGAGTCGAATGACTTTTTCTAGCAAATCAAGCTTGACTTCCTGTAGTGGCAGCCTTGCTCCTAGCATGTCAACAATTCTTTCGCCGTCTTCGATATTGAAGTACAGGGTAACACCAGTAGAGAAGCGTTTGACCGGCAAAACTATAATCGAGGGACTGCCAGGTTCATCAATTACGCCAAAGGCCCGGAATTCGCTGAAATCATACAGCTTATCAGCAACATAGATACCCTTTGGGCTAATCCCGTAATTAATACTGCGAGGAGGCTTGCCTGTCAAAACGATGACCGCAATGTCTATTACTACCAGTAAAACTGCAAAGGTAATGCTCTTAAATATAAAGATTGCCAACGCCATCAAGCCGATAGAAATCACACCAAGCATAACATACCAGACAACACCCCTAGAAACCTGTCGGCCCTCTGTTGCTTGCCATGAAAACGGCTGAGTTAAGTCCAACCCTGATCGAGTGGGCGCACTCTCTAAAGCCTGCTCTTCATTGGTAATGTCAGTCTGATTGTCATCCATAAGAATAGTTTAGCACGCACCTATTATTCATCCAAACAAAAACGACCCCATAAGGGTCATCATTGCTTGGCGGAGAGGGCGAGATATCACTACGTTCCTATATTCACTTGTGTTGATTTGCCAGCACATCTACACTTCGTTCATTTCGCCGAACATTGCGGTTGTTTTGCGTACGCAAAACCCGCGAGTTCAAATCTATTTCAGCGCAAACAAAAACGACCCCATAAGGGTCATCATTGCTTGGCGGAGAGGGCGAGATTCGAACTCGCGGTGAGTTGCCCCACGACGGTTTTCAAGACCGTTACCTTAAACCACTCGGTCACCTCTCCGTACTTTGTGAAATATACATAATTATTCGATTAGCCGAAAACCGCACGACGGTTTGGTTCTCGGTCAAGTCTCGAACGCTTCGCCCAAGACCGTTACCTTAAACCACTCGGTCACCTCTCCTAATTACCTCTGTAATTATACACAAAATGACAAGTTATACAAGGCTAAACGTCAGTAACGCTGTCTGTACCAACCACTGCGCTAATGACAAACTTGACGATCGCATAGGCGAAGATCGAGATGATTAAGCCGACGATTGCGTACAAAATAGTATTTTTGGCAGCGGTCACAGACTCTTTCTGACCACCAGAGATAACATAGCGAAAGCCACCATAAATTAGCATAATCACGCTAATGACGCCCACAGCGTAGAGCATTAGGTTGATCACACGACGGATAATCGAGTCATCGCCAAAGGCCAAATTATCAGGTACGCCGTCACCACGAGCAGAATTTATACCACCTACGGCGCCCCCGGCACCAACCTGAGCCATAGCATCGCTACCAAAAATAGCCGAACCCAAAAGCACTAATGAAGTTATTGTAACTATCCAAAAAATTGTTTTCTTTACCATACTTTTATTATACCTTATTATTAAATCAATGTCAATCAGTGGTCAATCTGGTAAAGTTCTACCATCGCCACTAATTTTATGATACACTAGTTAGGACAAAATTTTTGTATTTTGGAAGATTACCCAAGTGGCTGCTGCGTGA
>DISN01000001.1 GCA_002421965.1 Candidatus Saccharibacteria bacterium UBA6209
CCTCTAGCAGACAGACAGTTTCTTCACCTGGTTTTGGCACTTCGACAGTTGCGTCATCACAGTCATCTGGGTTGCCAGGTACGCTTGGAGCGTCGACACAGACGGTGTTCTTGATAGTGCCGGCTTTGTACTCTGGTACCTTTGCCTTGATGGTGAAGTCCATGTGCTCGTTGATCTTTAGCTCGGGGATTGTGTAAGTCCAGGTTCGGCTGTTTACGCTACCGTGGCTAGCGCTGATAAACTCTACGCCTGGCTCTACTTCGTCAGTAACGACTACGTTCTTTAGGTCGGTCTCGCCGCTGTTAGATACACGAATCTGGTAGGTAAATTCAACATTCGCTTCTACTACCTTGTGGTCAACGCCGTCAACCTTCTTGGTGATGTTAACGCCTGGCTTCTTGACCTTGATGTTTGCATCGTCGCAGTCATCTGGGGTGCCCGGGATAGTCTCGGTGTCAACACAAGCTGTGTTCTTGCGGCCATCCTTGAAGTATTCAGTGACAACTGCGGTGATTGTGAATTTAGCTTCAGCGCCCTTCTTTAGCTCAGTGATTGTGTGGCTCCAGACATTATTTGAGATCTTGCCGGTACTAGCTGATTTGAATGTTACGCCAGCTGGGGCCTTGTCTTCTACCTTAACGTTCTTTAGGTCAACGTTGCCGGTGTTCTTAACTACAAGCTCGTAGGTAAATGGCTGGTCAACTGCTACGATGTCTTCCTCGACGCCGTTAACGGTCTTGTCGATGCTGACACCAGGCTTGTCGGCTTCCTTTATTGTGAACTTCTGCTCACATGCGGTGGCCTTCATGTCGCCTAGGCTAGTTTTGACAACTGCCTTTGCAGTGTAAGTTCCGGCCTTTTCGACAGTTAGACTTGTCGAAGCGGTCTTGGCTGTAGTGTTTACTGTCTTGGTTGCGACTTGCTTGCCGCTTGCGTCTACGATAGTAAATACGTAGGCACTGATAGTCGCGCCGTTTGCTGCGCTAGCCTTTGCGGTTAGGGCAACGTTTGTGCGATTAGTGATGACTGGTGCGTCTAGGGCTTCACACTTAGCGGTAGGCTTTGGTGCTTCTGGCTGGATGGTGAATTTCTTTTCACAGTTGGTGGACCGTATGTCACCTAGGCTGGTTCGGATTGCTACTTTTGCGGTGTATGTGCCGGGAGCAGTTACATCAAAAGTAGTAGATGAGGTTGTGGCTGTTGTTGGTACGCGGTGCTGATTGATTTGCTTGCCGCTTGCGTCGAGAATTGTAAATATGTGCTCTGAGATTGTTGCGCCGTTTTTGACGGTGGCGGTCGAGGATAGTGCTACTCGAGTACGATTTGTAATCACTGGGGTTGCCAATGCATTACATAGTGCCTCAGGCTTAGCCTTAGGAGTAGCGGTCACTGGGTTGCCACAGCTTTTAATAACTGCAAATTTGAACTGACCGTCAACCATCTTGATCATGGCTGTTTGACCTTCGGTTACAAAGTGACGAGTAGACATCTTGTATGCACGGCTAGTGCCAGCAATCTTTGTCATATCACTCTTTGGGTTGTTCCATCGTCCTGCGGTGATTGCATTGGTGGCTACAACCTGGCCGCTAGCGCTATTTCCGAGCGTAACTCGGCCATCTCGCCAAACAATACCGTCAACCATGCCGGTGACATCACTTTTCTTGATGCCAAATGCACTAAATACAGTTGCATGGTCTGAGTATTTCTTGTCATTGTTCCATTTACTGTGGAACTGGCTTTCAGAGAAAGCACCACAATATACTATTGCCACCGTGTCACAGTCCGGTGTGTTGTCGACGGCTGCCTGAGAAGGGCCGCCAATGTAGCTTATTAGCAGAGAACCAATACCGATAACGGCAGCAGCAATGCTAAACTTTACTATTCCTCGCATAAAAACTCCTTTATTGCCTTGCAATTCTCCCGACTGCAGGGCACATTACCTCATTTCTACGTCAATAGTATCACAGATATGCATAAAAGTCAATAGTTTAAGCAATATAATGCACAAAAGCACAAGCTTTTTGGTGCTAGCGGATTACAGTGTCGCTTACCTATTGACAAAAGTGCACTATTAAAGTAGAATTAATTTCCATGTGACGAAAGTCGTCACGCACCATCAACAATGATGGTAACCCCGAAAGGAAATCATGGCTGATAGCTGTGAGACCTATTTGACCGCCGAGGTCGAGAATGCGCTCTGGGAGGCGTTCCCGCGCAATCGACCGGTCAGTGATGACATGCAGCGAGAGGTTGCTGAGGTCATCAAGGGCATGGGTGACGCCTCGGACAGGGAGATGTTGGCAAACCAGGTTGTTGAGTTTCTGGCTCTACGCAGGCGAGTTCCTGTGCGCAACATCATAGAGCCGCTCAAGAAGCTCTACAGCCTTCGGTTCGGACGACAGCTCTGCCGTCGTCAGGCGGCCGCTCTTCAGGCTCACTCTTCAAACGGACGTGAGCCAGTCTCGGTGATGAGGTAGGCTCTCCTCGGGGTATCTGGTCCTCCTGTCGTTTCGGCAGGAGGACCAGAGACCTACATGTATATCTAGACAGTAGCTATTTTTTTTGCTAAAATAACCTCTGTACTTACGGTCCCATCGTCTAACGGTTAGGACACCAGGTTTTCATCCTGGCAATCCGGGTTCGATTCCCGGTGGGATCACCAAAGAAAGAACGTCACCTTGGTGGCGTTTTTTCTATGGTGTCTCTCTCTGAGAGACGAGCCCGGAGGGTTCGGTTGAACGCAGTGTAGATAGAAAAGCAGCGAAGGTATTTTTCTATCAAGCAAGTGAAAGTTGCGAAGCAATCTTCCCACAGCAATGTGCTGGCGGTATTTTCTGCAAAAAATAAACTCATCTATGTGAAAATATAACTGATCGGTGCTACAATACTAAGAAGTATGAGTACAATATTTAAACGAACCAAGATATTGGCTACTGTTGGACCTGCCACCCACAGCGCCGAAAAAATTGCCGACATCATGAATGCTGGCGCAAACGGCTTTCGAATTAACTTTAGCCACGGCGGTGCGCCTGATCGCATGGAGCAGATCAGCTGGATCCGTGAAGCTAGCCAGAAATCTGGCAAAGTAGTCGCAATTCTACAGGACCTGCAGGGTCCAAAGATTCGCCTGGGTGTCCTAAAGGATAATATGCTGACTGTTAAGCCTGGCGATATTTTAACGCTTGACTCGACGGTCGAGGAGCACGACGGTGGATTTACTCTGCCTGTTCAGTACAATATTGCCGAGAAAATGAAGGTCGGCGAGCCACTTTATATGTTTGACGGCAAGGTTCATTCAGTCGTTAAGGAGATATCTGGCCCAACTGCTATAAAAGTTGAGATTCAAAATAATGGCTTTTTGATGAGCCGCAAGGGTCTAAACCTACCTGATACTGATTTTGGTGGCGATATATTGACTCCAAAAGATATCGAAGATATCGAATGGGGCGCCGATAAGGGATTTGACTACGTCTCTTTGAGCTTTGTTCAGACTGCTGCTGATATTACAGATCTACGATCAAGGTTGGTCGCACTTGGCTCAAATGCTCATGTGATTGCCAAGATCGAGACGAAATCAGCGATTCGCCCTGAAAACCTAGAAGAAATCGTTCGAGTGAGTGACGGTATTATGGTTGCTCGCGGTGACCTAGCGGTTGAGGCTGGTGCAGAGATTGTGCCAACCGTACAGCGTCGAATAGTTGCACTTTGCCGCAAGCACGGTAAGTTGGTTATTGTAGCTACTCAGATGATGGGTAGCATGGTTGACAACCCAGAGCCATCTCGTGCCGAGGTTAGCGACGTGGCAAACGCCGTTATTCAGGGTGCTGATGTGGTGATGCTTTCGGACGAGACCGCAAACGGTAAATACCCGCTAGAGACAGTCATGGCTATGCGAAAGACAATTATGTACACTCAAGAAAACAGCGACGTAATGTCTGTAGATAAGGACGAGGCTCGCAAAAAGACTGATGCTGCAATTAGCTACTCGGCTGTTCGATTGGCTCAGGACATCAAAGCTAGTGCGATTATTGCCGAGACTAGTAGCGGCGCTACTGCGGTGAATATTGCTGCTTTTCGACCAAACCTACCGATTATTAGCGTGACTGATCGTCAGGAAACAGCCCAGAAGTTAGCTCTAAGTTATGCTAACCGCTCTTTTGTCCGACCAAGCGACCCAGATGCCGCAGGCAAGATTGCCGATGAGCTCAAGGCCGAAGGCTACTTTGGCGACGGACCAGCGCGAGTTGTTTTGGTTAGTGGCTACACTCCAGGTGAGCCAGGTACAACCAATAATATCCAAGTTCGTGTATTATAAAAGTAGATAACTAAGTAGAAATTCGGGTGGGTATGAATTTTAGCAAACAAACCGTTCGCGATATAGATGTCGACAGGCAGGTTGTTTTGGTGCGTGTGGACTACAATGTACCGCTTAAAAAAGATGGTTCAATTGATGACGATCTACGAATTAGAGCAAGTTTGCCGACAATTAAGTACCTGATAGAGCGGCAGTGTAAGTTGGTACTAATGAGCCATCTTGGGCGACCCGAGGGGCGCGATCAGTCCCAGAGTTTGGCCCCTGTCGCAGCTAGGCTGTCGGAGCTTTTGGGGCAATCTGTTAAGTTTATTGACGATTGTATCGGAGATAAAGTGTATCAGACGGTTAAGCATGCACCTTGCGGTAGCGTGATATTGCTCGAGAACCTGCGTTATTATCCTCAAGAGGAAGCTGACGATATGGAATTTGCTAAAAATATCGCAAAAAGCACCGGTGCTAACCTGTTTGTACAGGATGGCTTTGGCGCTGCTCACCGAGCGCATGCCAGTACGCACGCGATTACGCAATTTCTACCGAGTTTTGCTGGACTACTGCTAGAAAAAGAAGTCACGATGATTAATCGATCGATGGAGCTGCCAGCTAGGCCGTTTGTGGCGATAATTGGCGGCGCAAAAATTAGTGACAAGATTGACTTAATTAAGCGATTTATCGACAAGGCTGACAAAATCTTGATTGGCGGTGCGATGGCCAATACTTTTCTTAAGTTTAAGCGCTACGACATGGGCAAAAGCCTAGTTGAGTCAGACCAAGACGAGGTACTTCGAGAGATTTACGATTTGGCGGCCGCTAAGATTGGCCCAGAAAATGTTGACGATTTTTTGGTTTTACCAAAAGACCTGGCGGTTAGTACTAGTATTGACGATCCTAATCAGATTAGACGTGAAGTTTCCGTTGACAAGATTGCCAATGATGAGATGGCTTTAGATATCGGCACTCGGGCAATTGACCAGTTCTGCGATATTATATCTACGGCCAAGACTATTGTTTGGAATGGTCCAATGGGCATAGCGGAAAAGGAAGTGTTCTCTATTGGTTCGGCTAGGATCGCCTTGGCGATTGCGGCAAACAACGAGAGTGTGTCGATTGTTGGTGGTGGTGACACGGCTGATTTTGTGCTTAAGTGGTCTGGCGGTGACGAGTCGAGCTTTACTCATATTTCCACCGGTGGTGGTGCTAGCATGGAGCTAATGTCTGGCAAAAAATTGCCAGGAGTCGAGAGTTTACTAGACGCATATGGCCATAGGGTGGTACACTAAGCATAAGTAGTATTATGAAGAAGTTGATTATTGGCAACTGGAAAATGAATTTAGGCGTTGGCGACGCTAGTCTTTACTTGCATAAGTTGGCAGATATGATCCCCGCTCAGAGGACAGTCGACGTTGTTTTGGCACCTACTATTTTGACCTTACAATCACTAAGTTTGCAGGTTAATCGTAGGCAGTTCAAGCTGGCTGCGCAGAATTGTTACTGGCGCGATCAGGGTGCTTACACCGGTGAGGTGTCAGCCGCTCAACTAAAAGGCATTGCTGACTATGTACTTATTGGTCACTCTGAGCGGCGCTATCAGTTTAACGAAACCGACAAAGATATCCGAGCTAAGGTTCAGGCCGCAATGCGCAATCATTTGCTTCCAGTTCTCTGTGTTGGTGAAACCGCTCTCGAGAGGTCTACTAACGAGACTATCGATGTTTTGCACGATCAGCTAGTTGGCGGGTTGGCAAATATAACATCTGATGAGTTGGCTGATTTGACGATTGCCTACGAGCCGGTTTGGGCTATTGGCACGGGTGAAAATGCTATGCCAAAAGACGTTAAGTTTGCAGTTTCGGTTATTCGCAAGCAGATATCGCAGCTATTCGGCGCAAAATTCGCAAAGGAAGTCAGGGTTCTGTACGGCGGTAGTGTGAATATTGATAATGCAAAAAGCTACCTAGAAATTCAGGGAGTTGATGGTCTGTTGATTGGCGGCGCAAGTCTCGATGCGCATCAGTTTGCGGGTATTGTAGATCAGGCATATAAACTAGACGATGGGAGGACAGCCTAGGTGGGTGATATTGATTTTGATGAGCTAGACAAGGCGGTAAATTCTTTAATGGGGCAGAACGCCGTACAAGATAAGGTAGAGCAGCCTGGCGCTAGCCATGCTAGCACAGCCAGTGCTCCAGCCCAACAGCCTGAACCAACTCCAGCTGTCGAACCTCCGACTAGCTCTGCCGCTTCGTTAGACACGCTCGTAACTCCAGTCGCCGCACCAGCGGCAGTTCGTCGCTCATCTGGTCGCTTTATGGATGTTATACCGTCAAATAATCGATACACTTCGTCCCGGCCAACGCCAACGGCGCCAGCTAGGCGTGAGGCGGCTCCTATTGCGCCGGACGCTCCTGCTGTCTCTGTTGATCAGACCGCGATTCCTAGTGAGTCTTTTTCGCAGAATACCGTAGACTTGGACCAAAATTTTGATAATAATTTTACCAATGACACTCCTGTAGATGAAGCCGCGCCACTATCTTCGCCGTTTCTCGAGGGTGTCGAGATTGATAAGCGTCCACTCGGATCTCCAGCTGTAGATTCTGAAGTCTCGCCTGCCCAAGAGGCGGACCTAGGTGTTATGCCAGATCCAATAGATTTTAGTCAGCAAAATACAGACGAAGTAGCGCAAGATCTAGGTGGTGACCCATGGGGTGCAGAGCAGCAACAGGAAGATGCGGTGATTCAGGATCCGGTTCAGCCAGAGTTTAGTCCTGAGATGCTTGCGGTAGAGAAGATGTCTCTTGAGACAGATGAGGTTATTGAGTCTCAGGTGAGTTCGGGCGATGAAGCTCAGCCTGTCGTCCAAGAAACTGAGCCAGCAGCACATCCAGCCGAGGTGGCCGCAAAAGAGACCGCAGCTCCGCTAGCTTCAGGTGATATTGCCCAGCAGTACAGCCCATCGGCAGAAGCGGCTCCAGAACCAAGTGCAGTTTTTGATGCTGCGTCAGAGATGCCTGCCACCTTAAATCATCCCGTTAAAAAGAAATCAGGTTGGTCGGTTATATTCTGGATCCTACTAATGATCATTGTTGGCGTTGGTGGTGGTGTCGCAGCTTGGTTTTTCTTGGTAAAATAGATTAATGGATATTTTGAGCGGCTTAAACGACGAGCAGCGTCGGGCGGTTACGCACGAGTCTGGTCCACTATTGATTTTAGCTGGTGCTGGTAGCGGCAAGACCAAGACCCTGACGCACCGAATCGCTTATTTGATTAAAGAGCGACACGTTTTGCCGACTCGAATTTTGGCGGTGACTTTTACCAACAAGGCGGCCCGTGAGATGCGTGAGCGGATCGCTAGTTTGCTGGGTGAGTCAGCAGATAATCGTAATTTTATGCCATGGATGGGGACTTTTCATAGTATTTGTGTGCGCCTACTACGCCAAGATGGCCGCGCTATTAGTATAAGTCCAAACTTTATTATTTATGACGAAGACGACAAAAAGAGTCTTATCAAGCAGCTGTTTAAACAGTTTAGTCTGACGGATAAAGACATCAAGCCTAGTGCTGTCATCGGCATGATATCTCGTGCTAAAAATAACCTCCAAACTGCAGATGATTTTGCGGCATCGGCACGTGGTCCGTTAGAGCAGAAGGTTGCGGAGATTTATAGAGCCTATGAAGTGGAGTCGGCAAAGGCTAACGCGCTGGATTTTGATGATCTGTTGATAAAAACTGTCGAGATGCTCAAGCGTTCAGATACTGTACGTCGCAATCTGCGCCAACAGTTTGAATATGTCCTGATTGATGAGTATCAGGACACGAACTCGGTGCAATATGCATTAATAAAGCTAATTCTAAATGAGCAGCGAAATATTTGTGTCGTTGGTGACGATGCTCAGTCGATCTATAGTTTCCGTGGTGCCGATTTTACCAATATACTCAATTTTGAGCGAGATTATCCGGGTGCTGAGATTGTAAAGCTTGAGCAAAACTACCGCTCAACAGAGTCAATTTTGTCCCTGGCGAATACGCTAATTTCCCATAACGTTAATCGTCGGGATAAAAATCTCTGGACCGCCGAGAATGGCGGGCGTGAGCCAATTTTATGGCAGGTCTATAGTGAGGCCGAAGAGGGCATGCGAATTGCTAGAGAGATCGCCGAGCAGGCTCAGGTCGGTCGACCATACAAAGATATGGCGATTTTGTATCGAACAAACGCACAGAGCTATGCGCTGGAGCGAGCACTTCGCGAGTATCATATTCACTACAAGATAATTGGTGGGCTCAGGTTTTTGGATCGTGCTGAAGTCAAGGATATTTTGGCCTACCTTAGGTTGGTTTATCAGCCAAACGACAGCGTGAGTTTTAGGCGAATTGTAAATCTGCCAAAACGCGGCATTGGTGTTGCTAGCGTTAATAATTTCTTGTCGTGGCACCAGACTACCGACCGAACGATCGTCGAAGACATCCAGCAGATTGACGAGACTGACATGCTAAACACCAGGGCCAAGTCACTATTTAAGGATTTTGGTAAATTACTGACCGGCTTACAGAGCTACGCCGATGAACCGCCAGCTAATTTGATTGAAAAAATCATTGGGTTAACTAATTATGAAGCATACCTAAACACTGCTGGCATATCTGCCGATGAAAAGCTCGAGAACCTGGGTGTACTTCTTGCCGAGGCGCGTGCCTATACAGATATCGATACTTTTCTAGAGGAGATGTCGTTAATGTCGTCAGCTGACAGTAATGCAGGCGATGAAGTATCTCTCATGACGTTGCATGCTGCAAAGGGCCTAGAGTTTCCGGTGGTATTTCTGGCCGGGCTCGAGGAGGGGCTGTTGCCGCACGCTCGAGTATTTGAGCAAAGTTCTCCGGACGATATCGAAGAAGAGCGGCGTCTATGCTATGTTGGCATTACTCGTGCTAAGGAAGAGCTATTTATTACCTGTGCTAGCTCGCGGACCCAATTTGGGCAGATAGGCTACAACTCGCCGTCACGTTTCTTGAGTGAAATGGGCCTATATAGTGGCGAAGTTGACCGACCGGCAAGCAGTGACGCTTACTTTGAGGAAGAATACAGCGAGGACTTTGGGCTAACCGAGGGCACCCGTGTGTCTTCTCCAATGTTTGGATCCGGTGAAATTATCGATGTTGACGGACTGGCGGTCACTATCCAGTTCGACAGCGGCAAAACAAAGAAGCTCAATGCCGAATACGCTCGACTTGAGCGATTATAGTATGCTATACTAAGTAGCAGAAAATTCGCTATCCATGGCGACTAGCGCATTGTATTTATGAGGATTGGATTATCTGTAAAACACTATCTAAAGCGCTTAACCCTCTTGGGTGGTGTGTTGGCATTTGTCTGCGGCAGCGCTGCTTTTGTCGATCGTGTATTGGCCCAGAGTACCGATGAAGTGCCGGCTGTTGCATCTGATCAGCATGTGCTGACGATTCATGATCGTGGCGATGAGCAGGTGGTGATTACTAAAGCGAGCACATTAGGTGAAGCGCTAAAATTAGCCGGCATAGAGATCAGCGCCGGACATGACGTAGTTGAGCCATCACTAGATAGTGAGCTGGTTGCGTCAAACTATAGTATCAATATCTACCGAGCTCGCCCGATAACTGTTGTAGATGGTGTAGTTAAGAAGAATGTCACTACCGCAGAACAAACCCCTGAGCGTATCGCTAAGGCAGCCGGAATTACTATATATAGCGAGGACCAGACTGATTTCTCTGCGCCTTCAGATATGTTGTCTAACGGCTCAAGCCAGGTAATGTCGATTGACCGTGCTACGGTTGTGCAATTTACGCTATATGGCAAGCACGCCGAGGTTCGCACTAGGGCAACCACGGTTGAGGAATTCCTGAAGGAAAAGTCTATCAAAATTGGCGCCAATGACTATCTGTCGGTCGATAGGGGTCAGGCGATTTCTGCTGGTATGACTATTGAGTTGTGGCGAGAAGGCAAGCAGACAGTAACTGTTGAAGAGGAAGTTGATTTCGAGATTGAAAAAGTCCAAGACGCTAACCGGGAAGTTGGCTACCGAGAGGTTAAAACTCCGGGCGTTAAGGGCAAGCGAAACGCGACGTATGAAATTGAGATGAAGAATGGCCAGGAGGCTAGCCGCACCGAGATCGCTAGTGTGACCATTGAGGAGCCAAAGAAGCAGGTTGAGATTATTGGGGCGAAATTGCCCACACCAACTAATCCAACTGAGGCACAGGCTATTGGTAAAGAGATGATGCTGGCTGCAGGGTTTGGCGAGGATCAGTGGGGCTGTTTGTATAATCTATGGATGCGCGAATCTGGATGGAGGACTACCGCTGGAAATGTATCGTCTGGAGCTTACGGTATACCGCAATCATTGCCTGCTAGCAAGATGGCTACATTTGGGGATGACTATTTAACTAATCCACGCACGCAAATTGCGTGGGGGCTAAGCTACATAAAGGGTAGGTATGGTACGCCATGCGGTGGGTGGAGCGCATTCCAGGCTAAAGGCTGGTACTAGCCAGTGGCACTCCAAAACAAAAAATCCCTCGGACAGCACTGGCTAAAAGATCCTGATGTTCTTGCAGATATTGCTGATGCGGCCGAGCTGTCTACCGATGATACGGTTTTAGAGATTGGTCCAGGCCTAGGTACGCTGACGTCTCGCCTGCTAGCACGAGCTGGTAGGGTTATCGCTGTTGAATTTGACAAAGATCTCGCCAGGAAGTTGCCTGCACAATTCCCGGGTAAAAATCTCGAAGTTATAAATCAAGACATACTACAGTTCGATACAACCAAATTGCCGCAAGATTACAAGGCGGTTGCCAACGTGCCATACTACATCACTAGCAAGATTATTCAGTTGCTGTCAGAGTCTCTAAATCCGCCAAAAACTATGGTTCTGCTGGTGCAGAAGGAGGTTGCCGAGCGGCTAGCAGCGGGGCCTGGTGATTACAGTGTGCTGGCAGTGGCGGCACAGGTATATTACAGGGTTGAGCTGGCTGCGATTGTGCCGGCCGAGCTGTTCACTCCGCCGCCAAAAGTGGATTCGCAGGTGGTAATTATGCATCGTCTGGACACGCCATTGATTGATTCAGTAAATCGGGCGGCATTTTTCCGTCTAGTTAAAGCTGGGTTTTCGGCAAAACGCAAGAAACTTCGCAGTTCGCTAGCAGGTGGTTTGCATCTGGAAAAACCGGCTGTCGAACTGCTACTTAGTCAGTCTGGCATATCGCTTGATATGAGAGCAGAGGACTTAACGATTGACCAGTGGTTGACTTTGCTTAGTAAATATGATACAATGAAAGGATAGGGTGCCTACGCTATGATCCAACAAGATCAGCCCGGCCATTTTCCTCAAAGTTTCACCGTAGCATTGTCGTCAAAGTCTGATGGCACTATGCTTGATCGCTCGCTCACCACTCATGATACTTCAGCTGTAGATAACCGAGTAAAATTATGCCAACTGGCAGGGTTAAATTACGGAGATGTCGTCTACCAGGACATAGTTTATGGTGACGATCAAACCTATGACAAAATAGTCACAGTTGATCGCAGGCATACTACAGTTCACTTGCCCGACGTTAATGCAGATGCGCTTTTTACTAAAAATCCTGATGTTGGCTTGTTCTTGCCAGTTGCTGATTGTGTAGCGACAGTGATCTGTGACCCGGTAAATAGATACCTGGCGATGGTTCATCTGGGCCGCGATTCGACAGTGGCTAGTCTTATGCGAAAAACATTAAAGACTTTTAGCGCCGAAGGGTCGAACCTGGCGGATGTAATTATCTGGATGAGTCCGAGTGCCAAGAAAGAAACTTATTTTATGCAGTGGTTCGATCACGAAGCCGACCCTGGGTGGCAGGATTTTATTCAAAAAACCGACCAGGGCATACATCTAGACCTGTCTGGATACAATCGAGCGGCGGCACTAGGTGCTGGCGTTTTGGCTGGCAATATTCATAATTCTCCAATCAATACCATGACAAGCAACAACTATTTTTCGCATAGCATGGGTGACACTACTGGGCGTTTTGCTGTCGTTGCCAGTATGAATAGCATCTGACCTGAGCGCATAGGTTGGCCTAGATACGACAAAGATCGCACCGAGTGGTATAATATACCTATGACTAAAAAACATGCCTACATCACGACCGCTATTCCCTATGTCAATGGAAAACCACACATTGGCCACGCTATGGACTATTTGTTGGCGGATGTTTGGGCGCGGTATCAGAGGCAGCTAGGCAAAGTTGTTAGATTTCAGACTGGCGTAGACGAGCACGGTAATAAAATTGCCGCTAAGGCTGCAGAGCTAGGCATGTCCCCGCAGCAATACACCGACAGTGTTTACGGGAGTTTTTTGGACTTCATCCAGCGACTTGAGGTCGATAGCACTGATTTTATTCGTACGACTGACATTAAGCACAAGGCCGCAGTCCAATATATCTGGCAACAGCTTGAAAGGGCTGGTCTGATATACAAGGGCAGCTATGAGGGCTGGTATTGCCAGGGGTGTGAGGCGTTTATTACCGATAAAGAAGCGGCCGAGAACAACGGTATTTGCCCTGATCACCAGACGCCGTATCAGCGACTTAGCGAAGAGAATTATTACTTCAAGGCTAGCGCGTTCACGCTCGATATCACCAAGGCTATCGAATCGGGTAAGATGAAAATAGTTCCTAATTTTCGTAAAAAAGAATTCCTAGAGTTGATCAAGGACGGTCTGGCTGATGTTAGCGTGTCGCGACCCGCCAAAAGCTTGTCCTGGGGTGTGCCTGTGCCGAGCGATCCAAGCCAGGTTATGTATGTTTGGTTGGACGCACTTAGCAGCTACATTACAGTTTTGGGCTACCCAAACGATCCACTCTGGAAAGATTTCTGGCCAGCTGACGTACAAGTGGTTGGCAAGGACATCCTTAGATTCCACGCTGGTATTTGGCCGGCAATGCTACTTGCGCTTGGTTTGCCCCTACCGAAAACACTACTGGTTCACGGACATATTACTTCTGGTGGAGCCAAGATGAGTAAGTCAATCGGCAATGTTGTTGATCCAGTCGAGATTTTGGATAATTTTGGCCCTGAAGCTCTGCGATATTTCTTCCTGCGACATATTCCGACTCAGGATGATGGTGATTTTTCATGGGATCGATTTGAGGCTAGCTACAACGGCGAGCTTGGCAACGACCTTGGTAATCTAGTGCAGCGAGTTGCCGCCATGGCTAACCGTTATCAGGCTGGGGTGTTGGGCGATTTGCCGCCAAGTCGACATGACATGGGGCCGTACCGTGCAGCAATTGAGTCCCTGGAGTTCAACCGGGCGCTCGATGAAGTTTGGGTTATTGTTCGTGCACTAAATCAGTATATTGATCGAGTTAAGCCGTGGGAAGTCGCCAAAAAGCGTCAGTCTGATGTTGAAGCAGAGACACACCTTGCTGAAATATTAGCACATGCTGCTGGCACACTGCTGCAGGTTGCTGACTTGCTACTGCCGTTCTTGCCGACTACTGCTAGGTCGATTAAAAATATATTTGCCTCAGGTGTTGTCCCGGCAGATGTTCAGCCACTATTTCCAAAAATTTACTTACACACTAGTGATCCACGCGCCCCAAAACAGCCATGAAGCTAATCGACACACACTGCCATATTCACGACTCTGAGTTTTTCGGTGACAAGCGTCAGGAAGTTTATGATCGGGCGATAGCTGCAGGTGTCGCCATGATTACAGTCGGGACTGATGAGCGAAGTTCTCTCGAGGCGGTAGATTTTGTAAGTAGCCACGATCAGTCCTGGGCTGCCGTTGGAGTTCATCCGCACGAGGCTAAAGATGGCTGGTCGAAGGTTGCAGGCCTAGCTCAGTCCAGTAAGGTTGTGGCTATTGGTGAGATCGGCTTGGATTATTTTTACAATCACAGTCCTAAGGATGTGCAAATCCAATGTCTGGAGGAGCAACTGCAGATTGCACTTGACAACAATCTGCCGGTTAGCTTCCATGTTCGCGAAGCTTTTGATGATTTCTGGCCGATCTTTGATAATTTCACTGGAATTTCTGGCGTACTACATAGTTTTACTGATAGTAGGATTAATGCCGAGGCTGGTTTGAGCCGCGGATTATATATTGGTATCAACGGCATTAGTACGTTTACTCGTGATGAGGCGCAAATCGAGCTGTTTACTAATTTGCCACTTAGCAAAATAATCCTAGAAACTGACGCACCATACTTGACCCCAAGGCCATTTCGTGGTAAAATGAACGAAGTAGGGTACGTGGAGCTAGTCGGACAATGGGTGGCACAGTCTAGAGGGCTGTCGTTCGATGATGTTGCAGCAGTGACGACCTCAAGTGCTCGATCATTGTTTAGTATCTAGTGGAGTAGATAAAGTGAACAACCCCAATATACCCAGTTCAACCAATGCTGAAATTGAAGAGGCTCGTCGATTAGCCCAGATTCTTGCCGCCCCTTCTGAACATATTGAGCTTAATAATTTGCAGCGATATCCGCAGCAGGCCGAAGAGGGCTTAATTTTTGGTGAGTCAGGACTATCCATCTCACAGCAAACTTTATCAGGGG
>DISN01000005.1 GCA_002421965.1 Candidatus Saccharibacteria bacterium UBA6209
GTGAGTCCCAAGAGCTAGTTATCCAGTCACTTAGCCGCAACGCCCAGGCGGTTCACGAGAAATATCAGCAAATGTCGACAAATTTACAACAGGTCATTGCGAATCAAGAGGTGATGATGGTTGGCGTTTTCCAGGATAATCAATCTAAAGTATCGACAATTCAGTCGGAGCAAGACCGGGCTCTTGGTCAACTTAAGGATAATATTGCTAAAATGAATCAGCAATCTGAGTCGGCAGTTGCCAAGATGACCCAGAGTAGCGATGAGCAGTCGAAGAAATTGACTGATTTGTATCAGAAAGTAATTGACGGAGCCGATGAGATGTCCCAGTCTCAAGGCAAAGCAATTAGTCAGCTGCAACAATCGGTTGAGTCTCTAGAGCAACAGCACGCTAGGCTAAAAGAGATGATCGATGAATCAATCACAAAGCAAAAATCGATGATTGCTGACGTTATCGATGAGCATATGTCGCGAATTATTGAGCACTATCTGATAGGTGCGCTTGGCGAGAGGTCTGACCTGGCCAAAGACATGCCGGGTATATTGGAGAAGATGCAGGAGCACAAGCAAGAGATGATGGATGATATGAAGCTATGAGCAGATCTGACTTAGTGTTACCCTCGAGCCTGGCTACTCGTAGTGATCTGCAGCGAGTAATTGCTGAGATTGAGCGGATTGATAATAGCTTAAATAGCGCGCAGATTCATGAGCAAATCGGTCATCCGGCCGATGACAGCCTGACTACTTCTAGGCAGCTAGCTGATTTTTTGCAAATAAATGATATTGATATCAAGAACGGCGAGGATCGATCAAGGCTTCTTCATGATGCCCGTCATCTAAAAAACACTGCACCGGTTATCCATGTGACTTTTGCCACCAGTGCGGATAACGATGAGTTGACGAAAATAATTGATTGGGTGCGGCAGTCTGTTCATCCCATGGCGGTTCTGGCGGTTGGTTTACAGCCAAGTTTAATCGGCGGTGTGTATATTAGGACGACTAACAAGGTTTTTGATTTTAGTATCAGGTCACAGCTGGCTAATGGTCGTCATATAATCAAACGAGAACTGGAGGCTCTGAGTGGAGCAATCTAAGCAATTTGAGTCACTTGTGGCTGCTGGTAATCCAGTCGGCGAAGTTATTGGTATTGACTCCTTCTTGATTAAGGTCAAGGGTCTGCAGCCAACGAACGTCCGAGCACTAGTTAGATTTGATGACGATACTCGTGGCTATGTACACCATGTCTACGAAGATTATGTTGTGGTCATGAAGCTCGATCCGACGCCACTTAGAATTGGTGCAGTTTGTGTTGTTGAAAAAACAACAATGACAACCAGCGTTGGCAAAAATTATATTGGTCGAGTAATCAACGCTTTTGGTGAGCCTATCGACGGCAAAGGCCCGATTATGCCCGACAGAGAATGGGAAGTTTTTTATAATGCACCGATGCTTTACGAGCGAGAATTACTAGATACTCCCGTCGAAACAGGTGTAACAATCTTGGATCTTGAGTACTCATTAGCACGAGGTCAGCGTATGGCGATGCTGGGCGATAGCAAGGTTGGCAAGACTGCATTGGCGGCACAGGTGGCCATTAACCAAAAGAATACTGACGTAACCGTTATCTATGTGTTAATTGCTAAGAGGCAGCGAGACGTGGCCGAGCTAGTAACAAATCTTGAGAAGAACGATGCCTTGAAAAAGACGATAGTGGTGGTCACTAACTCATTTGAATCTTTGATTTTAACCTACTTAGTACCATATGTTGGTGCGGCTCATGGTGAGTATTTCTGGCACGAATGTAATATGGATACTTTGGTAATCTACGACGACCTAACAGCACACGCTCAGGCTTATCGAGAAATGTCGTTGATTGCTGGTGTCAGTCCTGGTCGAGACTCTTATCCTGGCGATATGTTCTATACACACTCCTCGCTTCTCGAACGTGGTGGCAAGACTAAGTCAAATCATGCTAGTCAGACACTACTGCCTATAGTTTATGCGCCGGGCGGTGACATTACTGCTTACTTGCCAACTAACGTTATGTCGATTACCGACGGCCAGTGGATTTTAGATGGTCAAATATTCCGTGATACTATGCGTCCTGCGGTGAGCACAGCTTTGTCGGTGACTCGAGTCGGTGGTGTTGGCCAAAATAAGCGCCAGAAAGCTCTGGCCGACAGGCTAAATTTGACATTGGCAGGCTATCGATCAGCCGAGGAGTATGCTCACTTTGGTACTGAACTTAGTCCACAGGCTCAGGCGGACTATGACAAAGGAAAGGTTCTATTTAAGCTACTAAATCAAGCAATTGGTGAGATTTATAGCTTTGTTGAGCAGCAATTTTTGATGACCATCGTACTTGATAGCGCGCCAGAGGAAGTGATCAATATCACTGCCCTTAAGAAGAAGGTCCATGATTATGCACCTAGGCTAAAAGAGAATAAGGACGGCGAAGGTAACTTTGACGAGCTATGTGCTGCACTAAAGGCAGAAGTGACAACCATAGATGAGGTTAAAAAGGCAGTGCTCGAAAAGCAAGCAAAGATCGAAATTGAGAAGAAGCGACAAGCGGAGGAGGCGGCCAAGGCGGCGGCTGAAGTAGCTCGGGAGGAGTCTGCTTAATGCGACGCCCTCTAGAGATTAAGGCCGATGAGGTGGCCATCAGGTCTGTTGTAAGTTTGACATCAGCTCTGGAGAGCCTGAGTAGTATGCAGATAGCTAAGACTAAAAACAGGGTACTGATCAGTAATCAGTTTTTTGATGAAGTATGGAATATCTATAAGCAAATTCGAGTCGATGTACTATTTAATTTTGGACGAAGTGAAGGTGAGAAACCGATTGATAAAGAGCTGCTGATTTTGATTACTGCCAAGGCTGGATTGAGTGGCGATATAGATCAGCGCTTAATTCGTAGGTTTCAGGAGCACTACGATGAATCAAAGCACGATGTGCTAGTGATTGGCCGCCATGGTGCCGTCAAATTAAAGCAAGTATATGTTAACTACGATTATTATTTCGATCTACCGGAGGGCGACTATATAAATGTTGACCCACTGATGGATATCACTCGTAGGTACGCCAGAAGTCGGATATTTTATCAAAACTACATTTCACTCGGACAGCAAACTATTGAAGATGTTGATTTGAGCGAAGTCGTTTCTAGCAAGGGTCGTGTGGCTGATATTAACACGGTTGGTGATGATGTGGTTAGCGAAAAGACTTATATTTTTGAGCCAAGTTCGTATGCAGTCGCGGCTTACTTGGAGAATTCAATTCTCAGGCTGACGATATCACAATTTATATACAATAGCCGACTGGCTCAGGTTGCTAGTAGGTTTAGGGCCATGTCTGCTGCCAAGGAACGATCACTCGAAACGGCTGGCGAGCTGCGCGTTGAACTTAACCGAGCTAGGCGAAATCAAGTTGACACAAGGCTCAAGGAGTCATTGGCAGGATTGAAAAAAGTACGAGCTGGAGGTGCCGCATGAGTAAAAAAGCAAATATTACAGGAAAAATACGTTCACTTAAAGGCCTTGTCGTCACAGTACAGTTCATCGATGATATGCCTAACATTAATGAGATAATTTATGTCGATAATGAAAATGATTCACCGCTGCTTGTTAGCAGTATGTCTGGCGGCGACACAGCAATTTGTCTAAATATCGGTGGTGATTACAGCATCCAAAAAGGTGATGGAGTTAGTCGAAGTGGTAAGAGCTTGGAGATTCCTGTTGGTGAAGAGATGATTGGTCGGGTGTGGGACGCAATGGCAAGGCCAATTGACGGCAAGCCACAGCTGGATCAAGCTACGCTAGACAAGATGATTAAACGACCGATATTTGCCCCAGATTTCCAGGAAACAAGCCTTGAAAGTCGTCAGGACGATATCTTGGAGACCGGACTAAAGGTATTGGACTTCTTTACGCCATTTGTTAAGGGCCGCAAGATTGGAATTGTCGGCGGTGCTGGTGTTGGTAAAACGGTGCTGACTATGGAGATAATCAATAACGTTGCCGAAGGTTCAGGCGCAATATCGATGTTTGCAGGTATTGGTGAGCGAATTCGTGAGGGCCATGAGCTGTATCAGACACTTGAGGATAACGATTTGCTAAAAACTACCGCGATGTTCTTTGGACAGATGAATGAAAATCCAGTCCAGCGATCACTAATTGGACTAGCGGCAATCACTCTTGCTGAGTACTTTCGTGACGATATGAAAAAGGACGTTCTACTGTTTGCCGACAATATGTATCGCTACATCCAAGCTCGTAATGAGGTTTCGACTATTATCGATCAAACCCCTGCTGAGGGCGGCTATCAGCCGACAGTATTTTCAGATGTAAAGACCTTTCAGGACCGCTTGGCTAGCAACGCTAACGGATCAATTACGGCACTTCAGACGATTTATGTGCCAGCTGATGACCTGTCGGACCCGGCTGTGCAGATGATTCAGCACGAGCTAGACTCGACTATTGTTCTGAGCCGTGCCGTCGCAGCCCAGGGTATTCGACCGGCTGTTGATATCTTGGCATCAAAATCTAGCTTGTTGACGCCCGAGGTTGTGGGTGAGCGGCATTATGAATTAGCAACTCGATCAATGGCTATACTTCAAAAGTACGAATCTCTTAAAGGCATCATTGCAATTATTGGCGAGTCTGAACTTTCAAGCGAAGATCGTGATGATTACCTTAAGGCCAAGGCATTGATTGAGTTCTTTAAGCAGCGCTTTAATGTTATGGAAAAAGTTACCGGTATCCCGGGTGAGCATACTTCTAGGAAGCAAACCCTTGATGGAGTCGAGGCAATTATTGGCAAGATTGATGGTCCAAATGAGGCCATCGAGCCCGAAGAGCAGCAGGATACCGTAGAAGAAAAAGATAAGTCAGGGGCCGAATAATGACCGATCAACTAGTCGTGCCTGAAGCAGCTGAGGTCTCGTTGGCCGGCAGTAAGCCAACAATGGCAGTGAAGGTATATGCTCCATTTCAGGTGTATTTTGAGGGCGAGGCCTATAGCGTTAGCGCTCAAAATGCGGTTGGCCCATTTGATATCCTGCCAAAGCATCGTAATTTTTTGTGTATGTTGGTGCCCTGTGAATTGACTGTCCAGCCGGTCAAGGGCAACAAGAGAACTATTAAGATTAACCGCGCATTAATGCATGTCAAGGCCGACAGTGTAGTGGTTTTTATGGATGTCTAGCATTCGTTTACTAGACTAATAGGTAACGAAATAATCAAATCCAAATGATGAATTTCCTGGTGCTGGCGCCGAAGTACAGATACTAAATCCTGCCTGGTCACGGTCAACGTAGTATTGGGTTCGACTAGCTGCGTTGCCGACCGGGCTGATGATTACGTAAGGCTGCTTGGTAAATGCCTGGGCAAAGTTGATCCTGATCATACAGCCAGACTGTGGTGAATTGCCGGTGCTGATATTTACTGTACCGGCAGTGTCCGAGCCGCTAACCGATGCTGTGCCGCCGCTACCAAGCGGACCACTATTAACCGTGCGGTTAGGCGATGGTCCAGTAAAGCTGATGTGATTTGGGATCTCGAGTGAGGCGTTGCCACTTAGGATTAGTCGAGAGGTGGTTATTTGGGCGGCAGTCATTGGGCCGTTAAAGGTTGACGCCCCGGAGACGCTGAGCTCGCGCATAGTCGTGCCACCCTGGATGGCTAGGGTATTGGCGATTTGCAAGGTGTTGATCTGAGCTGTTCCTAGATTTGATGTACCAGAAATGGTTAGACTCGGGCCTTGGATGCTACCGCCGGTTTGTAAATTGCCGGCGATATTTAGATTGCCTCTCATCAAGGTCTGCCCATCGATTACGGCATTGCCCTGGATAGTTAGGGTTTGGGAAGCGCCGCCGACCGAAGTGTCTTTGCTGGCTAAATCCTGTAGAGCTTCTTGTGTTAGCTCTTGACCAGCAATTGTCGGCACTATCGCCGGTTTTTGGCTGTTTAGATAAAAAACCCAGGTAATGATAATCGACACAATAACAACTAAAATAAATAGCAGTAGGTAGACGTTGATTTTTTTAAACAGTCTACGAGCCTTAGAAATTTTCTTAGGTGCCTCTTCGGCGTTTGAGCTGTCGGACTGCTCGGTCTTCGTAGCCTCGCGCTCATCTGCAAGATCATCTGGCGTGCGACTTAGGGCGTCTGCCGGAGATTCTTGAACAACAGGCGTGTCATCAGTCGTATGATCAACAGGTTTATCAGTGCTAGTGTCTTTGTCTTCTGGATTCATAATAATTCTTGTGCTTTATCTGTATCTAGCTTACTATAGTTTACGCTTTGGGGCTAGCTTGAGTTTTGTCGTAATTTCAAGGATAATAAACGTAAGCGTATGAAAAAAGCGAGGTACGGGTTGTGTGTTTTGGTGACTTCGGGGTTAGCTTTAGGGGCCCTAGTTTCGGTGTCATATGCGCAGGAAGCTCCTACTTCTTCGTCAAACTTCCAGATAAGTGAGCCGCAATTCGGCGTTAATACCGAGAACGAGACCTGTTCTGGGGCCTATTGTGCCAGAGCGACAATTGGCAGTCTGGATGCTGGAGCGGACGAGCCGCAAAGAAGCACTGAGTTTAGTACTATCCCGCAAGACAGCGAGCCGCTCTTAGAGGTAATAGTCGATCCGGGCGAGTCTCATTTGGGTCTACTTAGCACCACTAAGTTATCTAGAAAGACTATGATCGTTAAAGTTAGAACCTATATGAGTGATGGCTATACGCTGCATATTTATGGCGAAGCCCCGAAGTATGGTGATCATTCACTGAACACTATGAATACTCCCGCCAGCTCATCTCCTGGCACCGAGCAGTTTGGTATAAACGTTATTCGCAACAACAGTCTTGGTTTTGGGGCCGACCCAGTGCAGGTGCCATCTGATCTTATGAGTTTTGGCGAAGTAGCGGCTGATTATGGTGTGTCCGACGTGTTTAAGTATATTAATGGCGATGTCGTTGCCAGCAGTGTTGTCGAGACAGGACGAACAGATTACACCGTGTCAATGATTATTAATATATCTAACGCCACTCCTGCGGGCCACTATAGTGGTGACTACTCGGCGGTTGTTGTTCCACGTTTCTAAATTAGCTACTTTAACATTCCTGTGGATAACTGGTTGCATACTGTATTTTGCTTGTGGTATTATGCCAGAGAACCCCTATGTTGAGGGAATATAAAATAAATACCAAATAAAACAAGGAGACATACGAAGTATGCATACACTTAAGTCTATTGTTCAGCGAGGAACGCTGTTCGGGGCTTCAGCCGCACTGGTAGTCGCTGCTGTTGTGCCAGCAGTGTCAGTGTTCGCGGATGCGCTAAACCCGCTAACCGAACGATCGCTGCTACTAACAAGTTCAGCACCTGGCTGGCAGGATACTGACGGTTCAGGAAACTCTGTCGCAGCACCAAACTCAGTTGGCGAAAACTATGCGCCAGCTGGATCAGGTCCAAACGGTAAAAAAGCCGGTCAAACATTTACTTTTAAAGTAAGTAGTACGGCAGAAGTTAAGGGTCTGTCACTTCAGTATTGTACTAGTGCGGCTGGCCTATGTCAGGCGCCGGGCAACAATAACGAAATGGTTCCAGGTTATACTGCGCCAGCCGTTAAGGATGCAGCTGGTGACGCCCGAAACGGTGTATATGATGCAGGAACCAACACCACTGGTCGTCCCGCCAATGACGGGGCAGCTACAGTAGGTGGCCACGCTAATAAGAAGAGCGACCTCGACTTTGTTGGCGCATTTACCGAAGGTACTGGTGCTGGTCAGTATGAGGTAAAGGTTAACAACGTAACTTCAACTGGCTGGGTATTTACTGCTGCCAACCTTGAAAGTAGTGCACACACCGGCCAGCTGACCGGTAAGAAGAACTATGTCACTCTAGTTAATTCAGCTGGTGTAAATATAGCAAATGGCCAAGAAGTACAGGTAATATTTCGTCCTTCAGAGTCGATCTATATCACCAACCCTGGATCAAAGGAGTTCTTCGTAAAGATTAATACCTATAATAGCGATACGGTCCTTAAGGGTATTCATAACGAAGCCGATGAGGCACAGCACACCGTAATTGATGGTGGTGTAACAGTTGCTAACGTGATGACCGATTCGATCCACATTACTACAAAGGTTCTGGAAACTATGGCCTTCTCAGTAGGCACAGAGAACCTAGATACCGCTACTGGTAAAAGCTACCATGGTAAGTGTGACCCAGTCAATCAGAAAGACAATAACCGCTTGCAGCTAGGTAACCCTGACGCTGAGTATTCACTAGAGACTGGTCGAGCATGGGATGTGTTCTCATACTGGCGACTAAGCTCTAACTCATCTGGTGGTGCAACAGTTTACTACTCAGGTGATACGCTTGCTAACACCGTTGGTGACAGCATTCAGGATATGCCAAACGAGGTAGTTAGTACTCCTGGTACAGAACAGTTCGGTCTTGGGTTTGTTGATGCAAACTTTGGCGTAGCAGCTAACCCAGATGACGCTGCACGAACAACTGATGTTAAGTCCCCTGACTCAAACTGGGATGCAAACTATCTACATCCAAGCAGTTATCCATTCCGAACCCTATCAGGCCAGGCCACAGTTGATCTTGGTGACGGGCGTGACTTTAACGGACTTAATACTCAGAATTCTAGCAATGACTACGATGAGGCAACTGGCACGATATTTGACAATAGCGGGTCAGCAGTTGCTCCAGGAACCGCAAAGTTCAAATTCCTTAAATCGAGCTTGACTGTTCCTGAGATGATTGCTCAGCAGAACGAAACAGTCATCAGCTGTGCGACAGCAAAAATGCGATACGTTGCAAACATCGGTGCAGACACCCCAGCTGGTGTATATACCACGAAGATTAACTACCTAGCTGCTCCTCAGTACTAGAATAGTTATCAATCAAAAAGCTGACTCATCACGAGTCAGCTTTTTTGATTTAGCATAAGCTAAAAACAGAGGTTTGTAGTATAATTCGAGTATGCGGACTCACATCAATCAATGGCTAATACATCTAATGCGTTGGTCTCATTTAGCATTGGAGCTACTATTGATCGGTATACTGATAGCGCTATTTATTGCGCCGTCCGCTGGCGCTGCCATGAGGCTGCGTGAGAGAAGTCTGTATATGACTAATGATGAAGCAGGGGAGCGATCGTCGTATGTCTTGGGATTTCGATATATGAGTCCGGTGCCGATTGGCTCTTTTGAGTTACTGTTTTGTAATGATCCAATTCCATACAATCCTTGTGAGGTTCCGCTTGGTTTGGACGTGTCGGATGTGTCGTTGACTAACCAGACTGGCGAAACTGGCTTTGTTATTTCACAAAAAAGCACAAATCGCCTATTGTTTACGCGCACGTCTAGTCTACCGGGTCCAGATCGATCGACCTATACTTTTGATAATGTTCTTAACCCGTTAGATATCGAGGCTGCTTTTGCGGTGCGCATAAAGACCTTCGAGTCTAATAATGGAACTGGCCCACAGGTGGACTTTGGTTCGGTTCGTGGTCAGGTGATTAAGGGTATTCAAATCGAAACTCAGGTGCCGCCAATGTTAATATTTTGTCTAGCAGAGCAGGTTGAATATAACTGTACGGGTACAAATGACATTTATCATTCGGATATGGGTAAGCTTAGTCCAAATGAAACTTTGACTGCGCAGTCTCAGATGGCTGTCGGTACCAACGCAACTGCTGGATTTGTGATTTCTGTCGTAGGTAGTCCGCTGAGCGCCGGCATGGAGGTTATAAAATCGCTCGATACTCCTTCTCCCAGTAAGCTAGGTAAGAACCAGTTTGGTATTAATCTTGTGGCAAATAACTCTCCGGGAATTGGCCTTGACCCAGAGGGTGACTGGGCTAACGCCACCGCTGCGCCTAATTACGGCCAGTCAAATATGTACATGTTCAAGGACGGGGATATCGTCGCTTCGTCACCGAACGTTAGTCTAATGAAAAAGTTCACCGTGAGCTATATAGTTAACGTTAGTCCTGCGCTTAGAGCTGGCGTTTACACAACTACCATAAACTTTATAGCCAGTGGCAGGTTTTAGTGTATAATGTGTATTGTACTTAAGGTAAAATGGAGGGTCTACCAATAATGAATCACTTAAAGAGTGCAGCTCTGATCATGTGTGCAGTGGTTTTTGCAGCATCGTTGTTATTTATTCCGCAGCAAAATGCATATGCTCAGGGTTCAGCGGCACTTAGTATTGTTCCTAAAAAGACATACACGATTGAGGCCGGTAAGACCGTTAATGACACACTGTTGATTCGCAACCAAGACAAAGAGCGAACGCTTAACTTGTCCCTCAGGGTTATAGATTTTAGCTACACCGACGATAGTGGAGCCCCGAAGCTTATGCTCGACGAGGGTGCCCCAAAGACATCCTGGTCGCTAAGAGATAATATTGATATTCCAGAGACCGTATCGATTGAGCCGGGATCAAGCGAGTCAATTGGTATGAGTGTAACAATTCCCGAGAACCAAGGTGGCTGTAGCCTTTATAGTGCAATTGTCTACTCCTCGACTAGCTCTGAGGGTGGTAATGTCGGCCTTAGCGCTTCAGGAGTGACGTTGGTATTCGCTAACATACCTGGTGTCTGTAAAGAAGATTTGGTATTAAAAAGAGTTGGAGCACTTAATGATTCAAAAAATATCGACAACGGCGAGTATGCCTATTTCCACCTAGATCAGCCCAAGCGGATAGCCTACACATTACAGAATAACGGTAACGTTGCCGCTAGTCCTGTCGGTAGCATTACCCTAAGGCCATGGTTTGGTAAGGAAATCGTAATAAACAACATTAACCCTAACGGCTCGCTTGCTCTAATTGGCCAGGAGAGAACATTCGTATCCTGCGTCAAACTAAAGGGCGAAACGGTTGGATTTAACGGTACACGCGCTGAATCCACCACCTGCGATACTTCTGGTCTGTGGCCTGGTTTTTATAGCGTCGAGCTGGCTGGCTACTATGGGCAAAATGGCAATAACACCAAGGATCTAGTTGGCTCAAGCTGGTTTATTTATATGCCATGGTGGGCAATAGCCATCCTTGTTGCCGCTCTAGCATTTATCACTTACTATGTACGAAAAATTGTCCTACACATCCGCTCAAATAGCAGCAAAGCTAAGCTTAAGAAAAGAAAATAACTAAAAAATAAAGCGCAGGGGGTGTTCGGCTGGTGAAGAGGTTAATTTCCAACTACCTGACTGGTTTCATAGTAGCCTTTATGGCTGCTGTGGTGCTGGGGCAGGGCGTCGGGGCAATTAACCCTTTGCCAACACCAGACCCTAAGCCGGGTGGTTTCGGACTAGAAGCCGTTAAAGAGCAGGCTCCGCCAAATATGGGTGCGACAATCACCACGCCATCAAACGGTGCATCATTTTCATCGTCACCGATAACTGTTAATGGACTATGCCCGCAAGGTCTACTGGTTCAGCTATACAATAACAACGTCATGGTTGGTTCGGTGATGTGTGACAATGGCAGCTTTAGTATTGAGGTTAGTTTGTTTGCTGGGACTAACGAGTTAAAGGCTATTGTCTATGATGAACTAGATCAGGCTGGCCCTGAGTCAAACATCGTCTCGGTCAACTATACTGATACTAGTTTTACTAGATTTGGTGAGCTTATAACACTAACCAGCAATTACGGTCGACGCTCCGCAGCAAACAATACTCAGCTAGTCTGGCCGCTTCAGCTATCTGGCGGAACTGGCCCATATGCCTTTAGTATTGACTGGGGTGACGGTTCGCAGCTCCAACTTCTAAGTCAGTCATTGGCTGGGCTAATAAATATCGATCATATTTATAAAAAAGCTGGTATCTATCAAGTGAACGTTCGGGTGACTGACTCAAATGGTGTCAGCGCCTTTCTGCAAGTTATTGCTGTTTCTAGTGGCCAGGCAGACATAGGTGCGGCCCCCGTCACCGATGGCGGCAGCAAGGCTCAGGGCAAGCCAGTTGTTTTGTGGCTACCAACGGTCATTCTACTACTATTACTTTTGCCAACTTATTGGCTTGGACGTCGCTCACAGCTAGTGACGATCAGGAACAAGATGATCAAGGAGAGGGACAGGTACCAAGACAAAAAATAACTGTATTGAAAGCATGAAAGTTATCATGATACACTGTGGGTGTACGTGTGAGTATTAAATAAGGGAGGAATCAAGTGAAACAGACAAAATTTTCTGGTAGGCATTTAGGCTTTCTGGTAACGGCCTTTGCGGTAGTTGGCCTACTAGCAGTGCCACTTACAACGGCTTTTGCCGCAACAGCAACCAATCGCTCAGTCGAGCTATCAAGCTCTTCATTGGGTGCGACCAATGTCCGATACAAGTTATCATTTACAACCGGTACTGCGGCCGCGGGTGCAGCTGTGATCTATTTCTGTAACAATAGCCCGCTCAAGGGTGCTGCTTGTACTGCTCCAACTGGCTTTACTGCCGCCAATGCTACGGTATCGACTCCATTCAGTAAGGTTGGATCAACTGCTAACCGCATTGAAGTAAGCGGTACTTTTGGAGCAAGTGAAGATATCGAACTTGAGCTAGCGGGTATCACTAACCCAACAGTCGCCTCGGTAACTGAACCACTATATGTTCGTGTAGTAACCTATGCTTCTCCTGGCGATGCTACAGGCACTACTGCCACTGCGCTAGGCACAAATCAAGTTGATGATGGCAGTATGGCAATTGCTATCACTCCAACCATCGGTGTATCTGGAGATGTTTTAGAGACATTGACATTCTGTGTATCTGGTGGGACTGCAGCCGACAAGGAAGTTAGTCCTATCGGAGACGGCTGTACTGGTACATTGACCGCTCCAACCCTAAAGCTTGGTACTGATGCTGGCGGTATTGTCAGTCTTCAGCCGGGAGTGGTTAGTGAAGGCAAGATCTTTACACAGATTTCTACTAACGCTGCCAAAGGTGCAATTGTTAGGCTAAAGAGTAGCGCTGTTGGCTGTGGTGGATTGTTGCGAGCCGGTGCTGCATCTGCTTGCGATATCGCACCTGCTCAGCAGACGGGTATTGTAGCTGGTGATGCAAAGTTTGGCGTCAAGACAGCAGCTTCAACTGACGGCGCCGGAGCACTTGGTCTATATCAGCCATACGGTACTCTCGCAGCTAATGCTTACTACAGCAATGATACATTCTCGATGCGTTATGTTGATGCTAACGATGGCGTAACTAGTCCTTTCGGAGATCGATTCCTAGAGACAGCCGAAGCACCAGCAAACAACAAGAACATGGCGCTAACATTTGGTGTAGCTGCTTCTAACAACACACCAGCTGGTAATTACTCGGCAGATCTTAGTCTGATTGCCGTAGGTACATTTTAAGCTTCTGAATAACCCAAGGAGACAGATTTATGCGGACTAGACAGAGTATTAAGAACATAGCGGCTGCATCACTAGTAGCTGTTGTTGGGCTTTCTGTGGCATTTGTAGGCCAAAGCTATGCTCAGCAGGCAGCAACGTCAAGCACAGCGAATACCCTAAAGGTTTCGCCACTGCGAACCGATGTGACTGCCGACCCAGGTGAGACAAAAACTGTAAAAATAATTGTAACCAATCCCTCTAACGCAGAGGTTTCGGTAAAGCCAATACAGAACGACTTTGTTGCTGATGACAAAGAGGATGGTAGCCCGGCAATCATTTTGGATGAAAATGAGTATTCTAAGTCAAATAGTCTGAAGCGTTTCTTAGTGCCGCTAGAGAGCTTTAATCTCGCCAGTGGTGAGACGAAAGTTGTCGAAGCGACAATCAACGTTCCTAGCAACGCTGAAGCCGGTGGCTACTTTGGCGCAATTCGATTCGCACCAACTGCACCCGACGCTGGTGGTCAGGTTAACATGAGCCCTAGCGTTGCCTCGATTATTCTCCTTAGGGTGAACGGTCAGGTTTCAGAAAAGCTCGAGCTGACTGATTTCCAGGTACTACAAGACAGCAAAGCGACTAACTATTTGCTGAGTGATCAGAGCGTGTCAATGCTGGTGCGCTTTAAAAATAACAGCAAGGTCCAACTAGCGCCATTTGGATCAATATCTGTTCAAAAGGGCGATAAGGTTGTCTACAATGCTAACTTTAACAACTCTGAGCAAAAAGATATGGTCCTGCCGGCCAGTGCTAGGCGCTGGGAAGTTCCACTTAAGGACATCGATGGCTTTGGCAAGTACACGGTCAGTGCAACCTTTACTTACGGCTCGGCCAACCAGACACTAGAAGCAACTCAGGTCTTCTGGGTAATTCCTCTTCCGATAATCATCGGGTCGTTGATTGGCTTGGCGGTAGTTATTGGGTTGATTGTTCTGCTGATAGTCAGGAGCAAGCGACAAAAGGGTAGTATCAAGCTAGGTAAATAACCAGTTCTAGATAACTGCAAAGTAACCTCCGCTTAGAGCGGAGGTTACTTTATTTATCTAGAGTCTTGTCTAATACGCTACATATAGCGTACCTACGCTATATCTAGTGTTCCTAGGGTTGTTGCTTAGATAGGAATATCTGCTTTTCGTAAAAGCTAGATCGCTTAGCTAGCTCGCTATTTAGCGCCTCAATAGTGCCGTATTTCTCAACTAGGGTTTCGCTATCTGAGAATAAGTTGGTGCCGAGCGCCAGTTTGTCGCCATCGATCTTGACACCCATGGCGGCCAGAGTAGTGGGGTACATGTCGAATGATGAGAATAATCTTCCAGTTGAGGTTACAGGCTTAACTGCTGAATTTATAAATACATTATATACAGTTCGCTGATAATCTGGTTGAGTAATGATATTGTCGTAGTATGAGGTCTGCATACCCAAGTGGTCGCCAGTCAGGACGATGGTCGTGTTATCGGCAAATGGCTGCTCTTGTAGCCAGCCTACAAACTCAGCGACCATGCTTGATGAGCAGGCGTGAACATTGCTGTATTTTTCCTGGTAGTTTGTCTGGCAGCTAGGATCAAGCCAGCCATCAGTGAAGTGTGTATCGACAGTCAGTAGCGACAGGTTAAATGGCTTATCTTCGGATGACAACCGCTCTGCTTCGGTCTTGGCGAACTCAAGCAGCTTCTTGTCTTCATAGCCCCACCAGACACCATAGTCAGGTGATATTTGTCCAGACTTCTTGGCATAATTATAGTCCTGGATAGATGTATTGCCGTGTTGAGTTAGCATTTTATCTCGTCCGCCGAACGAGGCTTCTGATCCCATAATAAATGTCTGATTGTAGCCGTTGGCCTCAAGCACATCACCAATCGTGTAGGCACCAGGTAGGAATTCCTTGTACATGCCCATTGAGTTGTGGTCTTTGCCGAGCACGCTTGATTTTAGTGGTACGCCACCGCTCTGAGCCATCATAGCACCGACGGTCCAAGTTGTGCCGTAGGCTGGCAGTGAACCGCCCAGGCCAGACTGTAGGTTCGAGAACGATACATTGTCGTTATTTGTCGCCAATTTTTCTAGCTCGGGCATTATCGTCTGATCCATCTGACCGCCGTTTTCCTTAGAAAACAGAGTATTCTCCATTGATTCTAGGTAGATATAGACTAGGTTGCGCTTTTTTTCTGGGAAGGTTAACTTTGCGGTGCTTGGCTCAACGTAGTGGTCTTCATAAAGATTACTGGTTTGAGTCAGCGACCAGACATAGTCAAATACGCCAAAACTACTAAGCAGTAGCCAGGCTGACAATAGAAACATCGTCAGTGAGTAGATAAATTTATATTTGAGACGGATTTTTGATGGGTTAAAGGTAATCTTTTTTGCTCGACCCAGAAATGACAGATCAAAGTTTATAGTAATTTTGTTGCGATAAAAATCAATAACTGGCAGTAGCAGCAGAAAGAAAAGTATGCCGCAAAATAATAAATTATCTTGGACAGCGCTTATCAGGCTGGACAGCTGTCCGTCACCCGCACCGTTAATAAAGTAAAAGATTATCTCATCTATTTGAGCATCGCCAAAATTGACACGTTTATATCGGTTGGCAACATAAAATACCGCCGCTAGTAGCAACATGACCAGGATGCTTATTTTGGCGAGTAATCTTCGTTTACTTTTTATCATTTTTCTTGACTTCAATGGCGACCATGCCCTCAATTAGATTGACGACAAAGGGCAGTACGAATGCAAATACTGATGCGCCGATTAAGTAATTTATGAATGACTTATCGCTAAAGATGACGTTCTCATGGTTGAATATATAGATAATAACCAGGTACATGCACAGGTTGACTAGTACTAGAAATAGTCCAAAAGAGGTAAATAATTTGCGTGTTGGTAGCTTGTCTCGCTTTAAGTGATTGTAAAAACCGAGCGCCACCATGGCAGGGGCAATAAGTGCGATAATTTCATGCATATATCTATTTTACCACGAATAAATAAACTATCTGGCGTAGGAGGCAACGACAGTATATAATAAGCATAACCATGGTGGAGTATTACCTAAAGAGATCAATGTCAGACACGCTGAGTCGGGTAGATAAGCCGCTGAGTGGAAATGGTCTGTGGGTTCACTCTACCGATCGTCGGACCGAAGTCTCGTCAATAATCGAGCACTACGGGCTAGATAGAAATACTGTCCAGGATGTCTACGACCGACACGAGCTGCCACGACAGGAGTCCAAGGATGGTGTTTCATATAGTTTTCTGAGGGTGCCGAATGCAGCTGGCGACACTGTGCCGATGCTAGCGATAGTGACTAGGCATAATTTCATTACTATTTCTCCACATATGGTGTTTTCTCCGGCAGAGACCGATGTATATTTAACAACACCAACCAGCAATCCTGCTGCCTCGCTGGTAGCCTTGCACGCCAGGATTGTTACCGAATACGAAAAACATATCTCCAGACTGAGTGAAATGATTGCCAAATCTCGTAAGCATCTCAAGAAGCATGATGTTTCAAATAAGGATTTTATTGAATTTGTTGATATTGAGGATCAGCTAAATGACTATCACACCAGCCTAAGCGGCATAAATGATGTGATTGGTCGCTTGGCCGAAAACCGCTTAGGTCTGTTTAAACACTACGACCTAGAATCGATAGAGGACTTATCTCTTCATGTTTCGCAGTTAATAGTATCGATCGACTCAAATATTCAGTCAGTTCGAAGTATTCAGAGTGCTTATTCGACAATTGCCAACAATACAATGAACCAGCGAATGAAGGCCTTAACCGTAGTGACGATACTCTTGGCCATACCGAACGTTTTTTATGGTATGTACGGCATGAATATTGCGCTGCCTATGCAGCATGAGTCCTGGGCTTATCCGGCGATCATCGGATTTACGGCGTTGTTAATTTTACTCGTGTTTATCCTTGCAAGGCGCTTCAGGTTATTCTAGAATAGATATAGATAAGCACAATCCTGTGCTATTACTTGACGGACATTTTTTTGTTTGCTATTATAGAATATGTGTCTCGCGCCGAAGCATTAAATTGTTTTAAATAATAAAGGTCGAAGCGCGTGAGGCTGTACATAAGTACGGGGAGTATAAACACATGCCAATAGCAATCACTTTTGTGTCTTCTAGGCGCAAAAAGATCGCAGTTGATGTGGTGCCTGCCGAATGGCAAACATACATTGCACACTAAAGTATGTAATCAAAAAAAGACACCTCAAGGCACCGAGGTGTCTTTGCTTTTATACTCGACTACTCAACTTCTTTTAGCGCCGCGTCTATTTGAGTTTTCATGCCTTCAGTTGAGTTGATCTTGCCGCCATCAACTTGCTTGCCGTTAATAAATAGTGTCGGCGTGCCAGTTACGCCAGCTACCTTGCCCAAGGCTTGATCAAATTTAATCTTTTTTCTGACAGCCTCGCTGGCATAGTCGGTGCGGAATTTCTCTATCTTAACTCCAACTGATGTAGCGTATTTTTCAAAAAATCCATTACGATCGGCTGCGCTAGCGGCGCTCCACTCTGCCTGATTGGTAAATAGTGCATCCCACATCTCCCAGTACTTGTCCTGTAGTCCTGCAGCCTCGGCACTAGCTGCCGCAGCATTGGCATTTGGATGAATGGATGAGATTGGCCAGTTTCTATAAACAAAGGCAATTTTAGACTTGTATGTTTCGTCTTGTAGGATTGGCGTTATGTTCTCGTGAAATGTCTTACAGCCAGGATTACACTGAAAATCACCGTATTCTACCAGTATGACTTTGGCGTCTTTGTTGCCAAATACGTGATCACCAATATTGCCGTTTCGCTCCTCGCCAGCTAAAATTTTGCCGGAGCCAGCTTTGCCAATATCGTCAACGTCGATAGTACTTTTAGGTGACATGTAGATAAGTCCGCCAACTACAGCTGCCACAATAACTCCAAATATAATCCAATGTTTCGCTTCCATTAATCCTCCTAATTTCTATGTAGTAGTATACCTGAAAATCGAGTACAATAAAACTATAATGATTACTCTTACTATAGTCGTAACTCTGTTACTGTTGATAATTTCTGGTATTGAGCCGGTGCGCTCTAAGCGTAGTGCCTTCGAGAACAATCGTCTAAGCCGTCAGGGCAAAATATCATCCATCGATCTTAGTCGTGATAGCCAGTACTATAATGTACTTGCTATCAGGCGTATATTGTCGGCGCTGCTTTTGGTGTCGCTAGTGCCGGTGGCAATTAGTGCATTTGGTTGGCTGTGGGGTGTTGTTCTTGGTGGTATTGTCGCCTTGGAGTACCAGGTGCTGGCTGATACCAAGCCGATCAGTTATTTGTCGGCCAAGTTCTACGGGCTAGTCGAGCCATATGTTCTGAAGTTTTGTGATAAGTTTAGGCGCCCAATAACACTTCTGGTCGCAAGTCAGTCCAGCCAGCCGTCAGGTGATATTGTTATATCCTCAAAAGACGAATTAAAAAGTGTGCTAAAAAAGGGCACCATCCCGCTTAGTAGTCTAGAAAAGACCCTGCTAAGTAGTACGCTAAACTTCGAGACAAGAGCTGTTTCCGAGATTATGACCCCAAAAAGCGTAATTGAGTCAATCGACCACAACGAACTGCTCGGCCCAATTCTGTTGGATGAACTACACAAAACTGGCCACAGTCGCTTCCCGGTAACTGCCGGTGATATTGATCACGTAGTCGGCATACTGTACGTCAGAGATCTGTTGGTTGTTGACGGCACTAAAAATTCCAAAAAAGTTAGCCAAGTCATGGATGAAGAGGTTTGCTTCATCCATGAGGATCAAGATTTAGCCCATGCTCTTAAGGCATTTATCAAGACCGAAAAGTTATTGTTTATCGTTGTCAATTCGTATCGTGAGACTGTCGGCTTAATTACGTTAGAGGATGTAATAGAGGCTCTAATTGGTCAGAAAATTAATGACGAGTTCGAGCAACACACCGACCTTCGGGCGGTAGCAGCTCAAAATATTCGTGCCAACAATTCGCCAAACAAAGCCAACAATGTCTAAGAGTTCTCAATTCCGTCAAAATCTGGTAAAATAACAGATGATGAAACGATTTTTTGCTAATGAACTTACTGGCCAAATAGGCGCCGACGTCCTGGTGTCGGGTTGGGTTCACGCCAGGCGAGACCATGGTGGCGTGATTTTTATTGACCTAAGAGACCACACCGGGCTGGTTCAGCTGGTCATCAACCCAGACCAAGAAGCGGTATTTAACTTAGCAGAATCACTCAGAGATGAGTTTGTGATAAGTGCCACCGGTCAGGTACGAGAGCGCGGCGAAGGTTTGGTAAATCCAAACATTGACTCTGGTAGCATTGAGATCTCTGTTTCCGAGCTTACAATCTTAAATCAGTCGGACACTCTGCCGATTCAGCCATTTTCTGATGCGCAGGCCAACGAAGAGTTGCGACTAAAGTATCGCTACCTGGATTTGCGCCGTCCAAAGATGCAAACTATACTAAAAAAGCGTTCCGAAATGTTTTCTACGATTCGCAGATTTATGGAGCAGAGTGATTTTACCGAAGTAACAACGCCAATTTTGGCTAACTCTAGCCCCGAGGGTGCTCGAGATTTCCTGATTCCTTCGCGACTCCACGAAAACAAATATTATGCTTTGCCGCAGGCTCCACAGCAGTTCAAGCAATTGCTGATGGTTGGCGGTGTGCACCGATATTATCAGTTGGCTGCATGTTTTCGCGACGAAGACCCAAGGGCAGATCGCCTGTATGGTGAGTTTTACCAGCTAGATACCGAAATGAGCTTTGTTGAAGACGGCGAAACCGTCAGGTCGACATTTGATCCGCTAATCAAGCAATTGGCTACCGAATTTGCCGGTAAGCAACTGCTATCTGAATCAATTCCACGCATCCCATACGTTGAAGCCATGGAGAAATACGGCTCAGACAAGCCCGATCTACGTTACGGCATGGAGCTGATTGAGCTAACTGATGTTTTTGCCCAAACTGATTTTGCGGTTTTCAAATCAGCAGATTGCATCAAAGCTATTTGTGTTAAAGGTGGTGCGTCGCTTAGTCGCAAGCAGATCGATAAGTTTACCGAAATTGCTAAACGCGAGGGCGCTGGTGGTTTAGCCTACATCACTTACGACAATGGCGAGGCCAAGAGCCCAATCGCTAAATTCTTATCTGAGAAAGAGCTGGAGTCAATCAAATCTCGACTTGGTGCGACCGACGGCGACGCTGTATTTTTCGGTGCCGACAACCGCCAGACTGTCAACAGGGTCCTAGGCAAGCTCAGGACTGAATTTGCCGAACATTTCGGACTCAAAGACCCAAATACGATTGCTCTTTGTTGGATAGTCGACTTTCCGTTCTACGAATGGGATGAGTCGCGCCAACGAGTTGACTTTGGGCACAACCCATTTAGTATGCCAAAGGGCGGACTATCGGCCCTTGAGGACATTCAGACCGATGCCGATAAACTAGCGATCGTTGCCGACCAGTACGATATGGTCATGAACGGCTACGAAATCTGCTCCGGTGGCGTGCGCAATCATAACCCAGAGGTCCTCTATAGGGTATTTGGTGCGCTGGGCTACGACAATGACTACGTTGATGCTAAGTTTGGTGCAATGATTAACGCCTTCAAGTACGGCGCTCCGCCTCACGCTGGCTGTGCATTTGGCGTTGATCGCATGTTTATGGAGCTAATGAACGAATCTAATATCCGCGAAGTTATAGCTTTTCCAAAGAACGGTTCGGGAGTTGACGTCATGATGAACTCGCCATCCGAAGTCGACCCGGCTCAGCTAAAAGAGCTCGGCCTCTAGTACTCTTGACAAATTATGACGCTTGTGCTATCATAGAATAGTATTACATTAAAATACAAACACAAATCCCATGCATGATATAATAATAAGTGGGTATAACTAACTCAGAAAGGAGCAGTTATGCAAGAAATGCAGACAATCGTAACACTTCTAACAGTTATTGTTACACTGTTGTCGCTAGTCACCATGACGCTACTTGGTGTCATGATAGCTCTTTTGGTCAAGCTTCGAAAAGTTGCCAAAAAAGTTGACGATGTTACATCAAATATCGTTCGGGTGACAGAGTGGTTTTCACCCACAAAAATCATCAGTTCTATCGCAGATTTGTTTAGTAAGAAGTAATCCTAAAAAGGAGGCAAAGTATTATGAAGAAACTTCTAACAGTTATCGGTGCAGCAGTTGCCGGCGTAGCCGCAGGTATCTTGATGGCGCCTAAGAGCGGCAAAGAAATTCGTGAAGATATCAAGAAGAAAGCCCAGGAATTTAGCTCTGAGGCCGAAAAGCGAACAGAGCAGGCAAAGAGCGCCGCTAAAGATAGCGCCGAGACTATTAAGTCTGGTGCTAAGAAAGTTGGCGAAACTGCTACCGACGTTGCAAAAGACGTCAAGCGTAACGTCGAGAAAAACTTCAAGTAGCCTTAGCGGACAATAAATAAATGCCCTTGAGTAAATCGAGGGCATTTTATGTCTCGGTTGACTGATTACCGCCGGCAATAGATAATAGATAGAGTGAAGCGACGACTAATCATTGGCCTACTTATCACAGCTGCCGGTCTTGGCCTGGTTTTTGGCAGGGTAGCTACGGCCCAAGAGCCCATCCAGCAGACGGAGATCACAGTTGTCGATAATGTTCGAAGCCGCTGCGACAGTCTTCAGAGTTCATTGGGTCGCCTACATACTAGCGATGCGCTACTTCGGGTTAATGTTGGGCAGACGTATAATTCTATATCGGTAAGGCTGATGGCCAGACTCAATAGCCGACTGGCTCTAAATAGGATCGATAGCCTGGAGACGGTAGAGATTGCTAATCGCTTTGATCAGCTGCGTGTTGAGTTTGCTGCAAATTATAATGACTACGAAACGGCTATGTCGTCGTTGGTCAAGATTGATTGTAAGCAAAAACCAGCAGAATTTTATGCACAATTACTGACAACTCGTGATCTACGGCTTAGGCTTGCCGAGACAGTGAAGCTGTTAAACGGTAGCATCTCTGACTATCGAACGGCTGTTGAGCGAGTAAAATTCAGTCTAGGCGGAGGTAGCAATGAAGGATAAGCTGAACGAGCTAATTCATCGGCATAGGTTACCAGCCTTCCTGGTTGCTGTAGTGGTTTTGGCGGGAGTTTTGGTGGTGATTTCGGTATCGGTGTATTATCGATCAGGCGCTTATCAGTTAGACTTAAGTCGCCCAGAGTACAAAGACGTTCGCTCGCAGATTGAAAAAGACAAAAAAGTGAATGACCTATTTGATGCACAGGGTCCCGTGGATGAAGCGACTCTTAACGATTTCCTAAAGCAATACCAAGAAGAGGCTGACAAGGCCCTCGAGGCAGATGCCTTTGGCACCGATGTGCTTAGCAATGAACAGCTAGGTATATAGTTTAGCGGTTAATGTCGGCAGCGGGTAGACTGGTGACAGTGATGTCTTTTTTGTCTAGCGCTACCATTAGGCGGTTTCGCATTTCAAGTGTGACCGACCATTGGTCTGATGGCATGGTTTTGCCGGAAATTATTAGCTCAATACTTTTTTCGGTAACTTCACCAATAGCTACGAATTGAGGTGCATCGATAATTTTACGCTTCCAGGCTGGATCGCTCATCAGAGTCTCGCCAACATCATTGATTAGTTTGACCGCCTTGTCGATATTGGTATCGGCGGCAACGTAAATACTAAATCTCGCTATGCTATAGCCCATAGTTTTGTTGATTACTTTCTGGATTGTGCCATTTGGTATGTAATGGACGCTGCCATCGCGGTCTCGGATGACGGTTGAGCGAGTGCCAACCCGCTCGACGGTGCCGACTGAGCCCATGATATCCACAACATCACCAACTCGATACTGATTTTCACTGATGATAAATATACCAGTCAGAAAATCCTTGATCAGAGATTGCGATCCAAAGCCAATCGCCACACCAATAATTCCAGCGCTAGCAAATAGCGGTGACAAGTCAAAGCCAAATAATTTATTGGCAATCATCGCAACCGCATAAATCAGCATAATAATTCGCCAAGAACTCGTTATCAGCTCCTGGATAGTTTTTTCACGCTTTTCTCGATCTTTACGATGCCACGCACGATGCTTGGCCGCTTGACGAATTATATAGCGTACGCCATAGGACAAAAATACCCGGCCAATATAGTAAACAGTCACGGTGCCGATGACAATACTTAGGAATTGAATAATGGGGTCGCTAACTAGAAATCCCAGGCCACGCTTATCAAGCCATTCATCGAAGTTCCAGGCTGCCAAGAGATCATTTATAAACTTATCCATTTTCACTAGTGTATCATAGGGAGTATGGCTGACATAGACCCAGATCAATTTATTATTACCAGAAAACGCAAGAAATATAAGTTTGCCAAGTTTGCCAATGCACAAAATTGCTTCGAGTTTGATGAGTGGCGGCAGCGAGACGAGCATGGGCGTGCTCATATCGATGTAGTAGAAATAGGCGCTGGTACTGGACTGTTTGTCGTCGAGTTGGCCGCTCGGCATCCAGGCCGGAGGTTTGTGGCGGTGGACGTCAAGGCTGACCGCCTGCAAAAGGGTGCATACGAGGCAATTGAGCGTGGACTAGATAATGTGTATTTTGTGCGAGCCAGGGCCGACCAAATTGATCAGTTGTTCGACGCAAAATCACTTTGGGCGATATGGCTAACGTTCTCTGACCCATACCCCAAAAAGCGGGCAGCTGGACGGCGTATGACGCATCCAACTTTTCTGGCCAAATATCAGCAGCTGTTGGCACCTGATGGGGGATTTTATATCAAGCACGACAACCCTGATTTCTTTAAGTGGAGTCTTGAGCAGCTGGTGGCGACTGGCTGGACGATAGACGAACTTAGCTTTGATCTGCATGAGAGTAACCTGTCCGATGACTACAAAATACTAACCACCTATGAACAGCGCTGGTTGGGCGAAGGGCGCATTACTCAGTTTGCTCGCGCGAAACACCTTGATTAGTGGTAAAATAATTCTATGAACATTCAAGATTACAGCAGTCAAGCAATCACTACTCTCCTGGGCGACCATGCTATCACCGATATGGATGCTACGTTGCTCTCGCAGGTATTTGGTCTAATGGGCGAAAGTGGCGAGGTAGCCGAAAAGTTTAAGAAATTGATTCGTGATAAAAAAGGTGTCATTTCTGACGAGGATAAAGTCGAGATTATCAAAGAGCTCGGTGATATTTTATGGTATATTAACTCAGTCTCGCATCTGCTGGGTTCGAGTCTCGAGGAGGTTGCCGAAAAGAACTTAGATAAGGTGCTGAGTCGCAAGCAGCGCGGCAAAACTCAGGGCAGTGGCGACAATCGGTAAATATTATGTCACAACAAAGTCAGTACCCATCGACTTTTTATCGTGTATCGCTTAAGGCGGTTATTCGTGATGATCAAGGTCGGGTTTTGGTTAACAAAGAGGGTAGTATGGACACCTGGAGTCTCCCCGGTGGCGGTTGGGATCATGGCGAGACCGAGCACGAGGCAATCGCCCGTGAATTATACGAAGAACTTGGCTATAGGGGCGACTTCTCTGCTAAGCCTCAGGCTACGGCTACTTACTGGTTGGAATCTAGACAGGCGTATCTATTGTGGATTGTTTATGATGTGGACACCGAGCACATGAATTTTAGAATCGGCGAAGACAGTACCGATGTTGCATTTATCCATCCCGACGAATTCCGCCGTCAGGCCAACAGCGGAGCCGAGCAGTGGATCGCCGATAATCTCTAGTTGGACGCTAGCTGCTGCCGTACCCAGCCATCGATTGACCCCGCTCCCATGCACAGAACCAGGTGTCCAGCGTCAATATGTCGCTGAATTTCATCCCAAAGATTATCATTAAGATCTGCCTGGTGTAGCTTAGTGGCATTAAGCTCACTAGTTAGTTCGGCTGGCGTTAAGATCTCAAGCTCGGGCGCTTCTCGACTAAGGTAGGTTGGCAGCCAGTATATTTGTTGCGCACCCGCAAAGACCGGATCAGTGTATAGGTGACGAATTTCGTGCTGACGAACATTTTGGTGCGGTTGATAGACGAGTACAACATGGTCTGATAGCTCTCGCGCCATTTGTAGCGTGGCGGTGATTTCTGCTGGATGGTGGCCGTAGTCGCTGTAAAGATTCGGTCCAAGCTTCTCGAATCGACGATTAGTACCAGGGAAACTATTGATTGCTTCAACTACGTCTGACTGACCCTCGGAGATTATCTTGGCAGCCTGTTCGACCAAAAAGGCATTGTGCCTAGTGTGATCGCCCGCAAGTTTAATGTGTGACAGGTCCATCAGTTCATCATAGGCCTGGTAGGTGGCCGCAATATCAGGGTGCTTTAGGTAGCGCAGATCTTTCTCCCACAGCAGCGAGCTGGTCGATTGACCTAAAAATTCCACAAATGCCTGTGAATAGGCCTCGCGGGTTGGATAAGTGTCAGGATGGTCATAGTCCAAGGCTGTAATAATGCTCAGGTGCGGTTCAAAGTGCAAGAAATTACGATCAAACTCGTCACACTCGTAGACAAAGTATTCACTAGCTGGGTCAAATTTACCACTCGGTCCCCAAGATAGTGTCGTGCCAATAGAGTAGCTAGCGGGGATGCCAAGCTGATTCATTGTCCAAACCAGCATACCCGTGGTCGTTGTTTTACCATGCGTACCAGCAATCGCAATTAGTTTTAGGTTTTTGTCCTGGATGATATGCGCCAATAGTTCGTCGCGCTTGCCGGTTCGTATGCCCAGCTGACGTGCTACCTGTAATTCTGGATGGTCTTGGGCTAGGGCGGATGTGTAGATATACCAGTCAATCTCCGAAGCTTCATGCTGCTGACGCAAAAACTCCCCAGATTGATCACTCGACACTTGTATGCTGCGTCTCTCAAGCTCTTCGGTCACCAGGCTGCTATTGATATCAGACCCAACTACATCATAGCCAGCATCGGCTGCAATCTCCGCTAGTGGACCAATTCCTACGCCGCCAATACCAGAAAAAAATACTCTCATAGCTTAATTATATACTATTTTTACTAATTGCTATTGCTTATTTGTCAAAACTGTGCTATACTTACAGTAGTAAGTTGATCAAAAATAAAAATGTTCAAAAAAATCATCAACAACATATCATCACGACACTTCTGGCGTACAGCCAGCTTCTCCGAGATGGGGCAGCTGCACGTCGCTAGGCTGGTGCGCACGATTGCCATTAACCTTGGTGCTGGTCTGATTGCGGTCTATATGTACAAGATTGGCTACTCGCTGGTGTTCATCTCGCTATTTTGGGTAGCTTATTTTATGCTCAAAGTGGTGATTATGCTGCCGCTAGCACAGCTAATCGCCTCGATTGGTCCACGCAAATCAATTATTATCTCGAATTTCCTCTATGTGCCGTCGATGATTGCATTTATGTTTGTCGAGCAGTACGCTATGCCAATGTTGGTAATTACGGTAATATTTCAGACGTCTTCGGCCGCACTATATGACATGGGCTACCTGGTTGGCTTGTCTCGACTGAGTCGTGACAGCAGCAGGGGCGGGCGAGCGGTAGCAATGATGAAGATTGCCGAAACTGTCGCTAAGGGTCTAAGCCCACTAATCGGTGGTATTCTGGCGATGATGTTTGACCCACGGGCATCGTTAGTCGTTTCGCTGCTGTTCTTTGTACTAGCATCGATACCATTGATCAAGATGGTGGATTCAATGAAGACTGGTTTTCGACTAGCGCCACGGGGATTTAACTGGAAGCAGGCTACTCAGAGTTTATTGGTTCAGATCCCAATCGGCTTCGACTACTACGCCTCGACAACCGCCTGGTCACTATTTCTGGTAGTTCTAATTTTTGCGTCTGGTGGTAATGAAGTTTACGCCAAGCTTGGTGCGCTTACTTCGCTGATCCTGGTTGTGTCGCTGGTCTCGGCCTATGCCTATGGTAAGTTAATTGACAAAAAAGCTGGCGGTCAGCTGCTTGTCTGGACTGCGATCGGCAGCGTTGTCTCTAATTTATTCCGAGTTTTTGTGCGTACACCGATTGCTGCAATTGGCACTAACGCCGCACACGAAATGATGGCGACTGGTTACTCGATGGCCTACACTAGGGGTATGATGGACACAGCCAATCAGACTGGCTACAGGGTATTTTATGTCGCTATGACTCAGCTGACGGTTAACTTGGGGGCAGGCTTGGCCGCACTGGTGCTGGCTGTAATTATTGCTCTGCTTGGTGACAGTATTGGTTTTAGCGTATTTTATGCTATCACCTCGGTTGTGGTTATTGGTATCGCTTTCGTAAGATTTAGCGTGTATAAAAAAATATAATCGTGATATAATCATCCCTGTAACGAAGGGTGGTAATTTGGCAGATAAGCGTCGGATTCAGCGTACCGTTAAGGCGGTTGAAAAAGTAAAGACCTGGCAGCTAGTAATATTGCTGCTAATGGCTGGCTTTGTGGCGGCGACTTTTTTGCGCCTTAATAACATCGGTATGATAGAGCGGCGTGATGCTGTCTGGGCTGCCGATAAGGCGGGTGATGTTGGCAAGGTTCAAGATAGACTCTACGACCTGCAGCGCTACGTTGCGTCTCATATGAACACCGATCCGGGCAGAGTACAGCTTGACCATGCCTACAAGAAAGCCTACGATCAGGCGTTTGCTGAGTTTGAGCAAAGTATTGCCTCTCAGTCGAGTAATGACACCGTATCAAAGATACGCGAACACTGTGACGCTCAGGCGGCACAGGGTGGATATGGTCGCTTTACTACCACTGCCGACCCTAGATATGTCGCCTGTATTAATGAGCAGTGGGATTTGTATCCAGCGGCCTCGCAGGTAGACTATGTCTTTACGCCGCCATCAACTGCTCCGTACTACCATACTTTCTCACCACCCCTGTGGAGCCCCGATTTTGCTGGCTGGTCCGTGGTGTTTTGTCTGGTTATCGTGTTGATAATTGTTGCTCGCCTGGTGACGCTGGCGGTACTCAAACTGACGTTGCATCTAAAATATCGTCGAGTTTAGGCTTGACAGTGGCCACCAGAGGCGGTAATCTGGAGATGTATAGCAGTAATAGGAGGTATAAACCACATGGCTTACAAGCACACTAACTCTAAAGGTGTTACATACTACTTGCACAAAACCGATGTTGTTCTACGCGGTGGCAAAACTCAGACTATCTACTTCTTTGCAAAGGTAGAGAAGAACGAGAAGGGCGAACCAACTGATCTTCCAGAAGACCGAGTTGTTACCGAAAACCCACGCAACGGTTTCTTGACAATCAAAAAGAAGAAATAAGCACTTGCACTTTATATTTGTTTGAGATACAGTTATATCAAACAAACAGGTGCCTAAATCGTCCCCGCCTCGTAGCGGGGGCTTTTTTGGGTCACTATGAATTGACTTTTTACAGCTAGTGTGCTATAATGCGCACATGAGTGTACATGAAATACTCTCATCGACATACGATAGGCCTAATGGTCAGTTTGATTACGTCGATGAAGAGGGGAATGTACTTGCTGGATGGATGGAGGATGAGGTTCATTTCCAAGAGCTATCTGGAGAAGATGAATTGAGTATGCTCGAAGAGCAGATGTTGGCCGAAGAGAAGGGCCAGAATGAGATCAAGGATTCTCGAGAGCGTGCTAGGCTTGATGCTGAGGTTGAAAGGCTTGTCGATCAGCGGGGCTTGTCATATGCGATGGCCAGGCTGGCTGTATATGGACAGGTGAATGATATGGCAGATATCATTGAGGATCAGCCCGCGAGCACTCGGCGTACACCACCGAGTGCTCCGGGGGATAGTAGGTCTCGTGGCCGACGTCGTGAGCCAGTGTCGTCTAGCTTGGCATCATTAGAAATCGACAAAGCACAGTCCGACGCGGCGAAGCAGTTGGGGCGTGAACTTACTGATAGAGAGATGATGCAGATTGCATCTGATGTCGTATCCCGACTGGGTAAGTCCTAAAAAATACCCCCATCTGTCGATGAGGGGATTTTTTTGGTTGCGGGGGTAGGATTATCGACTAAAGCCTCCTCCGCTTGCTTGATAGAAAAATACCTTCGGTGCTTTTCTATCTGCGCCACGCTTCGCGAACCTACGACTACGACAAGCGAAGCTTGTCTGTCGTATGTTCAGCCTCACAAGCCAAGAAGAAAGCCCATCCTTGCGGACGGGCATTCTTCTTGGTTGCGGGGGTAGGATTTGAACCTACGACCTTTTGGTTATGAGCCAAACGAGCTACCGGGCTGCTCTACCCCGCGATAAATATTGTTGTGCCTCGGTATTCTTTGCGTCGCCATAACCAATGGTTATGAGCTAATTGATCGAAGGGAGCTACCGGGCTGCTCTACCCCGCGATAAATATTGCGTGACATTACGCCTAAACTCATGACACATGAATTATATTACTACACTTTACGCCTGTTGGCAATGGTTGCCCGGCTATTTTCCGCCAAATAGGAATTTAGCCCATTGTTTGAGGTTGCTCTCGTCTACGACTGCAGTAGCTACGTCGTCGGTAGTATCTTTGCTCGTAACAGTTGAGGGTACTATTAGCGCATGCTCGCCAGGCATGCCCTTGCCAAGTCGTTCACGCACAGCAAGTTCTTGGTATTCTAGGGTTGTGTAGAATTTGCCCTCTAGCTGCAGGTTATCTACTCGTAGCTTTTCCAGCTCAACCTGTCGACGCTTGGCATCAACCGACTGCTGTAGTTCGTAGTTTTGCTGCATAACCTCTATAGAGCTCCATGTCCAGCTAAAGGCAATCAGTAGAGCACAGGCAATGACGACATTGTTGACCGTCAAATAATCCCGATGGAGTCGATAAAAAAGGCGTTTTGACTGAGTTTGGATTTTGTCGAGCATGGTGTTTGTTGTGTGGTTATCTACTGCTATTTTATCATAAAAACTCATGGTTGTAACGGGCGACAGTAGGCACGCTATATCTGGTGTACATACGCTACATATAGCGTAGCCCCGTAGTTAGCAAAGAGTCCTGACAAATAAAATCGACGGAGATTCCGCCGAAAATATAAGCTTGGTGGGGGTGGCTGGGATTGGCGTAGCCGAACGAAAATACCTGAAAGCTTGCTTTCGGGTATTAAGGAGGCGGAGGAGCGAAGCGATACAATAGCGACAGGATGTCTGAAAGACAGCCGTAGTCGCTGGTTCTGGAGGTCTATATATGTTTGGTGGCCACAGAGTGACTAGAAAATAAATTCTTGGTGGGGGTGGCTGGGATTGAACCAGCGACCAACAGGTTATGAGCCCGCTGCTCTGACCGCTGAGCTACACCCCCATCAGAGGCAATTATACCCTAAATGACGAAATTATAGAAGCTTGCCGGCGGCAATTCTAATAGTTTCTGACCAAGATGTGAATTCGTGTGGGGTCGAGAATAAATCTTCGGCGCTTAGTCCATGGCGGATGGCGATAGCAAGTTCGTGGATCATCTCGCTAGCATTTGGTGCGACAATCGCCGCTCCGAGTAGAGTTCCTTTTTTGTCGGATATCAATTTGACCATGCCAATCCTGTCGTCGGTTATGTTGCTGCGAGGGGCGATGGTTATGGGCACGACTGCTCGATTTATCTTGAGGTCTCGGCGTATGCAGTCGTCCTCGGATAGGCCAACACGGGCAATTTCCGGCACCGATCGGATAACTTGCAGTGGCATATGCTTGTCAATCACTGAAAACTTAGTGTGCAATAGGTTGTGCGCCGCTACTCGGCTGTGCATTAGAATCTCATGAGTCGCAGCCCCTGGGTGTACGCAAGATCCTGCCGCAAAGATGTGCTTAGAAGAAGTCTGAAGGCTGGCGTTTACCTTGATACCCTGGGAGTTGTAGGCGACCCCGGCGTTTTCAAGGCCGATATCGGTGGCTGGTGCTCGGCGGTCGGCGATCATTAGCGCGTCAACCTTGATAGTACGCTCAACTCCAGCTCGAACAAAGGTAATTCGTCGGTAGATACCTTCTTTTTGGACGGCTACAATTTTAGTGTTTGGCATGATAGTCATACCGCGTTGCTTGGTGAGCTGGCTGCCGATCATCTCGGATACGTCTTCGTCTTGATCTGGCATAATACGAGTTGCTGAATCAGCCAAGTAGACTTTTGTCCCAAAAATCGACATCAGGTTAGCAACTTCAATAGCCTCCGGAGTGGAGCCGATAATAAATAGCGTCTTGGGTGGGCGAGTGAGGGTTAATGTATCTTTAGGCGTAAAGTATGGAGTTTCGGCAATTCCTGGAATGTCTGGAATCTCCCATGTTGTGCCAGTTGCAATTAAGAATTTGCGTGCAGATAGGTGGCGTCGATTGATGCTAATTTCGTTAGGGCTTAAGAAATGAGCAGTACCGTTAAAAGTGCTAATTGACTGCTTCTCGTAGTAACGGCGATTGCCGGCGGCACCGGTGCGTTTTACGACGGTGTCGCGCCAGAGAAGAATTGATGGGTAATTATAGCCAATTGCTGCAGTGCGCAATCCAAAGTTGGCGGCTTTTTTGGCGTTGTCATAGGTATTGGCGACATTTATCATTGCGCCGAGTGGGACTTCGCCCCAGTTTGGAGATTCGCCGCCAAATTCATCTTGTTCGATGATGGCGACTTTTTTGCCGGCCCGTGCGGCCATGGACGCAGCTGGACTACCGCCAGCCCCGCTACCGATGATGATTATGTCATAGTCAAATGTTGGTTTTTGTGCCATGTCTGCCCCCTATATTACCGTTAACTGTTGTTTGTATAGATATGCCGCCTCTGGATGGTATTTTGTCAGCAGTTTGGCGCCAACTCGTCGGATATCGTCGGTGGTTATTTCTTGTTTGCTCTCGGCCCATTTGGCTACACCTGCGGCGACACTTTTGGCGATATCTTCGGCTTGGCCATCGGGTGTCTTGAGGCTGCGACAGGTGGCAATCAGACTCTTCTGTAGTTTGTCGATATCGAAATACTCAGTCTTTTTGGTGTTGTGTGACTTAATAACAATTACTGGCTCGCTCATTAGAACACCCCGTACACGCTAATACCAAGCAGACGATCGACGAACAGATATGCTGCTAGAATAATTAGGCTGCCGCCAGCAATGAACTGGATAAACCGCTTGTGCTTCTCACGCCATTTTTGAATTTTTGCTACACTATGGCCGCCACCAACAAGGGTAAATACTACCAATAGCGGCAGGGCAGATACGATGATATAGATGATTAGCCCAGAGAGCTGCCACCAGACGGTCGGCAGGGTGACAATTGCGAGAGCTGCGGCGATCATTGGACCGATAATAAATAGCAGTTCGGCAAAAACACCAGTAAGTCCCAGTCCAAAGGCTTCGGCTGAGTTTTTGGTTTGCTTGGTACGAGTATTTAGATATCTGGCAAAGTTTCGTGGTAGCCATAGCGAGGTGCCGCCACCTCGTCGGTAGTAAAATGCCCAAGTGGCTATTCCGAGACCGATCATTAATCCACTGGCAATTGCCGCAACAAGTTGCTCGGAGCTTGTCGAGAAATTGATTTTGAGTATCAAGAGGTAAGATAGGGAGGCAAGCAACAATGCGGTTGCAACGATAGACCCGTTGATAAAGCTTCCCATGAGCCGGAGGACTTTTCTGTGTGCGGTTTTGCGGCCAAGCGAATGTCCGCTAAGCATAGTCAGTACACTTACGCTAAGCTGAAAACTTGCATGGATAATTGCTGCAAATGTGATAATGGCGAAAGATGAGACAATAACAGGGGTCATGTTTATTTATAATTTCCTGTCTATAGTGTACCATAAGCAGGATAATTGAGCAAAAATAAACCATCTATTTTTGGGCTCTGCTCAGGGTGTTTTTTAGCGATTTATTTCCCATAGCTCATCAATCCAGCGATAGCCCTCGTGGGTAAGTCCGGCGTCGTCTAGACCAAAGCCCACTAGCCAGCTATCGCCGGCGTCAAAGCAGTAGTAGTCTGCCTCGGATTGGCGTTCGGGGACTGTTTTGGTGGCAAAAACTGCTAACTTGACGTCGGCAGCACCACGATCCTCGATGACTTTTTTGATGAAGTCTGAAGTGATGCCTTGGTCAATGAAGTCATCTAGGATAATGACCTGGCGACCCTCAATTTTGGTGTTTGGTGCAACATCGGTCACAATGACAGGCTGTTTGGCAGTGTGATCCTCGCCATAGGTGCTGACAATCATGTATTCGAGCTCTGGGTGGTAGTCTTGTTTGACCTTAGTCAGGGCAAACATTAGGCGGCTAGCAAAAGGTCCAGCACCGCGGAGTAGAGCGATAAATAGCGGTGGCTTATCTGGGTAATCACGAATAATCTCTTGGGCTAGCTGGTCGACCAGCTGATTTATTTGTTCACTTGAGGCTAATTTTGTGTATCGTTCTAACATTTAGCTAGTATAGCGAATGACTGGGTGCTGGCAAAGTGCGGGCTATATGACTGGTCATCTTGTGCTTGTAGCACCGAAAAGGATTGGCGTAGTGCCGCGCAGAAAAGAAAGCACCCTTTGGGGTATTTTTTTAAGCAAACGGAGGAGCGAAGCGATACTCGGGACCTCAAGGCTCACAAGTTCTAAATATATTATCAAAAGAAAAACAGCCACCAATAAGTGACTGTCTTTCTTTGGTAGCACCGACAAGGATTGAACTTGTGACCTCAGGCTTATGAGTCCTGCGCTCTAACCAGCTGAGCTACGGTGCCATATATAGTGTTTTGTGAAAGGTGCCTGGCTATCGCTTTGATGACAGCTGGTTGGAGCTTCTGCGCTATTATCTCGCTCAGGGCTGTCCAGCTAATCTACGGTGCCATATATAGTGTTTTATGAAAAGTACACATGTATCATGCATACCGAGAAGCATTGTAGCAGATTTTTATAAGCTTTTCTAGAGGCGACTCTTGCTATGCTCCATACAATAGCGTAGCACTGCTGGTAGGTCCGGATCGTACCATCCATTGAGCCTTATGGTGGACGTGGAATCTTTGTTGTGGGGTGCGTCAAAGACTACATGCCGCCAAGTCGTTTCTCCTGAGGTCTTGACCTCCGGTCTGTCATCAATCAGGGCGATCCCGTCGTATAGTTCTTTTTTGCTGTCAATAACGGCGCTTTTCATTGCCTCTCGCCCCAGGTGTTCTTCAATCCATTTCAGCTTTTCCTCTTTGCACCACTCGTTGGTGTGTAGTGGGGAGGAGCAGATTCTGGGCTCGTAGCCCAGGTCTTTAATTTTGTCCCAACCCTCAATAGCGCCATCAACTGGTGGCAGGTTACGGAAGAAGTTCTGCGATGCATGAAGTTTATTTATGACATCAGTATAGTTGGCCTCTGGGTAATCATCCCGGTAGTAGAAGTTGTTTCGCTCTCGAATAGGTATCTCTAGAGACTCTAAGTGGGCCTGTGTGGCGCCATCAAAATCAGCCAGCACGCCATCCATATCAACTAGGACAATGGGGTTTTCTCCGTTCATGGGCGTATTATAGCACCTATCTTGCCTAAGTGTTATAATATATCCACCACACCACACACCCTGACGTGTCTTGAACCGCGTAAAGCGTCCCTGGTGAATGGTTATTCATATCGTCTTCGGCTGAGCAGGTGAACGAAACGACACTAGCGTCGGACGGGCGAACAATCGACAAATCGTTTCTCTAAAATAATTTTTGGAGATTGTTTACTGTGAATAACGACATCTTATTAGACGAAAGAATTGAAGTAATAGCGGTTTTTGGCTCAGGCAATTCGCCCTGTCGACCGGTTAAATTCCGCCGCAAAAGTGGCAGGGAAGTGGTCATTAGCGAGATTGGCCTGGGGTTCCCGCTACCGCAAGGCTCTAGGATGATTCATGTGTTTGACGTAACAGACGGGCAGGCGGATTATCGGTTGGAATTTGATGCTACAACACTGACCTGGAAGCTGGTGAGAGAGGCGGATCACAGTGTCTAATATCAATACCGCTCGACCGATGATCATGCACATCGACCTCAACAGCTGTTTTGCGACAATTGAGCAGCAATCTCGGCCACTGTTACGTGGTCGGCCGGTGGCGATTGTGAATCGTGCGACTGAACACACGGCAATTGTTACGGCCAGTTATGAGGCCAAGCAGCAGGGAATAGGGGTAGGGATGAAGCTGGCGACTGCCCGCCTACTCTGCCCTGCCCTTGTTGCGCTAGAAAGTGACCCGGTAAAATACCGGTTTGTTTACCGAAAACTTATGGAAATTTTACAGGATTATTCGCCATATGTGCGGATGAAAAGTATCGATGAAGGTTTGATTGATTTTGCTCAAAGTTCATTAGAAATTCGCCAGAGAGAACTGGCTGACATTGGGCGGGAGATCAAGCAGCGGCTTAGGGGTGAAATTGGTAATTATATGCGTTGCAACATTGGCATTGGCACTAACCGCTTTTTGGCTAAAACTGCTGCTGGGCTAAACAAGCCAGACGGTTTGACCGAGATCACGCATAAAAACTTGCGAGAGGTCTATCGTAGGCTTGGGCTTGAGGATTTGACTGGCATCGCCCATGGTTACGGCAAGCGGCTTCGAGAAGTCGGTATTACTACCCCACTAGAGTTTCTGGATGCAGATGAGCTGACGCTGGAGAAGCAAGTATTTCATGGCAAGCCAGGACGCGACTGGTACCAGCGACTACGTGGCTGGGAGGTCGACGCGATTGATTCTACTCTGCAAAGCGTTGGTCGGCAGTTTGTGCTCGATGAGCGAAATCTTGGCTATGACGAGGTTCTGCGACGGTTTCATGGGCTATGCGAGGATGTGGCAGCTAAGCTTCGGCACCAAAGTGTCTGGGCTAGGACGGTTAGGATATACGTTAAGTCCCACGGCAAATACTGGCAGTCGTTGCACCATGAAGGCCGAGCGTTTCATGATGAGTCGACAATATTTACGGCTGTTGAGAAAATGCTCAGAACTGCCCCGTTGCCAGCAATCGAGATTGGCGTAACTTGTACAGACATAGTGTCTGAGCCGGATTCTCAGGCCGAGCTATTTAGTAACGAGGAGTATGTCGAAAATATAACTCAGGCGATTGATAAAATAAATTTGTCTTGGGGTGATCATACGGTTCATTCGGCGGATACGTTGGGCCTAGCGAATCGGATGAAGCGCAAGGTACCGTTCGGGAGTACGAGGTATTTATAATTATGCCTGGAGAATTGCGTCAATATCAGAGTCCTCGCCGTTGAGCTGAGCAAGTCTTGCCGCTAGCCTTCCAAGATTGAACTGCTCAATACGGGTGTTTACTTCTGGTGAAGTTGGTAATGTTTCTTGGCTTGTCATTTTTTGATCCTTTTTGTTTTTAATTTAACCAATAATTTCATTGTAGCACAAAATTGACAAAAAAGCAATACCTTTTGCAAATAAAATAGGTATTTGCGCTATGACGGACAATTCTGTAATTATGGCTAGTGACTTATTGCAGGTTTACAACCTGCCGTTTATGGCATAGGGATATATTTTCACAACTACTACGGTAGCAAGCTCTACTAAAACAGTTACGAAGGCTCTTTTCCACTACGTCAGGGAATATTTGTGTTGATTTAGCTGATCATTCGATTGCTATAATGGGACTATGAATATAGTTGTGGCGGTTAGCGGCGGGATTGATAGTGTGGTTTTGCTGGATATGTTATCTCGGTCTGGTGGGCATAATTTGGTAGTTGCGCACTTTGACCATGGCATGCGAGATGATTCGGCTGCTGACGCCAGGTTTGTTGAGCTTCTGGCGGCTAAGTATGGGCTGGAGTTTGTTGGTCGAAGAGAGGAGCTGTCTGGGGCTAGTGAGGCACAGGCGAGAGATCGACGGTATGGATTCTTATTTGGCGAAGCAGATAAGCGTCAGGCAAAATTAGCTACGGCGCATCACTTGGATGATTTGGTCGAGACAATTGCGCTTAATGTAAATCGGGGCACGCGTTGGAGGGGGTTGGCTAGTATGAATGATGATCGGATTTGGCGGCCATTGGTAAATAGAACAAAAAGCGAACTAAAAGATTACGCAGCAGAAAATAGGCTAGAGTGGGTTGAGGATGAAACAAATTCTACGGACGCATATAGCCGTAATCGAATTCGTCGCAAGGTCGCTCCCCTGCCTGATAGCGCCAAGCTAAGCCTGCATAGTTTGTGGCAAAAACAGGTGAGTTTGAAGCAGGAAATAGTGGGGGAAATTTGGGGAAGTGACTTCCCTATCCAGTCTCGCTATTTTATGACAATGATCGAGAGAGATGTGGCGATTGAACTGCTATATGAGTTCGTGCTTGGCTCAACAGGAGTGTCGCTGCTCACCGACCAGCTAGATCGACTACATTTAGCGATTAAGGTTGGGCGAATTGGTACGGTTTGGCAGATAGCTGGTGGTGTAGAGGTTAGTCTGAATCGGCAAAATTGGCGTATCAAAGAGAAGTGAAAAGTGCTAAAATTATAAGATAGTGTATTAGTAACAAAGTGAAAGGATAGTGGATTAGTTTATGGCAGTAAATGTGCCGAAGAAGCAGCCAGGCAAAAAAGGCGGACCGAAACAACTAGTCAAGTTGGGTTTATTTTGGGCGATAATAATATTTTTTGGATTGGCGCTATATGCGATTTTGAACCCAGCCAAGAATTTAGAAGAAGTTAATATCTCTGATGTGATCAATCGAGCTAACAAGGGCGAAATTGCCCGGCTCGAGATCCAGGGAAATGATATCACTGTTACGCCTAAGGGCAAGGATGCTCCGACTCAGCGAGCAGTCAAAGAGGCTGGCAGCATTAGAGAGCAGGGCCTAAAGGAGGACGCGCCAGTAGAGGTCAAGGTTGTACCAGTGTCCTCTACCGACGATATGCTGTGGAATTTGGCAATTATGATCGTTCCGGTGGTGATTATTGTTGCGTTCTTTATGGTGATGATGCGCCAGGCTCAGGGTCAGAATAATCAAGCGATGGGCTTTGGTAAGAGCAAGGCTAAGCTGTACGGTTCTGACAAAGAGAAGGTGGTTTTTGATGATATTGCTGGCAATGATAGTGCTAAGCGGGACCTGCAGGAGGTTGTTGATTTCCTAAAACACCCCAAGAAATACCAAGAGCTTGGGGCGAAGATTCCAAAGGGTGTGCTACTAGTTGGTAGTCCCGGAACCGGTAAGACAATGCTAGCTAGGGCGGTAGCTGGCGAAGCTGAGGTGCCTTTCTTTTCGATATCTGGTTCGGAATTCGTTGAGATGTTCGTTGGTGTTGGTGCATCGCGTGTGCGCGACTTATTTACCAAGGCCAAGAAAAACGCACCTTGTATTATCTTTATTGACGAAATCGATGCGGTTGGTCGTAAGCGTGGCTCTGGTATGGGCGGCGGTCACGATGAGCGTGAGCAAACGCTAAACCAGATACTGGTTGAGATGGACGGTTTTGACGGCAATGCCAACGTGATTGTTCTAGCAGCAACCAACCGGGCTGACGTGCTTGACCCTGCCCTGTTGCGTCCTGGTCGTTTTGACCGACGAGTTAATATTATGTTGCCAGAGCGTAGGGATCGTGAAGCAATCCTGAAGGTTCACTTTAAGAATAAGCCAACTGACGATACGGTTAACATCGATAAGCTAGCGGCTAAAACTGCTGGTTCGTCTGGTGCGGATCTTGCCAATATGGCTAACGAGGCGGCGATTATTGCTGCGCGAAATGGTCGTAAGAAGATTACTAATGATGATTTGACTGAAGCGTTTGAAAAGGTGGCTATTGGTCCAGAGCGCAAGACCAAGGTTATGAATGAAAAGGAACGAGAGCTGACGGCTTATCACGAAGCCGGGCATGCAATTGTAGGCCACGTACTTCCCGACTCTGATCCGGTTCATAAGGTGACGATTATCCCGCGTGGCGGCACCGGGGGCGTAACATGGTTCTTGCCACCAGAAGACAGGAGCTACACAAATGTCTACGAGTTTAAGGATATTTTGGCTAGGGCAATGGGTGGACGAATCGCCGAGAAGTTAATTTATGGCGATGATGGCATCACTACCGGTGCTGGATCTGACTTAAGAAAGGCAACTGAGATAGCTCGTGATATGGTGATTGAACAAGGTATGGGTAATAAGCTTCGAGACCAGGTGTTTCATGAAGATAATGGCGGTTTGATGTTCGACAAAATGACACGTGATCGACCATACTCAGATGGCACCGCAGAGCTGATCGATCAAGAAGTTGCCGCGTTTGTAAATGAGGCTAAGGAGCGTGCCGAATTGGTGCTCAAGGCAAACAAGAAATCCCTGGATGAGCTCGCCAAGGCGCTACTAGAGCAAGAGACGCTCGAAGAGGCTGAGGTTGATGAGATACTTAAGGACGCAGTTCTGCCAAAGGAAGCAAAGCTGCACCCGTAGGACTTAAAATATGGGACGAGTTCGTCGAGCAGTCAGCAGTGTTAATAAGCGGCTAACAGTTAAGTCAGCCGCTATTCTGCTGTCTGGCTCGATGTTGTTATCGAGTTTATTGGGGTTCTTTCGCGATAGGCTGTTAAATGCCGCCTATATGCCAAATGAGGCTGCGGGCATAGCGGGATATCCAGTCGGGCTAGACGCCTACACTGCGGCCTTTATGGTGCCCGACTTCATGTTTGCGGTTTTGGTTTCTGGTGCGCTGAGCGTGACTTTTATACCAGTATTTAATGAGCGCTGGGTTAAGGGTAATAAAAAGTCTGCCTGGGAAATTGGTTCAAGTATGATCAACTTTATGGCGCTGATTACGCTAATCGCCAGCATACTTATTATTATTTTTGCCGATCCATTGATGCGTTATGTTATTGCGCCTGGACTTAGTGAGTCTGGACATGCTTTAGCAGTGAGCATGATGCGAGTGATTGCGATCAATCCGTTTATTTTTGCTATCGCAGCAGTGATTGCTAGTATACAGCAGGCGGTTGGGCGATTTACTTTTTATGCGCTTGCACCGATGATCTACAATGTCGGTATTATTATTGGAACTTTGTGGTTTACGGACGGTATAAATATATTTGGCTGGCAGATTTTTGACGGAGGGATTATGGGTGTTGCGCTCGGTGTTGCGCTCGGGTCTGTTCTGCAGTTGATAGTTAGCTCACTGGGCCTTATTGGGCTTGGTTTTGACTATGATTTTAAGATGCACTGGCGTAATCTTGGATTTAGAAAAGTACTCAAGCTACTCCCCGCTCGCTCGGTCGATCAGGGGATGGATTATGGCGTGAGCTTGGTCGAGATAAACCTAGCGTCGAGGATGGCCGACGGTACAATTCGCGCTTATCAGCAGGCTTTGACACTCCACATGATGCCGATTAATTTGATTGGTGTGGCAATCTCAAATGCCGCATTTCCAAAGTTAACTGAGCGACTTGGCGAGGGGCGAGACGACTTATTTAGGTCGGACCTTAGGCGGATATTAAGGGTGATTATTTGGCTGGCGTTGCCGGTGGCGACGATTACCTTCTTTACCAGGGGCTACGTAGTTCACTTTATCCGTAATGCTGGAGATCCGCTGATGGCGGGGATACTCGGAGCTTTGTGTATTGCGATTCTTTTTCGGACAATTTATCATATGGCAGCTCGAGCGTTCTATGCGAGGCAAGATACAAAGACTCCACTTTATATATCATTTGTTTCGATTGGCCTAAACGTAATTTTGGCGATTTTACTTTCGACTACATTTGATATGGGGGCGTATGGATTGGCCTGGGCTCAGTCGATAGTGGCTGTTGTTGAAGTGGCTATATTGTTTGTGGTCATGGAGAGGCAAATGCCAAAGCTGATAGACAAGAAATTTACCGGAGCAATCTGGCGTATGGCTGCCGCCACCCTAGTTACTGGAGTGGTCTGTTATGGCGCAGTGTTAATGCTGCCGTTTCGCGAGCTGGACAATAGTTTTTATAGCGCCTTTCCAAGGTTTGTAGCGATTGTACTGATTAGTTTTGTTGCATACGGTATTATGTCCAAGCTGCTTCGTCTGCATGAGATTGAGCCAGTGCTTGATCGCATTAAGCGCCTGGTGTCACGGCTTGATGTTGGCAGATAGTAAACAAAGTGTTTTCGTGATACACTAACAGAGATGAAACAGATGGAAAATATTCGAAATTTTTGTATTATTGCTCATATTGACCACGGCAAATCTACTTTGGCCGATCGAATGATGGAGCTTACCGGGACTGTTCAGAAGCGAGATATGAAATCTCAGCTACTAGACAGCATGGACTTGGAGCGCGAAAAGGGTATTACCATCAAGCTAACTCCAGTTAGGATGCGACATGCGGGGCACGACCTGAATCTGATTGATACCCCAGGGCATGTTGATTTTAGCTATGAAGTTAGTCGATCGCTGCAGGCCTGCGAGGGTGCGATATTAGTAGTTGATGCTAGTCAGGGCATCCAGGCGCAGACGCTAGCTAATGTATATCTGGCTCTAGAGCAAGATTTGACAATTATTCCAGTGCTAAATAAAGTTGACTTACCTGCTGCCGATGTGCCACGGGTGTCGAAAGAGGTAATTAACCTTCTAGGCTGCCGAGAAGAGGATATCATTAAGATTTCGGCTAAAACTGGTGAAAATGTTGACCAGGTTTTGGACGCAATTATCGAGAGAGTGCCAGCACCTCATGGCGAGACCGATGGTTCGACTAGGGCTTTGATATTTGACTCTTACTACGACGACTATCGAGGGGTTATTTTGTATACCCGGGTGGTGGACGGTCAAATACTAAAGGGTGATCAGATCCAGATGTTAGCTACTGGCGCCAAGGGGCTGGCTCTTGAAGTCGGTCAGCTTAGTCCAGATATGAGACCTCAAGATGACATTTGTGCCGGACATATTGGTTATATTGTTACTAACCTCAAGACTACGCGTGATGCAAGAGTCGGCGATACTATCACTGTGGCTCGTCAGCCTGCCCAGCAGCCGCTTCCTGGCTATAAGCACGTCAAGCCATTTGTTTATGCCGGATTTTTCCCAGTTTCAAACGAGGACTACAATGAACTCAAGGAGGCTATAGAGAAGCTTAGCCTGAGTGATAGTGCCCTGCAGTTCGAGCCAGAGAATTCACCGGTGCTTGGTTTTGGCGTGAGGATCGGTTTTTTGGGGCTACTACATATGGATATTATCCGAGAAAGGCTGGAGCGAGAGTATAATCTAGACCTAGTCGTGACGAATCCAAGTACCGATTATCAGGTTACGCTGACTTCGGGCGAGGAGACGGATATCAAATCGGCTGCGGATTTGCCGCCAGTACCTAGTATTGCCGAGATACGTGAACCGTGGATTGACGGTGAGATTGTTGTGCCGCAGCAGTTTATTGGCCCAGTGATTCAGCTAATCGTTTCAAAGCGTGGCCGCCAGAAGAACTTAAGTTATATTGATGAGCGGGCACTGATCTCATTTGAGGCGCCTTTAGCTAACCTACTGACTGATTTTTACGACCAACTAAAGAGTGTCACGAGTGGCTACGGGTCATTTAATTATGAGCTATCTGAATACCGTGCAGAAGATTTGGTTCGAATTGATTTCTACGTTGGTGGCGAAATGGTTGATTCGCTATCAATTATGGCCCACCGCTCAGAGAGTCAGGGTTTGGGGCGTGATATCGTCAAAAAGCTTAAAGAAGTTGTGCCTCGTCAGAGTTTCCAAGTTAGTCTCCAGGCGGCAATTGGTGGCAAGTTCATTGCTCGCGAGGATATTTCGGCTTATCGAAAAGATGTGACTGCAAAATTATACGGTGGTGATGTTTCGCGTCGCAAAAAGCTTTTAGCTAAGCAGGCTAAGGGTAAAAAACGTATGAAAAAATTCGGTAATGTCGAAATCCCATCAGAGGCGTTTACTGTCATGCTAAAGCGTGATTAATTCTAAGAAAAGTTATTAATGTTGTGCCTATGCTCTGTTGCAGTCGACTTTGATGCGGGCGAGCTATTAACACAAAAAGATCGAATTAATTTTTTCTTTTTTTAGCGAAAGGAAATCTCTCTATATCGTAGCAGCTGGATTATCCAGTGCTCTTAGTGTGCGGAAGGCTTGTGACACGAAATCTATAATTCTTTTTTGTGTAGGTAGCGTAGCATGTTTGTCGTGCGATGCGTCTAGATATTAATCTGTATCTGTGGTGTAATAATGTAATGGAACATCTCAGGGAATTAGTCGACAACTATCAGCCAAGCGAGCAGACAGTTAATCTTGTGCGTAGTACCAGATTAGTCTTACTAGCCGGCATATCTGGAGCTGGAAAAGATACAGTTAAGCGTGCACTGATAAGCAAAAATCCAATTTTTCACAATATCGTGTCTCATACGACACGGCAGCTGCGCAGTAATAATAATATGCTCGAACGTGATGGTGTTGATTATCACTTTATAGATAATTATGCGGCAGAAAATATGCTCCAGGCTGGAGGGTTTGTTGAGGCCAAGTTTGTCCACGGTACGGTTTATGGTACGTCTGTTGCTGAAATTCAAAGGGCCCGCGAATCTGGCAAAATTGCAATTACAGATATAGATGTACAGGGAGTTGCTGAATTCAAGGAAATTACCCCGGGAGCGGTATCAATCTTTATCGTACCCCCAGCCTATGATACATGGGTCGAGCGTCTAAAAAGTCGCTATGCAACAGAGGATGAATTTGTCGCAGAATGGCCGAAGAGGCGAGCTAGCTCGGTTAAGGAGCTGGAGCACGCATTAAATATGCCATACTACCATTTTATAATTAACGACGATCTAGACAGGGCGGTTCGAGTGAGTGAGGAGATTATCCTTCGCGAGGACGTATTTTACGAAAAAGACAACGAAGCTCGAATAATGGCACATAATTTACTGGATCAAATACGGGCAAGTTAATTTAACCTTATTGTTCAGAAAGCTAAGAATAGCCCTGATATTTCAGACTGTCTGCAGAGGTATTGTCGCCGATATATCTGTTGGCACTCGTATTGTGTGAGTGCCAAACGTGTGCTATAGTTAAATTATGACTGAGCGACAAGCAGCAATTTTAAATACCATTATCGAACAGTACGCTGAAGTTGCAGTGCCAGTTGGTAGTGTGACTCTTGCTAAATTGTTTGGCGTGTCCTCGGCGACAGTTCGCTCAGAGATGGCACAACTTGAGGAGCTCGGTATGATTACTCAGCCGCACACAAGTGCAGGTCGAGTTCCTACAGATAAGGGATATCGATTTTATGTGAATCGCTTATCGGAGGAACAAGGGCATAATATGCCCATGGGCCAGCCGAAGTCTATCGATCGTAGTGCGAGAGCGATTGATGCCAGAGTGCAGACCCATGCTAATCGAGCCGATCAGGCAATCAGGAGTGCGGTAAATAGTCTGGTTGAGCTAACACATAATATGGGGCTAGCGACGATTGGCGATGAGCTATATATGAGCGGCATTAGTAATCTATTTTCACACCCTGAATACAGTAATGGCAGTCATGTTCAGGCAGTGGCAAGGCTCATTGATAATCTTGAGCCATGGCTCAGGGAGGTTGCGCCTAACGAGCCACTAAATGTTTATATTGGTAGCGAAAATCCTATTGGTAAATCTTCTGGTGCCAGTTTGATTATAAGTAAATTCCGCTCGCCGTATTCAAATTGTAGTTATATTGGAGTTCTCGGTCCAACCAGGCAGGACTATGCTAAGACAATGCGGCTAGTTGCGTACACCGGGGCATTATTAGAGGAGGTTTTATAAATGGCAAAGACAAAGAAGAAAATTGAGCTCGAGCAGCAAATTAGTGAATTAACACAGGACCTGCAGCGACAGCGAGCGGATTTTGAGAATTATCGAAAACGAGTTGAGATAGAGAAAGACCAGGCAAAGCAAGCAGGGAAAATTCAGGCTGTCTATAAGTTACTGCCTGTGATTGATACCATTGATCGAGCGGTTGCCAACGTGCCGGCCGAGCTTCAGGGTAATTCCTGGGCCGAGGGCGTAGTGAAATTATCTAAAAATCTTGAGAAGATGACTGGCGAATTAAAGCTAGAGAAGATTGCAATTGTCTCTGGCGAGACACTGTTTGATCCAGAATTACACGAGGCTGTTCAGATGAGCGAGGACGCTACTGGTGATCAAGAGGTTGTTGATTCTGAAATGCAAACAGGCTGGAAATTAGAAGGCGCAGTTATTCGCCCATCGATGGTTCGGGTTACTCGAAAATAGACCTCTTGACGCTAATAGCATCTAGAAAATCAATTCCGGGTGGGGATGCTGCTTCTTGAGGTGATATTTTAAATGATTTTTTTGCTATTAGATGACCTTCTTACTGCAGTATCGACGAACATATTTCGCCCTACAGTGACTCTGGCATTTTGTGACACATCGCCAGTATTTGTTATGAAATAAATAGATTATTAGCACTCGCTTGACATGAGTGCTAATTTTATATACACTAAAAGTATTGGCACTCGCAGCTAAAGAGTGCTAAAATATATACAAGAAATATGAACGTTTAATGAAAGGGGATATATCCATGGGAAAGATTATCGGAATTGACCTTGGTACAACTAACTCTGCTTTCGCCTACATGGTAGCGGGTAAGCCAGAGGTAATTGCTAACGCCGAGGGCAATCGAACGACACCTAGTGTCGTCGCAGTAAATAAAAGCGGTGAACGCCTGGTTGGTCAGGTGGCACAGCGTCAGCGAGTTACTAACGCTAAGAACACAATTTACGGCGTTAAGCGACTAATCGGTCGCAAATTTGAGGACAAAGAGGTTCAAAAAGACATCGATATCATGCCGTTTAAGATCGTTAAGAAAAACGGTGGTGTTGCAGTAGAAATGGGTGGCAAAGAGTACACTCCAGAGGAAGTCTCGGCAATGATTCTGTCAAAGATCAAGGCAGATGCCGAAGCGTTTCTCGGCGAGAAGGTGACCGAGGCTGTTATTACAGTCCCTGCTTACTTTGACGACTCACAGCGCCAGGCGACCAAAGACGCGGGTAAGATTGCTGGACTTGAGGTTAAGCGAATTATTAACGAGCCAACTGCCGCTGCACTAGCTTACGGTCTAGATAACGCCAAAGAGGAAAAGATTGCTGTATTCGACCTTGGTGGTGGTACATTTGATGTCTCTATCCTGGAGCTGGGCGACGGTGTCTTTGAGGTTAAATCAACAAACGGTGACACGCATCTAGGAGGTGAAGACTTCGATAATGTTATCGTTAATTACTTTATCGATGATTTCAAGAAAAAAGAAGGCATCGACCTTAAGAAAGATAACGCTGCTATGCAGCGACTTAAGGACGAGGCTGAGAAGGCCAAGAAGGAGCTATCAAGCACTAGCGAATACGAAGTGAACATCCCATTTATTACCGCTGACGCTGATGGCCCTAAGCATTTTGAATTAAAATTGAGCCGTGCGAAGCTTGAGGAGCTGGTATCTGATCTGATCGATCGACTAGCTGGTCCTGTTGAGAAGGCCCTGAAGGATGCTAAGTTAAGCGCCAAAGATATCGATGAAGTTGTTTTGGTAGGTGGAATGACCCGTATGCCAGCGGTTGTCGACAAGGTTAGGTCGATATTTGGCAAAGACCCGATGCAGGGTGTTAACCCAGATGAGGTTGTGGCAGTTGGAGCTGCAATCCAGGGTGGTGTGCTGGCAGGTGACGTCAAGGACGTGCTGCTACTCGACGTAACCCCGTTGACTCTAGGTATCGAGACGGCTGGCGGTGTTCGTACGGCAATGATTGATCGCAATACTACTGTGCCGACTTCGAAGTCTCAGGTATTCTCAACTTATGCTGACAATCAGCCACAGGTTGAGATTCACGTTCTGCAGGGTGAGCGCGAGATGGCGGCCGACAATAAGAGCCTGGGTACTTTCATACTTGATGGAATTGCTCCAGCGCCTCGCGGCGTGCCGCAAATCGAGGTTACATTTAGCCTGGATGCAAATGGTATCCTTAACGTGACCGCCAAGGACAAGGGTACTGGTAAAGAGAACTCAGTAACTATCCAGGATAGCGGCAACATGTCCAAGGAAGATATTGAAAAGGCTCAAAAAGAGGCAGAACTTCATGCTGACGATGACAAGAAGAAGCGTGAGGCTGCAGAGTCACGCAATACACTCGAAAACGCTATCTACCAGGCAGAGAAAATGCCAAGTGAGTATAAAGACAAGATCTCTGATGAAGATAAGAAGACTATCGAAGACGCTGTTGTTGCTGCTAAGAAGATCAAGGATGACGACAAGTCCGACAAAGATGATCTAGAAAAGGCAACCAAGGAGTTGACGGATACAATTATGCCAATTGGCGCTAAGTTGTACGAAGAAGCTTCAAAGGACGAAGCCAAATCAGACGATGACAGCAAAAAGTCTAGGAAAGACAAAAAATCAGACGAGGCTGTTGAAGGTGAAGTAGTCGAAGATAAGTAGGCCTAGTTCTCAAAAAATAACTCGTCCTAATCGGGCGAGTTATTTTTATTAGCACTCTTGCGCGCAGAGTGCTAGCTTGCTATAATAAGTACATATATGGCACAGCGTGATTACTATGAAGTTCTGGGGGTATCAAAAACTGCCTCCGAAGATGAGATTAAAAAAGCCTTCCGTAAGGGTGCGGTTAAATATCACCCAGATAAAGAAGGCGGTGATGAGGCAAAGTTTAAGGAAATAAATGAGGCCTACGAGGTCCTTAAAGACAAGCAAAAACGTCAACGCTACGATCAGTTTGGTCATGCCGGCGTTGGTGGAGCGACTGGCGGTGCTCAGGGCAATCCGTTTGAGGGATTCGATTTTGGCGGCCAAGGCATGCAATTTGACTTTGGCGGCGGCCTAGGTGATATTTTTGGTCAGTTTTTTGGTGGTGCTCAGGGTGCACAACAGGGTCCACGGCGTGGTCGTGATGTTGAAACGAGCATTACGCTTACCTTCGAAGAAGCTGTATTCGGCGTAGAAAAGAAAATCTCCCTCAACTTGGATGACGAGTGTGACCACTGTCATGGCACTGGTGCCGAACCTGGCTATAGCCTAAAGACTTGTCCGGACTGTAAAGGTGCCGGTCAGCAAACCCGTGTGATGAACTCGATATTTGGTCAGATCCAGCAGGCCGTAACCTGTCAAACTTGTCGCGGTAAGGGCAAGATTCCAGAGAAAGAATGTTCGATTTGTGGCGGCAAGGGCACAACACGCCAAGCTCGCGAGATAAAGATCAAGATCCCAGCAGGCATAGACGACGGTGCCACCATTCGCCTCCGTGAGCATGGTGAAGCGGTTCAAAATGGCTCAAAGGGCGACCTCTATGTCCATATCCGTGTCAAGGCACACAAGAAATTCACCAGAGAGGGTAATATTATTCTATCTGTGGAGCACATCTCTATGGTCGACGCGGCCCTCGGTACTGAAATTGATGTCGATACGGTGGACGGCAAGGTTCGTATGAAAATTCCAGCCGGCACCCAAAACGGCACCGACTTTAAGCTGTCTGGCCATGGTGTGCCGAATTTTCGTAACGAATCTCGCGGCCCACATATTGTCGGTATCGTTGTAGATATCCCGACAAAACTCTCCAAAAGGCAAAAAGAGATACTGGAAGAGTTCAAGAAGAGCGGTAAAAAGGGTATATTTGGCATCTAAGCCGTGATTAAACTTGCTTTTATGTCTAAAGTATGTTATAATCAAATCATGATTCAGACGACTGAACAAATAAATACATCCAGGCCCCTAGAATATGACATCAGTCCTCGAAGTCTCCCAGAGGCGGGGTTTCAGTCGTATGAGATGCTAAAAAGTAACACCAGCAGCCAGAAGGAGTCTTTCATCTCTGGTATGGTGCGTAATCCTGAGCCAACTTATCCGTACCTCGAATCTCTCGCTCAGATGGATGCCGGGATACTTCGTCTTTATGACGCTATAGAGACTGTAAAGAATCTTGAGCCAGACGAGGAAAAGGCATCAATTGTTGCGGCTTCTCTTGAGTTTCGCATAGCGGAGATGGAGTACGTCAAACTACTTGGAAGGCTTGATTTTGCCGTAAAAGAGAGGCTACCCGAAGATAAGGTGAGGGAGTTGGCTGATGAGGTGCGTACTGTTGGTGAGCAGCTATATGGCATACCTAATCCCGAGATCCGCGATGCGGCGGTTGCTGAGGTTTGGTCGCAGCTCGACGGGAAGCAATTGTCTTCATCGGCCCAGAGACTATATGACGATTTACATAACGGCTTTTCGTGGAATGGTAGTGAAATTGCACCGTTATCTCGACCCGAGTCAGCCAAGAGCCTGCCCGACTTCAACCATCCGTCGCTCGCATGGGCGGGTGAGATCATCCTCGAAGATAGCTCGGAGCTTGAGGCTTATTTCAACGAATGGTGGGCGGACAAGGTGGCAGAGTATGGCGAAGACTACGCAGCATATCCTGAGGATATAGTCGAAGCATACAGGGGTGCATTTAAGCTGCTCGATCCCGAGGGTAGGTCTGGAGTTGATGTAATTCTCGATCCCGAGGCATCGGCTCTTTCCTGGGAGTCTTCGCTTATGGCGATTAAGGTTGGTAAAAAGCGTGCACCAATTTGTAGCGCCGCAACATTATTTCAGAAATACCTACATGAGGGCAAGGGGCACGGTGGCCGCGCCATAAGTGGTCTGAGCAGCGGCCTGTCAGTTCTAGGTACGGGACTCTACACTAACACAGTTAGGCCGGATTATTTAACCTTTGAAGAGGGGCTGTGTACTACTATCGAAGAGGTGGTTAGCGAGTCTGATCCTCAGTGGGATGGCGCTAAGCTTGGTCATTACATTAATATTTCCCTTGTTGCCGATGGTGCTGATTTTCGTGCGACATTTGAAACTGCGTGGCGCTATCGACTGCTAATGAAGCTGAAGGACGGACAGGACGTGACGGATGACATGGTTGCGAAAGAGCAGGGAGTCGCCTATACTGCCCTTGTTCGTATATTCCGTGGCACACCAATGAATATGGGCGAGAGTTACCCGGATATACCACCGGTGACGTTTAATAAAGACTTAGCGTACTTGAACGGCCGCATACTAGCCATGAATCATATTGCCAAACTGCACGAAACAGAAGATAGCGCTGGGCTAATGAGGTTGTTTGTAGCAAAGTATGATCCGACAGTTCCTGAGCAGCAAGAAATTGTTGATAAATACTGCTCAGCTGTCTAGGGTAAAGTGGGCGACTAGGGCTGGACATTTCAGCTAAGTTATGCTATTATGAAATAATGAGTGAAAAAAGCAACAGTCTAATAACGGTTGGTCGTACTGAGAGGATTGATATCCCTGTAGAGGGGATAAAAAATGTACCTGCTAAGATTGATACTGGGGCTGATAGTTCGTCAATTTGGGCATCAGAGTTGAGTATTGATGACGACAATGTGCTGTCGTTTTGCTTGTTTGCTAAGGGCTCGCCGTATTATACTGGTAAGAGGCATGAAGCGCGCGGCTACACTGCCATCGGGGTTCGTAGCGCTCATGGTACGCTCCAGGTGCGCTATAAGATCCAGATGGTGGTACGATTGGGTGGTAGGCGAGTTAGGGCGACATTTACTTTGTCTGATCGCTCACAGAACACCTATCCAGTATTGATTGGCTGCAGGCTATTGAGCAAAAAATTCTTGGTAGATGTCTCTAAGGGGTCTAGATTAGCCACTAATAAACCCATACACGGCCTACGCGAAGAGCTGAACCAAGATCCAAAGGCATTTTTTGAAAAATATCACAGTAATAATCACCGAGGAGATGTAGATCTATGAAAATCGCAATTCTATCGAACGGCAACGCCAACTACTCTACTAAACGCCTCGCTGAGGTGGCAAAATCCCGTGGCCACGAGGTTAAGGTTATCAAATACAAGAACGCTTACGCGTCAATCGAACAAAACAACCCTAACCTAAGCTATCGCGGTAAGGAGCTTGGGCATTTTGATGCTATTATCCCTCGTATTGCTAGCAACATGACCCGCTACGGTACGGCTATGCTTAGGCAGATGGAGATGCAGGGCATGTATACGGTTTCTAGCTCGATTGCGATTAGTCGAACACGAGACAAGCTGCGAAGCATGCAGCTATTGTCAAAGGCCGGCGTGGCAATTCCAAAGACGGTGTTTAGTCGTAATACTGCCGATATCGATGATCTTATAGAGATGGCCGGTGGCGTACCGGTAATTATTAAGCTAGCCAGAGGTACTCACGGTAACGGCGTAGTTTTGGCCGAGACAAAAAAGGCCGCTAAGTCTGTGCTCCAGGCATTTTATCTGCAGAACGAAGACGGAACTAACATTTTGGTTCAGGAGTTTATCGAGGAATCGGCCGGAACTGATATTCGTGCTTTTGTTGTCGGCGGACGAGTGGTGGCAAGCATGAAGCGTCAGAGTCTTGATGACGATTTTCGGTCCAATCTACATAAGGGCGGCGAGGGTGCTGTCGTCAAGCTTACTGAAGAAGAGCGCAAGATGGCGGTCAGGGCTGCCCGTGCTATGGGCCTGAGCGTAGCTGGCGTAGATATGATGCGTTCGGCAAGGGGTCCACTGGTACTTGAGGTGAATGCTAGTCCTGGGTTTGGTATTGAAAAGATCACTAAGCGTGATGTTGCGACGCCAATTATTGAATACATTGAGCAAAACGCTAAGCGTCGCCCAAAAAAAGACAAGATCGGCGCCTAGCCGGCTGCTGTCTGTCACTCCTCGTGATATGATATAGATATGGACAAGCAGGACAGGAATCTGCAGAAGAAAGCTCCATGGATGATTGCTGTCATTGTGGCCGTGCTGGTTCTTGTGGCATCGGCCGTTGGGTGGTATTGGCTGCCTGACGATCAGATCGTTGAGCTTGGCGGCACGACTTATAGGGCCGAGGTAGTCGACAGCCCTAAAACTAGGGCTAGGGGTCTGTCTGGCAGGAAGTCTCTGGATGAGAATCGAGCGATGCTGTTTGAGTTTAATGATAGTGATTTTCATAGTTTTTGGATGAAGGATATGCAGTTTTCGATTGATATTATCTGGATGGACAAGTTTCGGCAAGTTGTCCATGTAGAGCGGGGATTGCAGCCTGATAAACCTCCTCATAAGTCGTATCGACCTGACAAGAAAGCTAAGTATGTACTGGAAGTAGCGGCTGGTCAGGCGGATAATGTAACAGTTGGGGATAAGATGACAGTAAAAAAGGAGGGTGCTGGATGGAAGTTATAGTTATGTTCGTTGCAATAGTTCTGGCGGTTTTTGTCGGTGCTTTTGTGTCGGGTCGGCGATTTGGTGTGCTGTCACTGAGTCTAGCTGCCGGATCGATTTTGTCGGGATTTTGGGCTACTGGGCTGGCGGTGCTAGTTGAGGCATTCGGAGTAGGTGGCGGTAAGTTGCCGCCAGAGGTGGTGGCAACAGTTGTGCTGCTAGTCGCGCCGGCTGCGATACTTCTGTTTAGCGGCCCTAAGTACAGTAAAAAGTTTGGCCGAGTGGTGTCGGCGCTAGCCATTGGTGTGCTGACGGCGGCGTTTTTGGTCAAGCCCCTTGGTGGCCTGATGTCGCTCAGCGGCGGCGCCCTTGAGGTTTATCGATTTTTGGCGGATTATTGGCAGTACGTGGTGGGCGTTGGGTTGATACTTGGAGTGTTGGATTTGTTTATGCTGCATACCAAAAATCTGCTCAAGTCCGATAAAAAACATTGACATAAGCACTAATCTGTGATAAGATGAGGGAGGTAGTTTATAGACTACCGATTGTTTGGCGTGTGTCAAGCAAGTGAACATTATTTGCAATTTGGGTCCGTAGCTCAGCTGCTGTCCGAGATGCTTGTCGCCGAGTGAAATCATTAAGCACCAGGTGCTCAAGCCGAAATCACTGACAGTAGTTGAGCCGAGATTCATGTAAATTACCAATTTGGGTCCGTAGCTCAGCTGGTTAGAGCACCTGCCTTTTAAGCAGGGTGTCATGGGTTCAAGCCCCATCGGACCCTCCAAAGAAAAAACCTCACCTTTTGGTGGGGATTTTTCTTTAGCATTGGTTGTTGGCTTGAACGCCGTTGACACCCGTAGGTGGAATGGGTGAGGACTGCCGGTGGCAGTCCGCAAGGAAACCTTCCGATGCGGTCTGTGATCGCAATCGTGAAGTTTCGGGGTCGCGGGACGTGACCAAGCCCCATCGGACCCTCCAAAGAAAAAGACCCATCACAGTATATGGGTCTTTTTCTTTGGAGTATAATTGGGACATGGATGATATATTTCTTCGGGGTGTAAATTTAGGCGGATGGTTGGTGCTTGAGAAGTGGATGACACCCTCGCTATTCGCCGGCACAGAAGCGATTGATGAGTATACCTTTATGCAGACTCCGGGCGCTGTCGAAAAAATAGACCAACATCGTAGGTCATTTATTACAGAAGCAGACTTCAAATGGCTTAGAAAACATGGGGTAAATGCCATACGTATACCGGTGGGGTATTGGGTACTTGAGGGCGATGAGCCGTATGTAGGGGCTAGGAAATATCTAGATTGGGCAATGGTAATGGCGGAGAGGTATGAACTCAAGGTCGTTATCGACGTGCATGGCTTGCCTGGGTCGCAGAATGGCTGGGATCATAGTGGGCGTGTTGGCAGGGCCTTGTGGTATAAAGATGCTGCCTATCGTCAACGGAGTGTGGAGGCGGTTGCGCGTATTGCCGATCGCTATAAAGATAGTGTTACGCTTTGGGGCATCCAGGTAATAAACGAGCCACGGCTTGCGCCGTATCAACTAGTGTCGTTCTATCGGCTCCGTCATTACTATCGTCAGGTGTATCAGCGCCTAACGGGCATAGTGCCGCCAGCCGTAGCAATTATCGTTAGCGACGCCTTTGCTCCGCGATTGATGTCGGGAGTGCTGCGCTCAAGTAGCCACTCTGTCGTACTTGACGTTCATCTGTACCATATGGCGACACCATTTGCTAAGTGGCTATCGGTTGATTGGTTTTTGCGTAAAACAATGCGGCGCGAGAGGATGCTCAAAAGGTTATCGCGCACTCAACCTATTATTATCGGAGAGTGGAGCGGAGTGATAAGCGGGGAAACAATGCGTCATGTACCAAAAGAACAGCATGATGAGCTCTTTGCGCATTATGTGGCGTTGCAGCAAGATGTTTATCGCACAACTGCAGGATGGTTTTATTGGAGCTATAAAGCAGAAAAACCTGGCCAGTGGAATTTTCGTTCGCAGGTTGAAGATGGGCTAATTAAAGTTACATAGGTTGGGTGTAGGTATAATAGTGTCATGTATCCGTGGGCACTGCGAAAAATTCATATCTCTTGGTTGATAGCGAGCTGCTGCACTGGCGTAGTGGTCGGGGTAATCGCAAGTATGTATGCACCTTATGGTCTGTTTTCTGGCACGCAGTGGCTACTGCTTGGCTGCGTATTGTTGCTTCCACTCGTGAAGCAACAGAGGCTATGGATGGTCGTGCTTGCGGTGCTTGCTGGCGTGATATTAGGATTGTGGCGAGCTGGTGTGGGTCAGGTGGGCATGGAGCAGTATGAAGGATTAGTGGGCGAGCGGGTTGAAGTGTCAGGGCGCATCACAGAAGATCCTGATATTGATAAGCGCGGCATGACCGTACTACGCCTTACTGACATTAACATATATGAGCGACAGTTGCCTGGTAATATTTGGGTGACCATGGCAAAAAATGATGCTCTCAGACGTAGCGACCGAGTGGTGGTCGATGGCAAAATGACGGATGGGTTTGGGTCATTTTCGGGTGCTATTTATCAGGCGGATATTGTCAAGGTTGAGCGACCGGTGCCAGGAGATGTGGCTGTTGGCGTGCGGGATTGGTTTGCTGAGCGAGTTAGGCTACACGTGCCGGATCCCGAGGCTTCGTTGGGGCTAGGTTACTTGTTAGGACTCAGGCGATCATTGCCTGCTGGGCTGGTCGAGGCGCTGCAAGTTGCTGGCTTGACGCATATTATTGTGGCAAGTGGGTATAACTTAACGATACTTGTTAGGCTGAGTCGAAGATTGTTCGTTCGGGTGTCGAAATATTTAGCGATGCTGTCGAGCACAGCGATGATACTGTGTTTTATGGCGGTGACTGGAATGAGCCCGAGTATGTCGCGTGCTGGGCTGGTGGCTGGGTTGAGTTTGGCGGCGTGGTACTATGGTCGCAAGGTTCACCCGCTAGTGCTGCTACCTTTAGCGGCAGCGGTGACTTTAATAATAAACCCTAGTTTTGGCTGGAGCGACTTGGGCTGGCAGTTAAGTTTTGGAGCATTTGCTGGAGTGATTTTGTTAGCGCCGCTACTTCAGCGTTATTTCTTTGGCGATAAGCCGCCGGGTAATATTAGACAGATTTTGGGCGAGACGATATCGGCTCAGTTGATGACTTTGCCAATTTTGGTAATGGCTTTTGGGGTGATGAGTAATGTGGCGGTTATAGCGAATATTATGATATTGCCACTAGTACCTCTGGCGATGTTATTGGTGTTTTTGACGGGGATTCTGGCGACAATACCGGTTATCGGTATGTTGATTGCCTATCCGACGACTTGGCTGCTGAGCTATATGGTCTGGGTTGCTGAGTGGACATCCTCAGTATCTTGGGCGCAGATGGAGGTTGAGATTGGTTGGTGGGTGACTGTAGCATTTTACATACTGCTGGGGTTGGCGATTTGGTATATGAAGCGAGCCACTGGATATAGGCTTGGAGATAGTAGCATTGTTGAGTGATTTGCCAACACCGCTTAACAGATGTATAATAATAGGCAAGTAAGATAACAACTTAATCTGGAGAAACGGTATGTCAGGACATAGCAAATGGGCAAAAATTAAGCGTGACAAGGGCGCTAATGACGCAAAGCGTGGTGCTGTTTTTACTAAGCTTGGTAACCAGATTGCTATTGCTGCTCGTGGTGGTATCGATCCAACTATGAACTCGGCTTTGGCGCTAGCTATCGAGCGAGCCAAGGCGGCTAATATGCCAGGTACGAATATTCAGCGCGCAATTGACCGAGTGGCGGATAAAAACGCGGCGGTCATGGAAGAGATTGCCTATGAGGCGTATGGCCCAGGCGGTGTCGGGATTATCATTGAAACAGCGACGGACAATCGTAACCGGACACTACCAGAGGTAAAAACGGCATTAGTAAAAAATGGCGGGCGTATTGCCGACGCGGGAAGCGTGGCGTTTCAGTTTACGCGAAAAGGCGTAATTACCGTGGACGGCACGGGTGAGGATTTGCTTCTTGAGGTGCTAGATGCCGGAGCGGAGGACGCGGTCGAGGAAGATGGGGAGATTATCGTATACACTGACCTGAAGGACTTGGCGAGCGTGCGTTCCGCCTTAGTTGATAGAGGGGTGAAAGTAAAGGATGCCGAACTGCGATATATTGCAAATACACCAGTCGAAATAGCAGATCCTGAGGTGGCGCAGAAGCTTTTCAAAGTGCTTGACGCGCTTGATGACTTGGACGACGTCGTAAATGTCCATACAAATGCGGATATTACAGCGGATATTGAATAACTGAAATCTTTTTTGCTATACTGCCAATAACAACATAAGCAGGATGGGCATGATTATGAAAAAGTGCGGTATCGTTTCACTTATTTTCTCGTTAATCGTGTCGCTTGCCGCCCCAGCTGGGGTGGTTTTTGCGATGGATGAAGTAGAGGGAGTGACAGAGGAGGGTATTATTAGTACTGACAAAGAGGCTATACTAGCGGTAAATGTAGCTGCTGAGATTCCTGAGGCGCAGATTGAATCGGTTGAAACAGCCGTCTCTGAGATGACTCAGGCCACACTTGTAGATGAAACGGGTGCAGAGACTGCTTCTAGCCCCCAGCCGACTGTCACGACAGCCGCGGATGCGCCCATTGTGGCTGAGCCAGTAACAACTCCTCCGGCAATTATTACCTTATTTGATGTAAGTAGTACATTGGAATTTGTTGAAATGTATAATCAATCGGGCTCGCCGCTAGACATCTCGAAATTGACCCTGAAGTATAGTGCGGGTAATCAGGCATGCGAGACGGCTGTGAACGACACGGGCTATGTGCTGCCGGCGGAATACTTTCTGGTTGTTTCGCCGACCTCCGCCAGTCGCGAGCAGCGGACATTCACGGCTGAGTGTTTGTTTGATGGCGATGTGACGCGGGTGGAGGTATTTTATGAGGGGAATCGCATACAGCTTATTGATCAGATTGGCAGTGCTTCGTCTCAATGGATGGCGCATAAGAGTGCGTGGTACTTTTCGAATAGTGGTGCGAACAAGATAGGTGATCGTAAATCATTTTCTGTTATAAAACAGTCGGGAAGTTTTGAGGCTGATTACAGTGTTATTGCGGTGGGTGTCGTTGAAGCGACGGGACTTCGCGATAGTGACATGTATCATCCGCCAGATTCAACCGATGGCCTGATGATAGTTGAGATCTTGTCTAATTCTCGTAGCTGTAGTCCTGGTGATATGGGCGAGGACTGTGAAGATTATATTAAACTGTATAATTCGTCGGATAAGCCTGTTGATTTGGCGAAATATCGCATTAGAACTGGTGCGCGCACGGCAAATGCGACGACGACTACGTCATATACTTGGCACGAACCGACCATTCATCCGTATCGTGATGAGCTAATACTGACTGAGGGTTCATACTTTACATTACGCATGCGCAATGACGGCGTAGCGCTGTCACTTGCAAACAAAGAGGGAAATATTTGGATAGAAGATTACTTTGGGGTAGTGTCGTATCAGGAGGTCTCTTATGCGGGCATGGATTTAGCGGCTGCGCGGGATAGGACGTGGGCATATGACGAGACGGACGGAACGTGGAAGTTTGGGCTAGCCTCTCCTGACAAGGCAAATATGTTTCCGATGGAAGAGGTAGTAGCTAGCAGTACGGGTGACTCAACACTCAAACCGTGTCGTGATGATCAATATCGTTCAGAGGAGACTAACCGTTGCCGTAATATCTCGACCGGCTCGACGCTGGCGCCATGCAAGGAGGGTCAATATCGGTCGGAGGAGACGAATCGGTGCCGGTCGATTGCTAGCGCTGCGGCGAGCGTGCTAAAACCTTGTGCGGACGATCAGTTCCGCAACCCTGAAACTAATCGTTGTAAAAAGATAGCCAGTGTCGACGAGTTGGTCGATTGTGGTGAGGGTAGGGAGCGAAATCCTGAGACTAATCGTTGCCGGAATGTACTATCAGCAGCAATGCCAGTCGCTGGATTTGCACCAGAAATAGTCACCGAAACGGCCACTGGGATGATGGGCTGGTGGGTGGCTGGCGGCGTGTCTTTGGCGGCGGTTAGCTATGGTGTGTGGCAATGGCGTTTTGAGATTAGCCGTCTGACCAAGAAAACTGCGGCCTATTTTACCTCCAGGGGTAAGTAATATACAATTGGTGTATGAGAATAATTGGGATAGATCCCGGAACTGGTATTTTGGGATTTGGTGTAATTGAAGTAGACGCCAGGGGTAACCCAAAGATGATAACTGCTGGAGTAATTACGACACCAGCGCATACGCCGCTCGATGATAGATTACTCGAGATATTTGACAGCTTGACCGAGATAATTGCTGAGACTAACCCAGAAGTTATGTCAATTGAAAAGCTGTTCTTCGCACAAAATGTCACGACTGCTATTTCTGTGTCCCATGCCAGGGGCGTGGCTATGCTTACTGGCAAGCAGGCAGGGCTAGAGATTGCCGAGTATACTCCGTTGCAAATCAAGCAGACACTGACCGGTTATGGCCGTGCTAGTAAGAAACAGATGCAAGAAATGGTCAAGCTACAGCTCGGGTTAAATAACATGCCAAAGCCAGACGATGCGGCCGATGGTTTGGCTGCCGCAATTACTCATTCGCTCATGAGTCGATAAAATGGTAAAATATAACTATGGTAAAAAGGAAATCTGCTATTTCAAAGAAGCAGTTTGCAAAACGAAGCCGTCACCCGCTGCCAAGGCGGATTAAGTGGTGGCTACGCACTAAGTGGCAGTGGTTTAAGCAGCTAAAATGGTGGCAGAAGGCCATGCTTATAGGTATGCCGATAATCATTTTTGTTTTGGTTATTCCATTGATTATGTATGCTTATTTTGCGACGACCATGGGCGACATGGAGACGTTGATGAACCGTAAAAATACTGGAGTAGTGCTTCGTGATATTCATGGAGAGACTTTTTATAGCACCGGTACTGCGGAGCACCGTGATATTGTACCGCTCGATAATATCTCGAAGTATATGCAGCAGGCGGTGGTGGCTAGCGAAGATCGTAATTTCTATGAACATGGTGGATTTTCAATACTAAGTACGTTCAGGGCTTTTTATGGCTATGTATTTTCGGGAAGTGGTGAATTTGGTGGATCGACCCTAACCCAGCAGCTGGCAAAGATGACGGTATTGTCTTCAGAAAGAAGTTTTTTACGTCAGTATCAGGCTTTTTCGGTGGCAGCCGCAATTGAGCAGCGCTACAGCAAGGATGAAATTCTGGCGATGTATCTAAATTCGGTGTATTTTGGTGAGAATTCATTTGGCGTTGATCGGGCGGCTAAGGTTTATTTTAATAAGAAACCAGCCGACCTGTCACTGGCCGAGAGCGCAATGCTAGTCGGTCTCTTGCCGGCTCCAAGCGCTTACTCGCCAATTAGTGGTGATGCCGACAAGGCCGTAAAGCGTCAAACCGAAGTTCTGTCCAGGATGGTTCGCGGCAAAATGATAAGCGAAGACGACAAGCAGGCCGCTTTAGCTGAGCAGCTAGCACTTCAAGGTCCAACAGTGATAGTGAACGATGCTCCGCATTTTACCGAGATGGTTTTGGTTGAGCTCTACGATAAGTACGGCGAGGAGAGAGTGGCACGATCGGGATTTCAGGTGACAACTACTCTTGATTTGACCTTGCAGAGGGCGGCGCTCGCCAGCATTGCTAGCCAAAAAACCTACATCGAGAGAATGGGCGGCTCTAATGCTGGAGTGATTGCCGTAGACCCAAAGACTGGTGAAATCCGTGCGCTAGTGGGCAGCGTAGACTACAGTAACGAGGAGTGGGGCAAGGTAAATATGGCAACCGCAAAGCGTCAGCCAGGCAGTACTTTTAAGCCAATTTACTATGCCGCCGCCTTGGCCGACGGAGTGGTTACACCGGCAACAATTATTCGCGACGAGCCAATTAATATTGGCGGCTGGCAGCCGCAAAATGCCACGCGACGTTATTATGGAAACGTAACGGTTCGCCAGGCACTAGCTAGATCATTAAATATACCATCGATTAAAATAATGCAGGACTATGGTCTAGAGAAGTCGATTGAGGCTGCCAAGTCTCTGGGTATAACCTCTTTGGATAAAGACCCTAGCGAATACGGTTTATCGATAGCTATCGGCTCTGCCGAGGTGCCGCTGCAGCAGATGACTAATGCCTATGCGGCGTTTGCTGATGGCGGCAATGTTCGAAAAAATACGTCAATCCAAGAGATTAAGGACAAGTTAAATAGTAGTATCTACAAGCATGCGTCTACTGCGAAAAGGGGTATCTCTGAGCAAGGAGCTTACCTAGTCTCGAATATTTTGGCGGATCAGTCAGCTAGGTCGTTCATGTTCGGCTCTAGCTTAAATATTTCTGGCAAGACGGTCGCAGTTAAGACCGGTACCACTGACGATAATCGAGACGCCTGGGCTATTGGCTATACTCCAGATATTGCTATTGGTGTATGGGTTGGCAATAATGACAATTCAACGATGGTTAGTGGTGGTGCTGATATGGCGGGTCCAATCTGGAGGTCTACGATGACCGTGGCTATCGGTGGCGCTACTCCGAGTTTCTCTAGGCCGCTAAATATTGTTGAGCGATATGTGTGCTATGGCGGCGGATTGGCTAACACGTGGGGGTCTAACACCTATACTGAGCTATTTCTGTCTACGGCACTTCCGACTGAGAGCTGTTCTGCTGCGGTGCCTCGGCCCGATCCTGAGCCTGAGCCTGAGCCTGTTACGCCTCCCACTGAAGACGAGGAGGAGCTTGATTCCGATGATGATACTGATGATCCTAGTGAGCCTTCTAGCCCGCCCCCAACCACGCCAACCAGTCCAACTAATCCAACCAATACCTCTGCGCCAACGCCTCGGTCCCTAAGGTGATACAATAGATATATGATAGCGCATATTTTTGGTATAGTGGCTGAGAAATTCTTGGGATCAATAATTATTGATGTTGGTGGTGTTGGCTATGAGGTTTCTGTCGCTTCTGGTGATTTCGATAAAGTAACGCTTGGGCAAGAGGTTAAGTTTTATACCCATCATCATATAAGGGAGCAGTCGCAGGAGCTTTTTGGATTCTCTTCTTTGGCTGCAAAAAAGTTATTTCAACTGTTGATTACTGTTCAGGGTGTTGGCCCAAAAGCGGCACTTTCGATATTGGGCCTGAGTGATTCTGAGAATGTTCGAAATGCCATAGCCAACGCCGATAGTGCGTTTATACAGAAGGCGAGTGGCGTGGGTAAGAAAACTGCCGAGCGTGTGGTGGTCGATCTTTCTGACAAGGTTGGTCTGCCGACTCATTATGGTCGTCACGACGAGCCTGCTCAAGCTGAGCTAAATACTTCTGATGAAGCTTTGGAAGCGCTAATGGCGCTTGGCTATACGCTAGCCGATGCTACTAAGGCGCTTGAGGGCATAGATGCAAGCTTGCCGACTGGAAAACGAGTCACGGAGGCCCTTAAGGGATAGCTTATGGTGGTTCAGAGGATTATTGATGCGGCTAATCACGAGGACGATACTGACGAGCAGATTATCGAGATTACTTTGCGGCCACAGAAATTCGATGATTACGTTGGACAAGAGCGATTAAAGAAAAACTTAAAGTTAGCAATCGAAGCTGCTAAAAAGCGCGATGAACCGATTGATCATGTGTTGCTTTATGGTCCACCAGGACTAGGTAAGACTACGATGGCTAGTGTGATTGCGAATGAGATGGGCGCGGGTTTTAGAATTACCAGTGGTCCGGCTATTGAGAGAGCTGGAGATCTAGCGAGTATTCTGACTAATCTCCAGGATGGCGACATCTTGTTTATTGATGAAATCCACCGCCTTAGCAGGGCGGTTGAAGAGGTGCTATATAGTGCAATGGAGGATTTTAAGCTAGATATTGTGATCGGTAAGGGCCCAGCGGCCAGGTCTATTCGGTTGGATTTGCCAAAATTTACAATCATTGGCGCAACGACTCGCACCGGTAGTTTGGCGGCACCGCTGAGGGATCGATTTGGGCATATTTATCGTCTTGAATTCTATACCCCAGAGGAGATATCAAGAATAATTGAGCGTACCTCACAAATACTAGAGACTAAAATTCATCAATCTTCGGCGCAGATACTGTCTACTCGAGCTCGCCTAACCCCCAGGATAGCCAATCGGCTACTCAAGAGGGTTAGGGATTTTGCAGATGTGAACGGTGATGGAATTATTGATGATGTGGCAACAAAAAAAGCACTTGCTATGCTAGAGATAGACGAGCTTGGGCTTGATCCTGCAGATCGAAATCTGCTCTTGAGCATGATCGATAACTACGGAGATAGTCCGGTTGGCTTGACAACTCTGGCGGCTTTAACGGGCGACGAGGCGACAACTATTGAAGATTTCTACGAGCCGTACTTACTGCAAATTGGGTTTATAGAAAAGACGCCAAGGGGTAGGCGAGTGACGCCAAAAGCCAAAAGCCATCTGCTAAAAGACTGATTTATGATATAATTTAGTCTATGAATCCAGAGGAAGTGGAAAATTCAACTAAGCCAGCCGCCTATGATCCAGAGGGTCGACCGCTTTATTATCACCCGCCCGTTGATATGCCTGCACCAGTCCAGGCGGAGCCAGCGCAACAAAAGGTGCGATCCCACATTACGACTCGACCCGATAGGATAGAGGGGCATAATTTTAATCCACAAATACGAGCACAGTATGCCAATGAGCCCGACACGGTTCACGCGCATCGACCCATGGAGCCAGAGAAGCGGGAGATAAGTGAAGGTCTAATGCAGAAATACCGCGAGTCAAAAGAGAAATACCCATATCTTAATTTGAGCGAAGGTGAGTTTGTGATATTAGACATCAAGCGTCATCCGATTGGTATGCTTATACCGATTATCGTTACCTTCGCTCTGCTGATGGCAATTTTTGTATTCGGATCTTTTTATCCGTCTATGTATGACGCCGCTGCTGGCACAATTATGCCATCGATACCTGCGATGTTTGGTATATTGCTACTAATATCGGCGCTAGTTGTCCTGGGCGGTGCTGTTGCCTTGTGGGTTTACTTGCAGAATCAGTTTTTTATGACAAATGAGAGTGTTGTTCAGGAGATCCAAGATAGTCTATTTATGAGGAGAGAGCAGACAGTTAGCTTAGGTAGTATCGAGGATGCAAGTTTTAAGCAAAATGGAATACTGCAGACGGTGCTAGATTATGGGACGATTAGGCTGAGTACCGAGGGCCAAGAGACGACGTACGTGTTTAGGTACGTGGCACACCCCAAGAAGCAAATTGCTACGCTAAATAATGCTATTGAGGCATTTAAAAACGGTCGCCCGGTGGATCCATTTGAGGATTAGTTGCTAGTTGTTTCGATTGGTTTTTACGAAATCATCTTCGTTGTCTAAGATTGCACGAAGCTTGTACGACTTACACTTTCCGTCATTGCAGTTTGTTGGCTCGTATCTGTATGATGAATCGCTCTCACCGAGTGCCACGCCGGACGGGTCAGTCAATAGTGACGGATCCATTGTTTTTAGGGTGTCCTTGTCGATAGACTCTGGATAGTATTTGTTGTTCGGATAAAATGACTCCTCTAGGCTGTAGTAGATTGCATTTATGGCAACCTTTTTTTGACTATTGGTATTTTCTGAGCCAATACGCTGAATTTGAAGCAGCAGCACTACACCGGCAACGATTAAAAATGTGCTAAGCACGATCAATTCTATAACAGTAAACCCCTGTTTTCTCATAGGTCTATTGTAGCAAATTTTTGGCATAAAAGGTACAATAAGTATATAAGTCAAAGGGGGAGATATGGTAAAGGCAGAAAATAGCAGTAAAAAAACGACCGCTGAACCGACCGATAAAAAAGTAGATGACGGCAAGCTAAAGGCTCTAGGCCTTGCGATGGATCAGATTACTAAGCAATTTGGTGACGGATCTATTATGAAATTGGGTGAATTCCATCAAGCTGATGTAGAGGTAGTCCCTTCGGGCTCGATTAGCCTAGACATCGCTCTGGGTGGTGGCTATCCAAAAGGTAGGATTATTGAGATCTATGGACCAGAGAGCTCAGGAAAGACGACCTTAACGCTTCACGCTATTGCTGAGATTCAAAAGCAAGGTGGCACTGCAGCTTTTGTTGACGCCGAGCATGCACTGGATCCAAGTTATGCCAAAAAGCTTGGCGTAGATATTGCTAATCTGCTAGTTTCGCAGCCAGATAATGGTGAGCAGGCACTAGAGATTACCGAGACTCTAGTTAGGTCTAACGCAGTCGATCTGATTGTTGTCGACTCTGTGGCGGCACTTACACCTCAGGCGGAGATTGATGGTGATATGGGTGACTCTCACATGGGCTTACAGGCTAGATTGATGAGTCAGGCTCTGCGTAAGCTTACGGGTATCATCAACAAGTCAAAGGCAACAGTTATATTTATTAACCAGATTCGTATGAAGATCGGCGTAATGTTTGGTAATCCAGAGACCACGACTGGCGGTAATGCTCTGAAGTTTTATGCCTCTCAGCGTATTGATATTCGTAGAATCGGTCAGATAAAGGTCGGTGAAGATATCATCGGCAACCGTACCAAGATAAAGGTCGTGAAGAATAAGATTGCACCACCATTTCGAACTGCAGAGTTTGACATAATGTACAACGAGGGTATCTCTTATCTTGGCGATATACTTGATCTGGCTGCACAGCACGAGATTGTGACAAAGGCGGGTGCATTTTATAAGTATAACGGCGAGACTATCGGGCAGGGTCGTGATAAGACCAAGGAATATCTACGTGAAAATCCAACCACCTTGGCTGAAATCGATAAGAAGGTTAGGGATAAGATCGCCGAAGAAGCCAAGTAGCTAGCTGGCTATGAAGATCACTGGTCTTAGTGCTCAGCAAACCAATCCAAACAGAATTAATGTTTTTGTTGACGACAAGTACCGTTTTAGCCTAGAGATTTCGCAAATTGCCTCGCTTGGGGTGAGAATTGGAGGCGAATATTCTGAGTCTGAACTAGAACAGCTTGAGCAGGAAAGTCAGTTCGGTAAGCTTTACGCAAGGGCCTTGGAGTATTGTTTGATGCGTCCGCATAGTGCCAAGGAGGTGCGGGATTATTTGTGGCGAAAAACCCAGACAACTCGGTATCGATCCAGGAGAACGGGCGAGATAAAAGAGCGAGCTGGCGTATCGCAGGCGTTAGCCGATAGAGTTCTCGACAGGTTAGTAGAGAAGCGCTATGTAGACGACGAGGCCTTTACGAGGTATTGGGTTGAGAATCGCAACCTCACGAAGGGTTCGAGTCTACAAAAACTGCGAGCTGAGTTGCGGGCGAAGGGTGTTAGTCCAGAGATAATTAATCAAAACATTGATGACTCGACTCGTAATGACCAAGACGAGCTAAGAAAGATAATCGCTAAAAAACAGAATCGCTATCCGGATCGTGCGAAGTTTATTCATTATCTTGCCCGACAGGGATTTATGTATGACGACATTATGTCTATGCTTGACGAGTCTAGCTAAGATGCATCTATGGTTTCGGGCGCCGGCTGTGCTGGTTTGCGGAAGGGGTTTTCAAACATTTGGCCCGTCGGCTCAGCGACCGCTTCTTTGTGGCGGATGTCGGGCGACTTAACTACTAGGTAGTCATCAGTAATTTTAACTACCTGGGATCGATGAATTAGGAACTCGGTATCACCAAAACTTTTAAGCAGTGGCCTCTTGACCTGTAGTTGTTGAATGAAAAAGCTGGATGCGTCTAGTGTAAATCCGGTCACTTTGCCAACATTTCTCTTTTTGTCATCGATAACCTTGAGCCCAACGAGTTCGAAATTTAGCTCATAAATTTCTTTGATTTTTATAACATCGCTAACGCTAATTAGTTCATCCGATGAGTCAATAATTATACCCATTGGGCCAATTTCTCGAATGTCGTTAATTCGCAGCAGCGACGGGTCGTAGTCTAGGTTGATTCCGTGTAGCTCAAAGGCCACGATAGATAGCTCTCTTGGGTTTATTATTGGCCTGACGGTACGGCCAAGCTCTGATCCCGTCTGTAGGCTCATTACTGGGGTGTCAATAAATCGAGTTGATGGTAAAAGCATAATTATTATCTTAATTATATATTAAAGATTGCACCTAGTCGACTAGGGGGTTGATGCGACCAGACGGTAGCGAAAAGGTGTCCTGGTCTGAGTCGGCAGTGTTGAAGTTATTGATTCGGTCAATAGTGTCTTTATCGAATGATGAGGCGGCAGTGCCTCCGCCGTTGCCTGCTGGACTTTGTTCGGTCATCAGCCCGTTTAGTTGAAATACCGCAACCGCAACACCGATAACTACAGTCAAGGTGTAGATTAGCAAATGGAATCGTCTTATAAAATTAACTATGCCGTCTGATATCTGGCCGATTGAGATAGAGGATTTCATTTTATATAGACCTCGACATTAAGAGTTTGTGCGGTAACAGTGTCTGGCGAATCTCCGCGAGCAAGTGAAATCTGTGTAATCTGCATACGGGTTAGGTTCTCTTCTATGAGGTGTATGAAGTGAAGAAAGTTAGTGTATGGTATGTTCTGAGCAAGGTTGATTGAGACTGTGGTATTTTTCATCGACGCTGCGCCTGCTGCTGTGCCCTTAGTGGCACTTCGTTCTGTTGCAGAGGGTGTTGTGGCGCCTCCTGCGGCGGTACTGTCGCCTTCCTCTGCCTGAAATCCTATAGAGGCAAGTGCAACACCGGCCCTATTGGCGTATTCGGAAATATCTCTAACCACCTGGTCTTGGTAGCGATAGCTCTGAGACTCGGCAACGATATTCTTGGCTCGCTCAACAGTTTCTGCGTATTTGGCTAAGTCTTTCTTTGTCTGCATCATATTTTGAACAGTGGCATCCTCTGCGCTGGCGGTTGCCTGGATAGACGCCACTTCGTCGGATGCTTTTTGTAGCGACAAGTAGGCGAAATAGAAACCGGTAGCCATGCCTGATATTGCTAGTACAAGCGACACTAGTAATACAACCCTCATCTTAGTTGCAGTTAGTCCAGTGCTGGTTTTCTTCTTATGACTCATTTATTAGTTACTCCTGGCTGAAGTATCGCACTAATTGATATTGTGGTGCCGCCATTTTCATTGTCAGACGTGATTGACTGTATGCGTACCTCTTTAAATATAGGCGATTTTTCAAGAGCGTTCTTGTAGCCAATCGCGTCATCGTATGCATCACCATGTAACTGCAGAACTATTGGTTGATCAAAGCCATTTGCATCAAGATTTAGGGTATCTAGAGATATCCCATCGGGGAGGCCTTGGGCGATAGCAAGGGCTATTTGTGAATATTTAATCTCTTTGTCGAGGATTGTTTTTGCCGTATTTAGATTGTTTTTAAATTCTTCCGCCTCGGCCTGTATATCTCTGTACTGTGAATTCTTTTGCTGGCTATTCTTTATACTTTCTTCGGCTGCACTCTTTTGATTGAGGATGATCATATAGGTGCCACCGGCTAGTGTCGAGAGCGGGATAGTTAAGAGTAGTGTCGCAATACAGTACCTAAGAAGCAGGGTGTTTGTTATGCGAGCGCGAATCTGCCTCTTTTCTTCGGGTGGCAGAAGATTTATCATTTAGTGGTCTCCTTGGGGTCTACTAGGCTTAGCCCAGATGCTGTCGAGAGTCTAGATCTGATGTTTTTTGTTGGCTGACTGTCACCCGAGAAGTTTAACGAACGCCACGGACTGGCTACTCTTGCGGGCATGATTAATTCATTTGTGAAAAATTCGCCTAGTCCGGGCACGTTACTGCCACTGCCGACTATAATCACCTGCTCTAGATTGGCTGCATCGGGGAATCTGTCAACATAGAAGCGCATTATCCTTTTTGTTTCATCTACCATCTTCAGAAGTGGCTGTCGTAGCGCTGCTGAGACTTTAGCTTGCCTAGGACCTGGACTTAGCCCGCTCAGTACCTTTAGTTGATGGGCATTTTCTAGGGTTAGGTCCATTTTTTTGGCAATCTCTAGAGTGAACGTGTTGCCTCCCATATTAAGTCCTCCAGTAACTCTGACTACGCCATCGAACACGGCGATGTCGGTGTCGCCAGGGCCGATATCGATTACGACTGTCGGCATACCACCCTCCTTGGTGGCCTCTAGTAGTCTGGCGCTAGCGTAGATACTCGGCTCAATCAAAGCTATTTCAAAGCCAAATTCCTCGAGTATATCGATTAGGTCGTCAATGTATTTTTTGGGAGCAGCACACATCAAGACTGTTAGTGAGTCTTTCGCCCGGTTGATTATCTGGTAGTCAATGTATAGGTTCTCGAGCGGCATGGGTATGTACTGCTCTGCCTCCAGGTCCACGGCTGACTTTATCTTCGACTCCTGGTCGGAAGGCAGGTTAAAAGTTCTAGCAAAGGTTTTTATAGTGGGGATGCCCAGGATAATTCTCTTACTGTCTAGTTTGCCGGTTATTTTCTCACTGTAGAGTTTGTTCAGGTTTTGAATTATGTATTCACGGCTGGCGCTTAAGTCATCTGACACCTTGGACGGATCTAGTTCTATTGACCCATATCCTTCGACTTGCATTTTTTCACGGTCAATAGAGGCTACTCTCAGCCCGGTTCGACTAAATTCAAGTCCGATGATTGGTTTTTTTTTGTAAAATATGCCGTTCACGAGTTGCCCACTTAATATTATTCATTTAATATTATATCATAAGCATAAATTGAGGTCTACTATTCCATTTGAGTTGCTAGACCGGTTATCGGCAGCATCACGCTGGCGGCAATAAGGCCAACCATGCTTCCCATGACAACGATCATGACTGGCTCTATGGTGGAGCTTAGCCCAGATATCGCAGTGTCGACCTCTTCTTCGTAGAAGTCGGCAACTTTGACGAGCACTGAGTCGGTTTGGCCGGTTTCTTCGCCTACGGCAAGCATCTGAGATACGATTGGCGGGTAGAGCAGGGTGTCTTCGGCTATCACCTTAGAGAACGCTTCACCGTTTTTAACCCTGACGGCTGCTTTGTTTAGTGATTCTTCATATGTTTTATTTCCGACTGCCTTTGCCGTGATTGCCAGGGCCTCTAACACTGCCACTCCAGCTCCAATCAGGGCCGAGTAAGTTCGGGTAAATCGTGCTATGGATATTTTTCTAATGATTTTTCCAAGTATAGGCGCGCGAACTACAAGTAGGTGAAACTGCTTTTTACCGACAGGAGTCTTGATGTATCTCAGAAGTAGCCATACGCCGACGCCCATAAGTGGAAATATGATATACCAAAAACTAACAAAGAATTGGCTAATGCTCATCATGGCCTGGGTTAGTCCTGGAAGTTCGGCATCTTCACCGGCCAGATCTTTAATGGTTTCGCCCAGCGATGGGATAACAAAGAGCATCAAGCCGAAGAACGCTAGGACGGTTATGCCCATCAGCACCATCGGGTAAGTCATTGCACTTTTTACTTTTTTACGAATTGTTGAGTTTTTCTCCTGTTGCAGAGCAAGTCGCTTTAAAATATCGTCGAGGATACCTGCCGCCTCACCTGCCTTAACCATGTTGACGTAGACATCGTTAAATATATCCGGATGATGGGCCAGTGCATCGGCAAATGACTCTCCGCCCTCGATGTCACTAGCGACTTTTTCGACAGCCTTGCTAAATGTTGCACTTTCGGCATACTTGGCCATTGAGTTTAGAGCTCTGATGATTGGTACTCCGGCTGAGACCATAGCACTAAGCTGTCTAGTAAAGACGACAATTTCTTCTGACTTGACCTTGCGTCTACCGAGTTTAAATCGATTACCTGATTTACTCGCAGACTTTTCGGTTAGATTGGTTAACTTTAGTCCTTGTTCCCTAATGCTAGCAATGGCACTTACCCTGTCAGCTGCTTCGATGGTCGACCTGATCGTCTTATTTGTGTTGCTTATTGCTGTAAAATCAAACTTCGCCATAATGCTACTGCTCCCTAGTAACGCGTAGTACTTCTGATATTGTTGTGACGCCACGTAGTGCCTTGATGAGGCCGTCGATCTGCATAGTAACCATGCCGTCGTTTATGGCTTCGTCTTGTATCTCATTACTTGTGGCATTTGTGGTAATGCTTCGCTGAATTGTCTGTGATACATCGAGGACTTCATATATACCGAGTCGACCCTTGAATCCTTGGTGATTACACTCATCGCAGCCTTCGGCCGACTCTTTCCAGAGGCCGGTGATTGTTGTGCTATTAGTATTTTGTTCTGCGTCTCCACCGATTTTCTCTGAAGCGGCTTGTGACTCTAGGCGATTTATGTAGCCAATATCACGACTACCCGACAAGCCAAATAGCGATTCGATGTTTTTGATCTCGTCTGAAGTTGGCGTGTAGTGCTGTCGGCAGAAAGTACAAAGTCTACGCACTAGTCGCTGGCCGATGACCGCCTTGACCGTAGAAGCAATCAGAAACGGCTCGATATCCATGTCTAGCAGACGCGGTAGACAAGTGGCTGCGTTGTTGGTGTGCAGGGTCGAGAACACCAAGTGTCCGGTAAGTGCAGCCTGGACTCCCAGGTTGGCGGTTTCTCCGTCTCGAATCTCACCGACCATGATGATGTTGGGATCTTGACGCAGTAGTGCCCTGAGCCCAGATGCAAA
>DISN01000021.1 GCA_002421965.1 Candidatus Saccharibacteria bacterium UBA6209
AAAAAGAGCAATGACTCGTTCAGAGACCTAGCAAACAAGCTTAGCTCGGTTGAAGGCAAGTCGGATATTGTTATTAACTCGATCGACGACGGCGTTGTATCCATTGATCGCACCGGCATAATTGATCTTATAAACCCGGCAGCAGAGACGCTTCTGGGGTGGAATCAAGGAGACGCACTGGGCCTCGACTGGCGCAGTGTCTTTAAGCTGTGTGACATCGAAGGCAGAGATATAGACGAGACAGAAAATCCAATAGCCCAATCACTGCTCACTAACCAGCCGGTTCATAACGACAACCTACAGCTCATTACAAATGGTGAAAAACGACGGATGGTATCTATAGTTAGTTCGCCAATCGGTCAAAATGACGGTGGAATCATCATCGTATTTCGAGACATCACCAAGGAAAAGGCCGAGGAGCGGGAGCAGGCGGAATTTATTTCAACCGCCAGCCACGAGATGCGCACACCTGTGGCATCAATAGAAGGCTACTTGGGGCTCGCGCTTAACCCCGCGACCGCTCAAATAGACGAGAAGGCTCGTGACTACATCACCAAGGCTCACGAATCGGCCAGACATCTAGGTGAGCTGTTTCAAAATCTCCTGGACATCAGCAAATCCGAAGATGGCCGGCTCAAGAGCAACCCAGAAGTCATTGACGTAGCATCATTGATGGCAAATATTTTTAGCGACCTTGAGCCAATCGCTCGCGAGAAGGGCCTACGTTATATATACAAACCAAGCCCCTCGCTTGACGTAGCCAGCACAGAGCGTAAGCTACAGCCTGTTTTTTACGTATTTACCGACCCGTCATTTCTGCGCGAAGTCTCTGCCAACCTTATAGAGAATGCTATCAAATACACCCCCAATGGCGACATAATTGTAGACGTAACCGGCGACGATAAATTCGTAACCATCAGCATACAAGACTCGGGGGTGGGCATACCCGCCGAAGACCTACCGCACTTATTCCAAAAGTTCTACAGAGTTGACAACACAGACACCCGAGAAATAGGTGGCACTGGGCTTGGGCTATACCTATGTCGCAGACTAGCGGAAGCTATGGGCGGCGGAATTCGTGTTGAAAGCGTCTACAAGCAGGGAAGTACATTCTTCCTAGATATCCCTCGCATCAGCCACGAAGATGCCATGGAGAAAATTAGCGAAGCCGGTGAGGCTAAGCCAACAATTACCAAAGACTCTAGCCATCTACTATCGACAGAGCAGTCACCTCAAGACTTCGAGGCTACCGTTATTGAGTCTACTCCGCAACCACAACCACAACCACAACCGACCATCACTCCGACAGTCCAGTCAGCCGAACCACTAGCTCAACATCCAACGCCTCAGATGGTCCAGCCCCAACCCGCCCAGGCAGCAGGGCCCCAGTCCACATATCAACCGGGCCAATTGGCAGCCCAGCAGCAAGTGATCCAGCCGACTCCAGCCACACCGCAACAGCCGGCCGAAGTCGTTATACCGCAAACCATAGAAGTCACCCAAACTTCTGGCACCAGCCTAGAGTTCAAAATCCCTGAGCAATTCCAAAACCTGCCATTTCAGGAAATGTCACTTGCAGACCTAGACAGCACCGTTCGCGCTCAGTCTGTTTTTGAAAATTCAGGCTTTCAGCCATTAAATGTCCTACCAGATCCGGTACAGCAACCAGCTCAAGCCCCTCAGCAACCCACAGCCGCTACATACCCGCAGCCCCGGTCGGTGGAGCAACTAGCATCTCGCTACGCGCAGTTCGACCAAGCATCTAGGGCGACATCTGTTTCAGTACCACCAAGAGTTCAGCAATAAAGCACAAGTGCTATGGTATTTTTTAGCGACCTCATATATAGTAGTAAGTAACTATGACAAAGATTTTATTGGTTGAAGATGACAAGAGTCTACGCGAGATATACGGCGTAAGACTACTGGCCGAAGGATACGACATTGTATCTGCAGGCGACGGAGAAGAGGCGCTAGCAATGGCCATAAAGGAGCGGCCAAATCTAATCGTCAGCGACGTTATGATGCCAAAAATATCCGGCTTCGATATGCTTGATATTCTTCGTGCAACAACAGAGACAAAAGACATAAAGGTAATCATGATGACCGCTCTGTCGTCCGAGGACCAGCGTCAACGTGGAGAGAAGCTCGGAGCAGACCGCTACCTAGTTAAGTCTCAGGTTGGTATCGAAGATGTTGTCAGAACTGTACATGAGGTACTCGGTGACCTGCCTGGCATGACATCAGCTGCACAGCCTGTCGCCGCACCAGCACCGGTAGCACCAATGTCACAGCAGCCAATGCCTCAGCCTCAACCAATATCAATGCCCGCTGCCGCCCAAGCTCCCGCAGCTTCTGCGCCCATAGCACCGCAGCCCCAGGCTCCTGAACCAGCTCCTCAAGTTCAAGGCAGCAGCCTGCCTCAGCCAACCGCACCGTTTTCTTCACCTGTACCGCGCCCAACTAGCCTAGGTGATCGCGTGCTCCAGCCACTGCCTCAGTCTGGCGAATCATCTGATATAGCCTCAATGCTAGCAGACGAACTCAACGACATGCCAAACCCAGCCCCTACAGTAGCCCCAAGCGCACCAGCTCCAGATCCAGCACCTGCCGCACCTCAGCCAATCGCTCAGCCGGTAGCGCCCACTCATCAGCCCCAAACTATGCCGCCTTTCCATCAACAGCAACCTAAGCCAGATTCATCTTTCGGCGAACCAATACAGCGACCAGATATTGCGTCACTATCCCCACAGCCAGCAGCCATTCCGCAATCGCAGCAACTACCGCAGCAACAACCTGCGCCCATCACCGGCATACCTACGGCTATGCCTACTAATCCTACGTCCATGGATCAAGCTGGACCAGCAGCAAGCAGCGCCCCAGTAGCAGATGTTAATCCTATCAACCCCCAAGCGCCACAGCAGTGATCGACAGCCCAGACCAAAATAGAGAGGCCACACAGCGACTAAATAAGTTTTTGGCTTTATCGCTCGGTATTTCTCGTCGCCAGGCCGACAACCTAATCGAGCAGGGCAAGGTCACCATAAACGAACGAGTAGCGCCACTAGGGGCAAGATTTACAGATGGCGATATCATTAAGTGCAGCGGGCAACCACTGACGGCGCAGCAGTTCAAAACGATAGCCTTTCATAAGCCAGTTGGCTATGTTTGCTCTAGACGCCAGCAGGGGGACGTTCCAACAATCTACGAACTCCTACCTCAGTCACTACACAACTTAAAGCCTGTCGGACGACTAGACAAAGATAGCTCGGGGATAATCCTCCTAACTAACGACGGCGACCTGGCGTTCAGGATGACACACCCGTCATTCTCTAAACAGAAACGCTACCTAGTGACCCTCGACAACTCGCTAGAACCACTGCACCGACAGATGATTAGTGATTTTGGCGTCGACCTACCTGATGGCAAAAGTAGACTAATATTGTCTCGTCAAATTGATGGCGATGAATCTCGCTGGATCGTCGAGATGAGCGAGGGCCGCAACCGTCAAATCCGTCGTACATTCTCAGCACTCGGCTACACGGTCACCAAGCTGCACCGTACTAATTTTGGTGATTATTCGCTTGGTGATATACCTGAAGGAAAGTATGTTGACGTGGATATATCACAAGGGGCATAGACTAAATATGGTAGTTAGCACAGAACTAGCTACTGCTAATTACGAAACGTATAAAATGTACCCCGCTTATGCTCGTAAATATCATCCACCTCTGGTATAATAAGCCAAAGTTATGGCTTCAAAATTACCTACAGTAGCAATTATTGGACAAGCAAATGTCGGCAAGAGTTCGCTCTTTAACCGGCTTGTTCGTGCCCGCCAGGCGATTGTCGCCAAAGAGGCCGGAACCACCAGGGACAGTATTATTGGCAAGGTTAGCTACTTGCGTCGAGACGACGAAATTAGCGACGACGCATCAGAATTCTGGCTGGTCGACACCGCTGGACTTAAAACAGCCGAAGACGAGTTTGAAGCTACTATTCAGGAGCAAATCGAAGAGGCCGTTGTGGCCGCCGATACGATTATCGTGGCAGTTGACAGTACACTATACCCAACAGACCAAGACCGGCTGATCGCTAAAAAAGCCCTACGCAGCCAAAAACCAGTCATCTTAGTGGCCAACAAGTGCGACCTCAAGGGCAGCCTAAGTAACGATGAGTTTAAGCGTCTCGGCATCAAGACCATTATTCGCACCTCCGCCGAGCACAGCCAGGGCATCTCAGAGCTACTTGATCAAATCGCCCTAACAATACCACCAGCTACCGAACCAGAGGCTGACGACATTATTCGGGTGGCTCTAATTGGTCGCCCAAATGTTGGCAAGAGCAACCTATTTAACACTCTGGCTGGTAAGCAGCAGGCAATTGTTGCCAATATCGCCGGCACTACAAGAGATCTAAACCGAACGACTATCAACTATCACAATCAAGCGATTGAACTAATTGACACTGCGGGCGTTCGTCGTCAGGGCAAGCAAGAGACCGGTATCGAGAAATTCTCAGTCCTTAGAACCATCCAGGCCATCGAAGAAGCCGATATTTGTCTGCTGCTCATGGATGTCAACGAGCTAAACGTCCAATTAGACCAGCGACTAGCCGGCATCATTGACGAAGCGGGCAAGGGGCTAGTGCTAGTTGTTAGTAAGTGGGATAGTGTCATCGATAAGGACGCCTACACCCGCGATCAACTTGCTCCAAAAATTGCTTATAACTTCAAGTTCGTACCCTGGGCACCACTAATCTTCACATCGAGTGTTACCGGACAAAATGTCACTAAACTATTTGATTTAGCCCTGGAAATACACGAACGTCGAAAACAAGAAGTCAAAACCAGAAAGCTCAACGACTTGCTGCAAAAAGCCATCCTATCACATCCACCGGCTGGTCTCAAAAACTCCCATCCAAAACTACGCTACATCGTTCAGACTGACACCGCACCACCTTGGTTTGTAATTTATGGCTCAAACCTTAAATTTATCCACTGGAGCTATAAACGCTACCTGGAGCGCGAGATTCGTGAAGCGTTCAACTTCGCCGGAACTCCAATAAAGCTCAGCTTCCGAGACGAAAAGCAGCTCAAAAAGAACCGTGAGCGTATCGCCGCCGGTAAAGAGCCGGTCACTAAAGCCTACAAGCAGGCCAAAGAGGCTGAAAAGCGCTCCACAAAAAACTAACCCCCGTACGACTGCACGGGGGACCGGGGCTGTCCCGGATTTTGGCTCCCATACTAGGAGCACGATGGACCGATCTAGTAGACCGGACTTTTCGAGGACGACCGCCTGACACTAGGCGCCTTACGGGGAACTCGACGGTAAAACACCAGCGCAGCAATCAATACGATGATTGCTGCTGGCACGACCCAGAAGCTATCGGTTGCGTGGGCAATCCACCCACCGACAAAGCTAGCTCCTGCGACTACACACGGCGTCCACCGACCCACGCCACCGTTCCGGGCATAGATCCTTGGCGCAAAGTGCGTAAATGTGAATGTCAGCACCAGCGTTGCGCCGACCTGCCACTCAACCAACGAGCTGGCGTAAAATACGATCACGCTCGAGTTCAGTCCCGCCAGGAACCAGAATGACCACCACGCACCCCTATTGGGTACTGTTTCCGCAAACGAAAACACGTGGTAGTTCGGCAGTCTGCCAACCGAGTTAATCCTGACCGCAGTCGGATGCGAGCTGCTCGCCATCCACAATTGAAAGGCGAGCATCGCCACAACGACAATCACCACCAGCATCTTCAAAGCAGCCATGCCGCTTCCT
>DISN01000019.1 GCA_002421965.1 Candidatus Saccharibacteria bacterium UBA6209
TTAAGCCAGGGCAGGTAGTTTCTCTGCTGAGTTTTTCATGGACTTTTCACGACGCTATATGTGGTGTTTTTGGTGACCTATAGTCTTAGATGTAAAGAAAAAACTGCCTAATTGAAGGCAGCTCTTTCTTTGGTACACCCGGTACGATTCGAACGTACGACCCTCTGTTCCGAAGACAGATGCTCTAATCCACTGAGCTACGGGTGCACAACGTGACAATTATAGCACATATGGACTACCAATAAAAGTGACGTATACTAGGTATATGGATGTACATACAGGAATATCTTTGAAAAATTACACAACTATGAAACTTGGCGGTAGCGCCAGATTTATGACCTCGGCAACAACACCAGATGACGTTATAAATATATACAATCACGCCAAGCAACATGATCTGCCGATCTTTGTTCTAGGTGGCGGCAGCAATATATTAGTCAGAGACGAGGGTTTTAACGGAATAGTAGTGCTAAATCGCATAAAGGGCTTTGAGGTCATTGAAGATACCGCCTCTTCGGTAGTGGTCAAGGTTGGGTCTGGTGAGATTTGGGATGAGATTGTTGAAAAAACGGTAGAAATGGGACTGAGTGGTATCGAGGCGCTATCGGCTATACCGGGCACGGCAGGGGCAGCACCTGTCCAGAATATTGGGGCTTATGGTCAAGAGGTAGCCGATGTGTTGGTGAGCCTTGAGGCTTACGACAGGCAAATCGACCAGATAGTTACACTGGATGCTCTACAGTGTAATTTTGCATATCGCAATAGTATCTTTAGGGACAAAGAGATCAATCGATACTGTATTGTGAGTATTACCATGAAGTTGTATCGGCAATCTCCGCAGCCACCATTTTATGCTGCTCTTCAAAAGTATCTGGATGAGAATAATATATCAATTTACACCTCAAAGATAATTCGCGATGCCGTTATGGCGATTCGCAGTGACAAGCTGCCTGATCCTGCGGAGCGACCGAACACAGGCTCATTCTTTAAAAATGCAGTTATTGAGAATTGGCAGTACGAGGATTTGATTAAACGATTCCCAGGTATGCCAAGCTATGACATGCCAGGCAATACCCACAAGATACCGACTGGCTGGCTGATAGAGCAGGCAGGTCTAAAGGGTGAGTTGTTGCATGGTATTCGTGTTCACGACAAAAACGCACTCGTTCTGGTAAATGAGTCTGCTAGGTCGTATGGTGACCTAGCACAGGCTCGAGAGGAAATTATTCAGCGGGTTTATGATATGTTTCACATCCAGATATCTCAAGAGCCACTAGAGATGGTGCTGTAGTGCTGTTGTGATTGTTGGCCTAAACTAGTAATATAATTATATGATTAAGCGTAAGGGTTTTACTGTTATAGAGCTGGTTATAGCCATGACAGTTGTAATTGTTTTACTTGGTTTAGGGACGGTTGGTTTTCGTAGTTCCAAGGTTCGCTATAGAGATCGAGAGCGGGAAGCTGATGTGCAGGCAATTGCGGCATACCTAGAGCAGATATATCCCAAGGAAATCAAGAATGCTAGCGGCAAAGTTATCAAGAGTGCGGGTAGCTACCCGCCTTTACCAGAGGAAATTGGAGATACAACCTCCGATCTTGAGATTATATTTGCAGGTCTGGACCCTGAGTCTCTAACCCCTCCGGGAGTAGCGCCCAAGAAAAAGATCCCTTCGCTGCCCTCAGGTGGCGGGTATGTGCCATCGATGCCGCTTAGTAGCTGTAGCTACGATTATCTGTGCTATACGCGACCGAATGATCTGCAGGGTAGCATAAATGAGTACATATACGCCCCCGGGCCCGCCTCTAATGAACTTTGCACTAGGGTCAATCCAATCGATTCGATTGTTATCAATACATATAACTGTCGTAGTTTTGTCCTTATATACAAGACGGAGGTTGGTAACAAACGAGTAGTCGTAGAGAGTAAGCGAAGGTAATGAATAGGGACGGATTTACGACAGTAGAGCTGCTAGTTACGCTATTTATTGCAGCCATGATGGTTATTAGCGGATATCAGCTTTACTCGACAGTTAGCCAGAGGGGCGGTAGGACTAGGTCTATGGCAGAGGCGAGCAATCTAGCCTATTCAAAATTAAGAGAAAACTCTAATTATACTTCGGTAACAAATAGTTGTTTGACTCAGGAGACTATAGGCCAGACAACAACGACAATATCCGGTACGACAATCCCCGGTCCCGTTAGTCTTGTCATTAGGCGCTGCAAGCCATTTACTGACAATAACATCGTCAGAGTAACTGCGATAGTCAGGTATGATTCCCCTGTCAAGGAGGTCGCTCATGCGGTCTATGTCGCACCTTAGGCGTGGATTCACGCTAATTGAGGTGATGGTCATTATACCATTCGCTATATTGCTGGTTGGCGGGCTAATCGCCGCTGCTATTGGCGCTACGAGTGCTTCTCTTAGATCATACGGCAAGACTCGCCTGCAGAGTGACGTTTTGGCAGCGTTAGATACGATGGAGCAAGACGCAAGGATTAGTCTAAATATCAAGGTCACGTCGACCAACGAGCTTGTTATGGAGGCGCTAGCTACGGACAAAAACCCACTAGATAATGCTAGGAGTCTAGTTAATTCCACTTCGTGCGCTCCGATGACCACCGTCGCAAGCATTGCTGATGCTACTACTTATAAGCTGTCATATAAATACAACAGTGCTACGAGTAGCTTGAGTAGAATCGGGGACTTTACTGGCAGTTGGTGCGGTGGTACCCAAGCTGCTCAGGGTAACAAGGTTTGGCAGCGGCATAATCAGCCAGAAAAGATTATTCAAGATGCTGTAGTCACCATGGCATTAAGTGACTTTAACGTGATTGACGGTAGTTCCCTGCTGGCATCAGCGGTAAGGGTGACGCTGACTGCTACTAGAATTGTCGGTGGTGAGGATATAACCTATACCGACTCGCTATATATACGATCTGCAAATCTAGGCGGATAAAGTACTTATGCCTATTGCACTATAACTAATCTCTTATATAATTGGTATCAATACAGTATAAATTAGGAGGCAGATCAGAAATGATTTCTCAAATTAAACAAAAAGGTTTCACGATCGTCGAGCTATTGATCGTCATCGTCGTCATCGCTATCTTGGCCGCACTCAGCTATGTTGGCTACACAAGTATTACTACTAGGGCAAATAATTCGACGGCAATGGCCAGTGCTAAGGCGGTTAAGGATGCGGCACAGGTATATGCCAGCGCAAACGGTGCATGGCCAACGACAAAGGCCCAGCTTACCACGGGTGGCACAGAAGGCGTAGCAAAAATGCCATCAGATATAGTATTCCTTCCTGCCACATCTGGTGCTTTTGGTGCTATTACTAACGGTATGGGTGCAACAGCACAAAGTGTTATCCAGGCTGCTGGCGTAACTAACCCTAAGACAGTTTCTGTCTATCCCTGTGGCTCACCCGTTGCTGGTCTTAGAATTGTCTACAAGGACTTTTCGGGCACTACGGCTAAGTATATGGATGCTGGAGACTGTTCTACCCCTCCTGCTACTACTGGCAACATATCATTAATATAGGCTATATATAGTTTGGCAAAACACACTCCTTTACTGGAGTGTGTTTTATAGAGAGTTGAGAGTTTTTTATATTAAATCTCTATTGCGCTTATGTCTGTTTCCATTATAATAAGGTATGTAATAAATAACTAATTAGGAGGCAGATCAGAAATGATTTCTCAAATTAAACAAAAAGGTTTCACGATTGTCGAGCTATTGATCGTCATCGTTGTTATCGCTATCCTCGCAGCACTTAGCTATGTTGGCTATACGAGCATCACCGCTCGAGCGAATAGTTCGACAGCGATGGCGAGCGCAAAGGCAGTTAAGGATGTAGCGCAAAACTTTAATGGCGCACATGGTGTATGGCCTACGACTAGGGCTCATTTCACTAGTGGTGTTCCAACTGGTGGTAGTGCCGCAGATGCTGTTGCTAAACTACCAGCCGATATCACATTCGGTGCCGTCAGTGTATCCACGACAGACCCAAAGATGGTTCAGGTGGTGCCGCATGGCAGTCCGGTCGCTGGATTTACGATCACGTATCGTGATTTCTCCGGCACTACTAAAACGATGACTGTTGGTGACACAAGCGGTACAGCCGGAACTGCTCTATAGTAAACTAGTAAGCAACTCCTGGCTGCACTTAAATACTCCCGGTACCGGGAGTATTTAAATGGCCTTTATTATCTATGCGCGAAGAGTGTCAAGGATGGTATGTGCAATTTCAATCATATCGCCCTCTCTATACCCACGCGTCGTCAGCGCTGGTGTACCAAGGCGCAAGCCGCTTGGGCGGAATGGGGGCAGCGTATCATCAGGGATGGAGTTGGCATTTGCGGTGATGCCGGCTTGCTCTAGTCGATCTTGGGCCTCTTTGCCATCAATACCAAAGCTGGCGTAAACATTGGCCAGGATCAGGTGGTTGCTCGTACCGCCAGTGACAAGCTGCAGCCCGCCTTTTTGGAGCTCCTCTGCGAGCACGGCTGCATTCTTGACTACTTGTGCGGCGTATTGCTTGAACTCTGGCTTTAGCGCCTCACCGAACGCCACAGCCTTGGCAGCGATCGTATGCATGTGTGGTCCACCTTGAGTACCAGGGAATACTGCTCGGTCAATCAGCGTCGGTAGATTTTCTAGGGTTTTTTCCGGTCGTTTGAGCGGGTTAGATACGATGCCTTTGGACAGAATCATCCCGCCTCGTGGCCCACGCAGGGTTTTGTGTGTCGTAGTAGTGATGACGTGAAATCCATAGTCAAAAGGATTAGCAGCCACTTTGCCAGCGATCAGCCCAGCGATGTGACTCATGTCGGCCATCAGCATAGCACCGACTTCCTGCCCGATCTCTGCAAACTTCGCATAGTCAAGCTCTCTTGGATAAGCTGAAAATCCAGCTAGAATAATCTTTGGTTTGTGCTCCAGTGCCAACTGGCGGATTTCTTCGTAGTCGATTTCACCCGTATCGACATCTTTCATGCCGTAGCGCATAAAGTTATACTCACGAGCACTTCGGGTCACCGGTGCGCCGTGCGTCAGGTGTCCGCCATGGCCAAGGTCCATAGCAAGAATGGTGTCTCCTGGATCGCACCAGGCATAGTAGACGGCCTCGTTGGCCTGTGCTCCAGAATGGGGCTGGACGTTGGCGTGATCTGCGCCAAAAAGCTGCTTCGCCCGATCAATTGCTAGTTGCTCTATCTGATCGGTATTTTCTTGGCCGCCGTAGTAGCGTCGACCTGGGTAGCCCTCGGAGTACTTGTTAGTAAATACACTACCAAGTGCCGTCAGGACATCTTGCGACACATAGTTTTCGCTGGGGATCATTTCTAGGACGTTTTTCTGTCTTTCTTCTTCGGCGGCAATCAGTTTGGCCACTACATCATCTTTCATATTACCTCCTTGGTTCGATACTAGTATAAGTATAGCACCATATTGTTATTGTTTTCATACCATCTATGATATAATATACCTATGACTACCAATGATTACTTACAAAGAATCGGCAACTTAATCGCACAGAGTCGAACGCAGCGTGGCATGACTCAGGCACAACTAGCCAGCGCCCTTGGCACCAGTCAAAGTGCAGTCAATCGCATAGAAAGTGGCAAGCAAAATATTAGCCTTGAGATGATGGCTAGGATATCAGAGGTCTTAAGTCATAACATTATGACCCTAAACACTACCGGCAAGATGAATTTCCGAGTCAACGGTGGCAGGCAGTTGTCTGGCGAAATACGTGTGAAGACATCAAAAAACGCTGCTGTCGGACTGCTGTGTGCCAGTTTGCTAAACCATGGCAAGACAACTCTGCGTAAGGTTGCCCGAATCGAAGAAGTAAATCGCATCATCGAGGTATTTAACAGTATTGGCGTAAAGACCAGGTGGCTCGAGGGCAATGACTTGGAAATTAGCCCACCGGCTCGTCTAAAGCTTAACGAGATGGACGTCGAGGCGGCCAAGCGTACGAGGACTGTTTTGATGCTGCTTGGTCCTCTGCTACATCAGTACGACGACTTCCGTCTGCCATTTGCTGGTGGCTGTAATCTTGGTAAGCGAACTGTAGAGCCGCATCTTGTCGGGCTGGCTGCTTTTGGTTTGGATGTCGAAGCAGAGACCGAATATTATCATGCAACCGTCAATGTAAAATCTGGCGATAGGACAATCCTGCTGACTGAGCGCGGCGACACAACCACCGAAAATGTCATTATGGCGGCGGCACTTTCACCAGATACGACCATCATCCGCAATGCCAGTCCAAACTATATGGTTCAGGACGTATGTTTCTACCTGCAAAAGCTTGGCGTAAAGATCGAGGGCATCGGCACAACAACCCTAAAGATTACCGGTAAATCAAGCATCAATAAGAACATCGACTACTACCCAAGTGAAGATCCAATCGAAGCCATGAGTTTTGTGGCGGCAGCGGTAGTGACAAAATCCCAGCTGACCATCAAGCGTGCGCCAATCGAGTTCCTAGAGATTGAAATGGCGACTTTAGCGGGCATGGGTCTGGACTATAGCCTAAGCGCAGAGTACCTGGCGGATAATGAGCATACTCGGTTGGTGGATATCGAAGTTCGACCGTCGCAATTAACGGCTGCCAAGGACAAATTGCACGCTCTGCCATTTCCTGGTATCAACATGGACAACCTGCCGTTCATGGGGCTGATCGCTACTATGGCCGAAGGTCGAACGCTGGTTCATGACTGGAGCTACGAAAACCGTGCGATCTACTTTACCGAGTTGACTAAGCTAAATGCAAGTGTCGAGCTGGTCGATCCACACCGAGTTTATCTAAGCGGACCAACCAAATGGAAGCCAGCTGATGTTGTATCACCGCCGGCACTGCGTCCATCCGTAGTCATCCTACTGGCGATGCTTGCAGCTCCTGGTGAGTCAATTCTGCGTGATGTCTACTCAATTAACCGGGGCTACGAAGAGCTGGCAGAACGCCTAAATAGCATTGGTGCTGACATCAAGATAGTCCAGGGCTAAGATCCGGAAAACCAAAAGAGCGGTGCCGTATGTAGCTCCGCTCTTTTGGTTTCCGTAGCCGGGTATTTACGCTACATCTAACATGGGTATATTTTGGCTTTTATTTTCTGAACCCCAAATTCTATAATCTAAATTCTATCTTCAGCCCTACTACTGCTTGGGAAACAGAAACTTTAAGTAGTCCTTCATCATCCTAGCGCCAGAAATAATAGGCAAGTAGGCTGTGAGTTGCTTCTTGACGTTACCCTCGAGCATTAGATCATTGGACGTAATCTGGCATGCCTTGTGCATATTGGCATATAGCGATGAAACTTCGGCGTCATAGTCAATGCCCGAAACCTCCAGGCAGGCAATTGGTTTAATGTCTGCCACGCCACCGTCGCTAGTCGATATGAGTAGCTTTAGGTTGGCGATATCTTTCTCCCATGATGTACCACAAGCCTCAAGGCCAATAACTGGCACATTGATGGCTGCATCTGATCCAATTGACATTGCGCGGCCAAGCTCCTCATCGTAGTCCTGTAGGTAGTGGACCCTCTCTCGAAGAATTGGATCGCTATCGATCTCTTTGAGGATGCGTAGTAGATGCTCATACATTGCGGTGTCGCCCTGGTGGACCTTACCAGCAAGTAGGTAGTGGGCATTGTAGTCAATTAGTATTTGTTTAAGGATATCTAGTCGCTCAAATGGCAGGTATGGTCGCTTATAGTTGGCAAAGCGTCGCTTAAAGTCAAATACAAATGCATCTTCTGGGATATGGATCGGGTTGCCGTATTGGTCTTTACGATGCTCGAGTACACGGTTTAGCTCTTTGCGGCCAAGTGATTTGAGCGCTCGAATATCACCAATAGAGATATCATTAACTTTTTCTTGGTAGTCGTCTGTTGGCATGCCAAATTTGTCAATAATGCCCTTGTCGCGGTACATGTTCATGATCTCTGGCAACACCCAAGTTTCCATATCGATACCATTGGTGACAGCGTGGAATTTGACGCGTTCGTTGTTGCGGTCACGGAAATTAGCTACTCGAGCGTGCAATCGGCTAACACCATTTTTGGCCTCGGTAAGTTCAATTGCCAGCATGTTTGGTCGAAGCATGCCACTGCCATCAAATTGTTCACGCACCCAGTGGATAACAGCGTTAGATTTGATATTTGGGAAGATTAGTTTCTCGAACTGGGATATGTGGAACTCTGGTTCGGCGGCCTGTAGTAGCGTGTGGTTAGTGTAGAGCGTGTGCTTTCTGACATAAACAATCGCTTCGTACAGATTCATGCCGTTTGAGCAAAGTTCATCTAGTCGCGCTAGGGCAGCAAAGATGGTGGCAGTTTCGTTTAGCTGGATAACTGCAGGTTTGATACCAACTAACTTTAGGGCCTTATAGCCACCAAAGCCAAGAGCGACTTCCTGGTAGAGGCGATGGTCGCCGCTGCCGATACCTTCGTATAGTTGGCCAAAGTTTGGCTCTGACATGGTTACAAACTGAGTTGAACCAAGAATTTTCCTAAAAACACTTAATGACGTGTCCGGATAACCGGCTGAAGCAACAGTTACTTCGTCGACGTACTCAAAGCCATAATCCTGGGGCGATACCTTTTCGCTGTATTCTGTCTGAGATAGCCACTCAATAGACTGGTGTGATTCTGAACGATAAAACGGCGTTACTACCACAAACGGCACCTCTAATTGCTGGGCGACACGACGAGTGTCGGCTGCAAGTACCCCAAGTCCACCGCCGCCTTTGATACCGTTGGATTTGTCGTAGATTTCCATTGTCCAGTAGACGTAGGGACGTGTTTCTGACAATTCTTTGGTCAATGATGATCGGTTTATGGCGTCATAAAATTCAGACGCATCATCTTTCTCGATATCGTGAGGTTGGTATTTTGGTATGTCTGTGTATGAATATGGATCCATGATGCCCTTTGTGGATTAATGATGTATATTGCTAATAACTATCTTAACCTATTATGCTTATTTTGCCCAGTATACCAGATGGATTAGCCGTATGTAATTTTACCCCCCCCTGAGAGCTGGGTTTTGGATATGCTGATGACCGCGAAACCACACCTGTGAGAAGGTGGGTATAGCATGAGTCTGATATCGGAGATAACTTAGTTGATCATAGGGGCGCAATATGTCTTAATCTATTATCTAGATTATGTTCCGGGCTAGATTATTTATTGCCTGCACTCAGACCTACTGTGGTCTCTGGGGCGCATATCGGATGTGAACTAGTTAGGTGATGATGTCTAGTAAAATCCAGGACGGGTCGTTCTTGACTATAGACATGGTCGCCATGAAGATAGAAATGAGACCGCTCACGACAATCAGCAGGCTCCACCAGCCAAAAGTACCAATGTAGACAATAGATAGAATAACAAGTGTCAAGCCGCCTATAATTATCAGTGATGATATTATTATTAAACCCCAGCTTCTGTGCTGCGCTGTAGTCTTTTTCTTTTGCCTCATAGCCTTAATTATAGCATCCACTTAGGGCGCCAGGGCTTTATTTTATTGTCACTTGCTGCTATACGCTTGCTCGCCTTATTGACTTGGGCTAAAGAAAAAAGACATCACGTGGATATCTTATTTCTTTGGTGCGGGTGGAGAGAATCGAACTCTCGTCTCAAGTTTGGAAAACTTGCATACTAACCGTTGTACTACACCCGCGACACTGCTAATTGTACCAGATTAGTGATATAATTAGAATACGCATTTCTTATGTGTCTTGGTGATTGATACCGGCATTTGGGACAGTGTGTGAAGTTTCGGATAAATTCCGAGAGAAACAAAAGGGATTTCCCTAATGATTGTGCCCTGATAGCTCAGCTGGATAGAGCAGAGGACTTCTAAGCCTAAGGCCGTTGGTTCGAATCCAACTCGGGGCACCAAACCAAATCATAAAAAGAGGAGGGGTACCATGAATGATAATGGCAAAAAACCATATGTGGTAGATATTGAAGATTTGACGATTGCGAATGAGAATTTCCGTACTGCATCTTGGACTGGAGATTTTCTCCAGATGACACTAATGAGTATTGGGGTCGGTAGCGAGATTGGACTAGAGGTTCACGATGACACCGACCAGTTCCTGCGAATTGAGCAGGGTGAGGCGCGTGTTGTAATGGGCAAGAGCCAAGATAATCTTGATTTTGAGGCAGAAGCTGGTGATGACTTTGCGATATTTATCCCATCTGGCTACTGGCACAACGTTATCAATACTGGAGATGAGCCGCTAAAAGTTTATTCTATATACGCACCGGCCCATCATCCGGCGGGCACAGTTCACAAGACAAAGGCTGAGGCAGATGAAGCAGAGGCGGCTGAGCACAGGGAGTAAGTTTCACAGTGGATACTAATGGCAAGAAACCAACAATGTCACGGGGTCTAGTCGATAGGCTATCTGGTGCGATTGATTCTGGGCGAGAGCAACTGGGTACTGCGTCCGATAGCGCCCGAGGGCTTAATATGGGTGCACGTCGTAACGTATATCGATCTTCGCATCTTGGGCAGACTTACGGTGTTCGCCAGATGGGGGCCGAGATGGGCAAGCCTATCATAGCCGATCGCAAGGGTAGCCATCCTCAACTAAAATCGATTGACACTGGTCAGAATCGCCCATCGGCGGGGTTTCAAGAGCCTAAGGGCAGGGGATATAGCCCCTACTCGTAAAGACTGGTCGTACGCAGTAGATTTAATATGCAATAGAAAAATCCAGACCGAATGGTCTGGATTTTTCTATGGAGGGCCAGGAGAGACTTGAACTCTCGACACCCTGCTTAAGAGGCAGGTGCTCTAACCAGCTGAGCTACTGGCCCATATGTAATCACAGGTGCTAGTGACAACACCTATCTTTCATTGTATCATATATTAACTATAAAGTCAATAAGTAATACGATAAATACTTGGGGCGAATGATGGGGATCGAACCCACGACCTTCGGAACCACAACCCGACGCTCTAACCAACTGAGCTACATTCGCCATTTATATAAAAGTGCGCCCTTGTTTTTTGCGCAACAAAAGCCTGCATGATTATAGCATGAATTGAGGGGCTTTGGCAATGATGGCCGTCTGATTTTGGCTGATTATGATTAGTGACTAGTATGGGTTGGCTGGGGATGTAGTAAACTGCCCTCATTATCACGGGGCTATTTCTCAGTGAGGATCCGGTGACTATTGCTGAGCTGGCTGAGACTCGTCTTGTGATGGCGCCTCTGTCTCGCTTGGTACTGAAGGTTGAGATTGTTCTTCTAGTGAATTAGGGAGGCGGGTTGCTGTGGAGGAGCAGGGACAACCGGAGTCTGTGGCTGTATTGGTGATATGGGCTGCGTCATCGGTGCTGCCTGAGGGTAGGACGGTGGAACAACTGGACGGTCAGTGCGTGGGTCACAAGGCTATCATTCCACTGATTTTTACTTACGCCAAGCACTTATGACCCAGATAGCGGCAGGAATATTGCATAGACTGTCATTACTAACAAATATACTATGCCAATTAGAAATATAGCTATCATGTCCCATATCGAGGTTCCCGATTCTATGCTAGTCCTAGCATAGTCTGCGTTTGTTCCATAGTCCATATTAACTCCTTTATATTTTAAATATGAGCATAATTGCATAGTAAAAATATGGTAAGATAAAGAAATGAAATCATTGAACGGCTCTGAGCTTGCGAGTTTTATTAAAGAACGTCAGGCAAAACAGGTTAGGGCCCTGCGTCAGGCGTGGGGAATTTTTCCGCGTCTAGCTATAGTGACTGATACTGAAAATCCCGTAATCGACCTGTATATGCGCCTAAAAAAGAGTTATGGTGCGGACATATTGATTGACGTTGAGGTGCATCGAGTTGATTCTAACGACATTTACTCTACGATTGAGAGGCTAAACTCGCGTGATGATATACAGGGAATCATTGTCCAGCTGCCAATCAGCAGCGGCGAAGATGTTGACCGAGTGCTTGCTATGGTGGCGCCAGAAAAAGACGTTGATGGGCTAAATCCAGTCTCGACATTTGACGCCGCTACGCCGACGGCAATTAATTGGCTGCTTGCTGGCTATGGCGTTGATCTGAGTTCTCGTAAGATTGCGATTGTCGGGCGCGGTCGCTTGGTTGGTGCGCCGCTTGTAAAGATGTGGGAAAGCTCTGGTCATGAAGTACGTGTATTTGAAAAAGGTGATGACTTGGCGGAGCTAATCAATTACGATGTCGTGGTGACGGCTGCAGGTGCGGCTCATATAATTACCAATGAGATGATTGCCCCTGGCTGCGTTGTAGTAGATGCCGGAACTTCGTCCGAAGACGGCGAGGTTCGTGGTGATGTATCGCCGGAAGTTCGTCGGCGAGACGACATATCAATCACTCCAGAAAAGGGTGGCGTTGGTCCGCTAACTGTTACGGCGCTATTTGATAACGTTATCCAGGCGTGCCTAAGAATTGCAAATTCTCGTAAGTCTACTGACCAATAGTGTTTTTGACGTGTGCTACAACTTGACGGGGGGTGTTGTTGGCTTTGACGATGTAGCTACTGATGCCAAGTGAGCGCATCTCGCTCGGTGCTTCTTCTTCGCCAAGATTAGTGAGGATGATTACCGGCGTGTCTTTTGAGCCTTTGTGTTCACGAATCAACTTAAGGGCTGCAGCACCGTCCATCTCTGGCATTTGGATGTCTAGTAGTATAATATCTGGCTTAAAGCTCTTGACTAAGTCGACGCCAATTTTGCCATTTCCGGCCATTCGTACATCAAAACCATCGGCCTCGAACTTCATCCGGTACATTTGACTAATTGTTGGATCATCTTCGATAATTGCAATCTTGGTCATAAGTATAGTTTAACATGGTATGCTTGTATAAGCGATGGAAAGAAGTAGCATGGAATTAATTGTGTCTGACGGAATAGATATAAGCGGTCCGGATGATAAAGAGTGGATGCTCCTTAGAAAACAGTTTGTTGAAAATCAGGGCTGGATGCGGGTTGACGGCACCGACCATGACAGATACGACAGAGACCCCAATACTCGGCAATTTGTATACAGGCACTGTTCACAAATTATGGTGGGCATGCGGATTACTCCAGTGGAAACATGCCTTGAGTCTTTGAGCTTGGACATGATGGGTGATAGCCACGGTATGCGTAGTTCTGTTGCGGGCTTTCTAGAAGGTATCGAGGACAATGTGTCGCTTTTTGATATCACCAGGATGGTGGCCGATAATCCCAAGAGTAGAGGTGAGTACATAGCCATTAAACAGGGCATACCCAAGATGCTTGGTGCTGCGTTCAAATATTCTATGGAAAATGCTCAAGATAACAACATACTGTGGATGTATGCAACGACTCCTGAGTTTTACGATGTGTTAACTAGGATGGGGATTGAGCAACGCCTTATTTGCCACGGATATGCATCAGACGAGGATGCAAGAAATGATGTTATCACATATTTTTGCTGTACCGATCCGCGGCAGTCTTTTGATGCTCTGAAGAACGACGACACATTAAATAGCGTTAACCATGGACTAGGCGTTAATAATCCATTATAGTAGCAACATGGAGTGGGTAAATAGTTTTGGATTGTCAGCGGTTCTGCTATTAGCAGCACTGGCTAGTGTGTATCTTGGAATATTAGTTGTTAGATCTGATGACTCACCGAAGTACCGGTGGTTTTTTGTACTTGCGGTTTCGGCGGCGCTGTGGGCGCTGTCAAACGTTGTTTTTGTGATTGCCCCACTGGCGGCCAGGCCGACAGTTGCGCTGGCTAGTTACTCGATAGCCACCATACTGGTCATTGGATTTTTGAAGTTTTGCTTGTCGATATCTACCGTCAAGTCTGGTGGTTGGCTAGAAAAGACCTATGTCACACTCGGCATAGTAGTGGCGACGTTATCGGCCGTACCCGGGGTTATTTTGCTTGGGATTGTTGAAGAGATTACGATTCAGACACGTCCGACGATGCTCGTTGTGTATGGTGTCTACGTCGCTATTGGCATAATCGCTGGTGTTTCTAGCTTGGTTCGCACGTATTATCGGTCAACTAAGCAGGAGAAGCAGAGAATTATTGTCATTATGGCCGGGCTGGCAGTTGGCGCATCTGTCGGGTTAATCGGAAATCTAATAATGCCGATGATGGGCAGTTATTCGTTTGTGCAAGTTGGACCGCTTGGCGTGCTGATATTTGTGTGGTCTAGTTACTATGCAATATCTAGGCAGCGACTATTTGATATACGCCGCGCAGCTATGCGAACTGCGGCCTATATAATGTCGATGGCTATGCTGGCATTTATTTACTCTGCGATGGCATTTGGCGTAGCGGCCATGTTAAGCTCCGCGGGCCTGGCCGTACAGAATGATTTAAATTTTGTTTATATGGCGCTTGCGCTAGTCTTGGCGTTCTTATTCCAGCCAGTGAAAAGTTTGTTTGACAAGCTTACCAGTAAGCTGATGTACAGAAGTCGATATGACGACGATGAGTTTATGCGAGAATTTAGCAGAATTATTTTGCATGAAACAGACCTACAGTTTTTTACAAAGCAAGTCAGCTCGTTTATTGCAAAAACCCTTAACGCAGACGGAGCATACTTCTACTTCAATAGCGTCGGCATCGTTGGGCGATACATTACTAGACGGGCTAGTCTACCGGGTCCTGACGTAGCGATTATTTCTAAATATTGCTTGGAGCACAAGCAGCCATCTGGTGTCTTAGTGACTGACTGTGTAGTGGATGAACAGGTCAAGACTGCCCTCAGAGCTAATCATATTGGCTTGTCGCTACCGCTAATTTTACAGGGTGAGCTGCTGGGATTTCTGTTTGTCGGCAGACACAATAGTCGAGGATTTAGTGCACAAGATATTCGGGCCATGGAATCAATCCAGGGTGAGTTAACTGTGGCCGTGCAAAACTCACTATTCGTCGAAGAAATCCGCGAACTTAATAATGGGCTAAACCAGCGAATTGAGGATGCAACTAAGGCTCTAAAGAGCAGTAACCGACAGTTGCAGCGACTGGACAAGTCAAAAGATGAGTTTATATCTATGGCTTCGCATCAGCTGCGAACGCCTCTTACTAGTATCAAAGGTTATTTGGATATGATGCTCGATGGGGATTTGGGCAAAATAACCCCGACTCAACGGTCTGTTTTGTCGGAGGCATATATCTCTAGCGAGCGAATGGTAACTTTGATTAACGACTTTTTGAACGTGTCGCGTCTACAAACGGGTAAGTTTATTATCGATAAGCGCGAAACCGACCTAGCTGAGATGTTAAGGGAGCAGGTACAGATGCTCAAGGTAGTAGCCAAGCAGCACGATCTCAAGCTTGAAACACATATCAGCAAGGGCATCCCTAAGGTCATGGTTGATGGCGAAAAGGTGCGCCAGGTCATGTTAAATATGATCGATAACGCTATCTATTATTCAAAGCCGTCTACGTCGATCGATGTCGTGCTGGCGCTTGATGGTAGAGATATTGTTTTTAGTGTCAAAGACACCGGTATCGGCGTGCCCGAATCCGAGAAGGATGGACTATTCGGTAAGTTTTTCCGAGCTACAAATGCCCGTCAAAAACGCCCAGATGGTACTGGCGTGGGGTTGTTCTTGTCACGCAAAGTGATATTGTCTCACGGCGGAGACATTATATTCTGGTCCAAAGAGGGCAAGGGAAGTATATTTGGTTTTAGGTTGCCAACAGGCCTAAAAAAGGCTAACAATTCCAGAAATGATGATAGCGACAATCAGACCGATAAGTAAAACGTTTCTGATCATTTTTAGCATCTTTTGATTTTCAAATAGCCACTGACCAAGTTTGCCGCGATTAACGGCCTGAACCCTAGTTATGGTTGGCCTTGTGGCAGCGGCATCAGCGCCTGTATATTTCTTGTTTCGTTTTTTCTTAACTTTAGCCATAGATATATTATACAACAAAATCCTCCGCTAGTTAAGCGGAGGATTGTTTGGCTCTGAAACGACTGCTTCAGAAAGGTTATTTAGAGCGGTCAGTCTCGTTAGCCAATTAGGCTGTTGCGTCGGCTAGCAAGGTAAGCAAGCAGAGCGGTTGTTAGGGCGCCAATTCCTAGTGTGTTTAGGATTGTGTCGCCAGCACCAGTCTTAGGTAGTTCAACCGGAGTCTCTGGTGTTGGTGGTACGACTACTTCTTCGCAGTCAGCTGGGTTGCGTGAGTGCAGCGAAGAGTCAAACTCGCCTTCCTTAATAGTGAATGGGTACTTCTTGCCCTCTAGCAGACAGACAGTTTCTTC
>DISN01000004.1:0-7291 GCA_002421965.1 Candidatus Saccharibacteria bacterium UBA6209
GCCTGCCAGAACTTGCTACGACGGATGAATCGCTGCCTGACATCTTGGTTGACATTCATATCAACATAACGACGACGGAAGCGCTCTTCTTTATTCGTCAGCTCCTCGGGCATTGGCCTAAGGCTCTTGGTCAATAATTTCAGCTGCTTAACGCCGACCGATATTTCACCAGTCTTCGTACGAATAATCTCACCCGTCGCCTGAACAAAGTCGCCAGTATCCAGGAGGTTCAGCTGCTTCATGCCGATAACGCCGGCTGCGGCGTCAATCTCGGCTACGTCTGGTGCATGTAGAAATAACTGTAAACTTCCTGATGCATCTCGGATCACAATAAAAGCCAACTTGCCAAACTTACGAATACCAGTAATTCGGCCAGCAACCGTGGCGGTCTGCCCGTCTAGCTCATCAAATTTACTAGTAATATCAGCCAGGCTCTTGGTTCGCTGCGCCTTGGCAGGATAAGGATTCACTCCCAGCTGCTTTAGCTCGTCTAATTTGCGCAACCTCTCATCGCGATAGTCTTGTAGTGTGGCCATAACTGCTTTATTGTAGCAGTATTAGGCTAGGCTGACAATCTCGTATGTCGTGTCGCCCTTAGGCGTACTAATGGTCACCCGATCGCCGACGCTCTTGCCCATCAGCTGTAGACCTATTGGAGATTCGTTCGAAATCTTTCCAGACAGCGGATCAGCCTCAACTGGACCAACTAGCGAGTAAACCACGGTCTTATCTCCAGTCTTTAGCTCAACCCTACTGCCCAGCCCAACCGTAGAGCCGGCTGTAGCCTGAATGATTGACGCGTTCTGCAAAATGTCCTCGATCTCGGCAATACGAGTCTCGACTAGCCCCTGCTCTTCACGAGCTGCATCGTACTCGGCATTTTCGCTTAGGTCGCCAAAGTCACGCGCAGCGGCGATCTTTTCGGCGATATCGCCACGTCGACCCTTAAGTTCATCGAGCTCCTGCTCCAATGCTGCTCTACCGTCTTCAGTAATTTGATATGCTTTTTTCATAATTATAATCCTCCTATGTGTACTATATATAGCGTATTTGTAGATGAAAGACGCCATATATAGCGTCTTTAGTAGCATCCCAGCTAATCTAATCGAGTATAGCAAGCACCTCACTGGCTGTCAATAGACTTGTTTGGCCATCCAGTCGCTTGGTTAATTCTAGCTTATTTTGCTCGACTAAACGGTCGCTAACCGTCAAACGATACGGTATGCCCATCAGTTCAGCATCGGCAAATTTTGTGCCTGGACGCTCGTCACGGTCATCGAATAGCACTTCAATACCCCTAGCTGTCAGTTCATCATATAACCTCTCTGCCTCAACCGCACCTTGCTCACCGATCGACACTAGGTATACCTTGTACGGCGCAATCGCTTCTGGCCAAACTAGACCCTTGTCGTCACTCATCTTTTCAGCCACGACGCCCATAAGCCTAGTTACACCGATACCATAAGAACCAAGGTGTATCGACTGCTGTAAGCCATCTGGACCAACTGCGTAAAGGCCCATATCGTCAGTCTTCTGCGTGCCAAAATTAAATATATTGCCGACTTCTGCCGTCTTGACTGGTTCAAGTTCATCGCGGCTAATTTTAAGCTCCTGTATTGCGTCCTCTAGAACTTCTTCATTAACTGCTATATTCTTTTCTCGGTGCAAATAGATCACGTCCTCACCGGCATCACAAATTGTCTGAAATTCGTGGCTAAATTTGGTAAATGCGCCACCGCTGGCAAACGTCACATAGGTATCCTCACCAACACCCAAGCGGTCAAATACCTTATTGTAGGCTTCGATACTTCTCTGGTAATACTGCTCCAAATCCTCGGCCGTTTCGTGGAAAGAATACATATCCTTCATTACGAACTCACGACCACGCATAATCCCACTCTTGGCCCTCAGCTCATTCCGTAACTTTGTCTGGAATTGATACACGCTAATTGGTAAATTCTTATAACTAGTCAGGTGCTGCCGCACCATCTCAACTATTGGCTCCTCGTGGCTCCAGCCAAGCCCCATCTCTGTGCCGTCCTTAAGCTCAGTCTTGAACCAAATATCTACTAGCTCGTCATCCCACCGTCCAGTCTTGTCCCAGACATCTTTTCGCTGCAGGCTAGTCATGATAATTTCATTGCTATCAATAGAGTTCATTTCTTCACGAACAATTGCTTTGATCTTTTCGAGAACTCGAAGTCCTAGCGGCAAATAGGCATACACTCCCGCCATCTCCTTATAAACATACCCGGCTCTGATTAATAGTTGTGCATTTTTTGCGACTTCATCGGCTGGTGCGGTCTTGCTAGTCTTGGTAAATAATTTACTAACTCTCATAATTAACTCCTATCCCAACATGAGTGCTGCTTGTATTTGATTAACTACATTAGGGTTTACGAATAATAGATAAAATGCCAGGCCGTTTTTAATAGCATGCAGTAGTACTCCGGCCCAGATAGCGCCACTATACTCTCTAAGGGTGCATAACATCAAGCTCAGCACAAAGGTATCAATAGTCACCGCCCACTGAAGCGCCGTTCCACCCACCCACAAATGAGCTAATCCAAACGCTAAGCTGGCGACCAATATCGACACCCAGATAGGCGCAGTTTTACGCAGCTTGCCATACAGATACCCCCTAAAGAGCATCTCCTCTGCCAGCGGAGCCAGCACTACCATGGTCATAAACGCCAGCACATACTGCCAGGAGGCCCCCAGCATACTCTGTGAGAACGGCAGCTCTTGCGCCTGTTGAAGATCAATCCCCGGCAATAAACTTGTCAAAATTGCCATAAACACGCCTGAACAAATTATGTATACAATAAACGCCGGAACACTCAAGACTATATCCATCCAAGATGGCCAATCATGAACCCCAAGCTCCTTAGTAGTCGTCTTACGCCGCCATATAGCCAATGGCACGCCGATAACAATAACCAATGACACCGCATAAACAATCACTGATGCGACGGTCGCATAGACAGTCTGGTTTATACTAGCTAGCGGCACATTTAGTATCAACAGTAGCTCCTGAACCAAGCCAACTAAGACCTGCGCCAGCATGAACGCACCGTATGTCCATAGTGGCAATATGACTAGCCACAGGTACTTGTGTTTATCCAAAAAGTTTACTGACATCGCTCCAAGTCACCAAAATTGTTAATAGTATTATCGCCAAAAAACCAATCGACTGAATAGTCTCCTCGCGCTCCTTGGTGAGGTCTTTTTTGAAGATCCTAAACAGCGTCATAACCGTCCATCTACCGCCGTCAAGCGCAGGTATTGGTAGTAGGTTCATCACCGCCAAGGTAAGCGAAATAATTGCACAGAGCAGCAGTATCTGCGTCACCCCAGCGTCCAATACCGATGGAAATATCACACCTAAGATGCCGACTGGACCAGCTACGCCCTGACTCAATTCCCCTAGGTTCTGCTGAGCCTGCTCCCTAGTTGACTCCGTGGTTGAAAACTGACCGAAAAATCCTCCTATTCCCTTAACCAGCATGTCTCCAATACTCGATATAGTCGCATAAGTCAGCTGCCCGGCAGTCGCTACGCCCAAAACTGGTGCTGACCAGGTGGCTCTAATTGATTCGGTTTGTGATGAACCAACACCCAAGTACCCACCATTCTTGGCCTCAGATGCGCTATTTAGTTGGACTACCGACTTGCGAGTCTCTTCGCCACGACGATACTCGACTATCACTTCTTTACCAGCCTGCGACTTAGTGGCGCTACTCAGCTCGCTGCTAGTAATCACCGGCGTGTCGCCGATAGACAATATCTCATCACCCACCTTCAGTCCAGCCTTCTCGGCTGGCGAATCAGTACCAACAGTACCAATCAACAGTGGCGATGCCACTACGGTATTGTCAAATGGCAAAACTACCTGATCTGGCAAAATCTTCGGCAGACCCCAAAGCGAAATCACCGCAAACAGCAAAGCTGCGGTTATCCAGTTAATCGCCACACCGGCGAGCAAAATCTTTGTCTTAACCCAATAACTTGCCTGACCATAAGTCCCCTTGCCCTTTGCCGAATCATACTCGCCCTTGAGCTTAACGAAACCGCCTAGTGGCAGCCAGTTCAAACTAAATAATACGCCGTTCTTTAGCTTACGAGACCAGCCCCTGGGCGGGAATCCAATGCCAAACTCCTCAACAACTACACCATTACGCTTTGCAACGATCGCATGGCCCAATTCATGGAGAACAACCAATACCACTAACACCAAAAGACCAAGCAAAATACCCAAAAACAGCTCCATTTACCCTCCGAATCGTCTATTTCTTCGTTGATACTCTTCAATTATAACGCCTACGTCATCTTTTGTCATATCTGGCCAATTCTTGTCGATAAACATTAGCTCACTATAGGCTGCCCGCCAAAGCATAAAATTACTGAGTCGCTGCTCCCCACTGGTACGCACAATTAGATCGCAGGGTGGCACTTCTGGCGCATACAGATTCTTGGCAATCAACTCTGGGGTCACCTCATCAGCCGCCACCCCTGACTCAATTATTTTTTTACAGGCATCAGCGATCTCTAAGTGGCCACCATAGTTAAGACACAGAAGCAAAACACCGCCATCAAGATCAGCCGTAGTGGCCTCCGCCCTGTCAATCGCTTTAATAACAGCCTTTGGCAGGCCCTCACGAGTACCAATAACCCTAAGTCTGATTCGATTTTCTACAAATATTGGCACATCCGACTCCAGCACCCTAAGCAGCAACCCCATAAGATTATTGACCTCTTCGGCGGTTCGCTTCCAGTTTTCGGTGCTAAAAACATAGGCGCTTGCGTACTTAACTCCGCGATTAAGCGACTCTATAAGCACATCCTTCAGGCTGTTATAGCCCGCCAGGTGCCCCTCATACGTAGGTAGTCCATGCTCTTTTGCCCAACGACGATTGCCGTCAACCACAAAACCAATGTGCTGCGGAATCAATCCGTCCATCAAACAGTCAGGACGTCCTTTTCCTTCGCCTTGAATATCTCGTCGATCGAACTTTGCGTCTTGGCAACAATCTCGTCAACCTCTTTTTCGATACGCTTATAGTCGTCCTCGCCAATTTCCTTAGCATCCTTCATGGACTTTGCAGCCTTGAGTGCGTCCTGACGAATGTTGCGAATAGCAATCCTGGCTTCCTCAACTTTTTCGCTGACTTGCTTAACTAGCTGGTGTCGTCGCTCCTCGGTCAGACTTGGCACAGGCACGCGCACAACGCGACCGTCGTCAGATGGATTAAAGCCCAAACCTTGATTATCTCGAATAGCCGCCGAAATTGACGCAACATTGCTAGGATCAAATGGAGTGACTAAAATCATCTGCGCCTCTGGTGCCGTAACGTTAGCCACCTGGTTAAGCGGCATCCTAGTACCATAAACCTCTACCAATACACCATCTAGCATGCCTGCATGGGCTCGACCGGTGCGAATTTTCTTAAGCTCATTCTCAAAATGCGCAATCGCTTGCGTAATCTTCTCTTCATAGGGTTTCGTGTCAAACATCTTGCCTCCAAATTTATACTTACATCTATCATACCAAATTGAGCGCCCCTTGTGCTACCATAAAGAGTAATATCATGCGTGTTTTGAGTATCAAATTACATAATTTTCGCTCTTACGACCTATTCGAGGCCAATTTTAGTGAGCGTGGCACGGTAATTGTTGGGCCAAACGGTACCGGCAAGACTAACCTGCTGGAGGCCGTATACGTCTCGCTTCGCGGCACCAGCTTTCGTGGCAGCCTAATCGATTGCATGAGCCATGACTCAGACCAAACTAACATACTGCTCGAGACAACAGATCAAACCAGGCGAATTCAATTTCTACGAGAAAACCAACGAATTAGCAAAACCTTTAGCGTCAACGACCACAAAAGCAAAATATTATCGCCAAAAAATCGCCTACCAGTCGTCCTATTCGAGCCAAATGAGCTTAGACTGATCAGTAGCTCACCAACTAGACGACGAGATTTTTTGGACGGCCTAATTGCCCGCGTTGATAGCAAATACGAGCGGACGCTCCGTGCGCTTAATCGCACCCTACTCCAACGAAACGAACTCCTTAAGCGACACGCTGAAGACAGATCTCTCTGGCGCGATCATTTGTTTGCTTGGGATATAAAATTTGTCCAACTAGCCACCCAGATCGCCAGCTCCAGAGCGGCCTTTTTGTACGCCCACGAGTCACGACTTGGCAGTATTTACAGTCGGCTCGCCGGAAAAGACACCGATTTCACCATCGAATACCTGCCATCTGTCAGCATGGAGAATTACGAACAACTACTACTCGAAAGACTGACTCGGTCTCGAGATTACGAAATTGCCACCGGCCACACCTCTTGCGGTCCTCAGCGCGAAGACTTCCTGATATCTCTACACAATCAACCAGCCATCAAGGTTGCCTCTCGCGGCGAAATGCGAACAATCATGCTTGCTTTTAAGCTACTAGAGCTCGAGCTACAGACCGAAGTCCACCAAACTGAACCGATTATTTTAATGGACGATGTTTTCTCTGAACTCGACGCTACTCGCGAAAAGCTACTGCAAGAAACTATCGAAAAACACCAGTTTATTGTCACAACGACAGACGCCAGACACAAAGACGTGCCTGGCAGCAAGATTATTGCGACAGCGGATATTTCACCTCTTCAAAACGCTCCTGAATAGTCGCCATTACATTGCCCGCCCAATACGAGTCTAGGTGCTGGTGGAAAATAACCGTCACACCATCGCCTGCGGCGTACACACCAACCTCCCCAAGAATCCGCTCAAATCTCTGAAGGTCAATCTTAACGAGATCTATAGCCCTGTCAACACTATCCTTATCAAGTCCGCTATTCGCAACACCCACCTGTAGCATGTGAACCTTGTAGTCCTCCGCTATAGCGCCAACCACGCTCTCCCATGGCTCTCCCTTGGTACCGCTAATCACACACCAAGGCCTAGATCCGGTGTTGTGCACTAACTTAACTTCACAGGTAAAATCAAACTTAGGCTTTTCGGTAAACTCCCCAAGATCACTACGCACTAACGCAAATCCCTCCAGGGATACAAGCGACAGAGGCGACTCAAGCTCGCATAGACCACCGTCCTCAATATCATATTTAACTGAATTAAATGCCCCTGGTTCGTTGTACATTGTTTCACTCATAGCCCTAGTAGACCACATCTTTTTAAAAAAAGCAACCCCTGCACACAGCAGAGGTTACCTTATCTCTAAATTCCTAATTCCAAATTCTATAAACCTATTCGCTAACACCAAGCTCAATTCGCCTAAACTG
>DISN01000004.1:7367-10915 GCA_002421965.1 Candidatus Saccharibacteria bacterium UBA6209
GGGCTCATAGCGGCAACCTGCATCGCAACTTCGTGAACCAATGTCTTGAAGTCATCAAGTCGAGCCACAAAGTCAGTCTCACAGTTAACCTCGATCACTACACCAATTCGGTTGTCGTGAACATAGCTATCAACCAAGCCCATTCGAGCTTCGCGGTCGCCTTTCTTCTCGGCTCGGGTTAGGCCCTTTTTGCGCATTTCCTCAAGAGCCTTGTCAAAATTACCCTCAGACTCCTCAAGAGCCTTCTTTGCGTCGGTCAGACCAACACCGGTCAAATCACGCAGTTTTTTAACATCCTCGATAGAAATTCCCACTTTACTTCTCCTCTTTTTTAACTGGCTTTTCGTCGGCTTTCTTAACGCTACCGGCGCCCTCGGCTACTGCCTGAGCAAAGTAGTCAAGCAGTAGCTGCAGACCCTTAATTGCGTCGTCGTTACCTGGCACAACATAAGTTACGTCAGTTGGATTAACATTAGTATCGACTACACCAAATACTGGCACGCCCAGCACGTTGGCTTCACGAACAGCATTGGCATCAACTGCAGCGTCAACTACAACAACTGCACCTGGCTTACCCATAAGATCCTTAATGCCACCGTAGCGAGAGTTCAAAACATCGATTTCTTCCTGGAATCGCTGAACCTCTAGCTTTGAGTATCGCTTCTCAAGATCACCCGAGCCCATTCGCTTTTCAAGATTCTTCAGCTTCTTGATTTGCTGAGTAATTGTCTGTGAGTTGGTTAGCATACCGCCAATCCATCGCTCGGTTACATATGGCTGACCAATCTTTTCAGCAGCTTCACGGACAATGTCCTTAGCCTGCTTCTTGGTACCAACAAATAGTACTTTTTTGCCACTAGCTGCGATCTTTGTCAGCTCTGGTAGCGCCTTGTCTAGAGCCTCAACGGTCTTAGTAAGGTCGATGATGTGGCTATCCTGCCTCTTTGAGTGGATATATGGCGCCATCTTTGGGTGCCAACGGCTGGTTTTGTGTCCAAAATGAACACCGGCTTCCAGCAGAGCCTTGATGTCTACAGTTACAGACATAGTTACTCCTCTTTCCTCGCCCGCTGCAATTGGAGTGGCAGCCAAGCTGTGTCGTTATAATTGATTACAGGAGTGATTATACGACAACTGGACAAACTTTACAAGGGTTACGGGTCAATTAAGTCGCCAGGCCATACCCTACTAGAAAGAATAGAGCCGAGATAAATCGGCTCGCTCTAGTTTAAGTGTTCAGTCGTGTCTTTACTTTCCCCGATTCCTCTGGTATCATGGACAGGATATGAAAAGCAGTATTCACCCACAGAACTACCGCCCTGTCGTATTTAGCGACGATCAGGCGGGGTTTGCGTTCTTGACTCAGTCAACAGCACAGACCACAGACACAATCAAATGGGAGGACGGCAATGAGTACCCACTAGTTAAGGTGCACATCTCATCAGCCTCTCACCCATTCTTTACTGGCGAGAAACGCGTCATCGACATTGAAGGTCGAGTTGACAAGTTTGAAGCTCGTCGCAAGGCCGCTGAAGAGCGAAAAGCCGCTCTTGCCAACAAGGCAAAAAAAGCCAAGGCTAACAAGTCAGCTAAAAGCGAAAAGTAAGCCTAAAAAAGACCAAAAACACCCGCCGCTACAACAGCTGGCGGGTGTTTTTTTATGATATAATTTATAGATATGACACAAATTTCACTGAACTTAGCCGAACTTGAGGGCGAATATTCTACGCTGCGGGATTTTCTGGCGCAACCGGATGCCTATAGCACGCCGGACTTCACTTCGAAAAATAAGCGATTCTCTGAACTCGAAACCCTTGTCGCCAAGGCTAAGGAGCGTGAACAGTTAACTCAGAATTTAGCTGACGCCAAAGATCTTTCCACTGGTGGCGACGAACTTGCCGAACTAGCCAAAGCGGAGATTGCCGAGATTGAAACTCGTCTAGCGGAGCTTGAGGAAGAGTTATTTATCCTGCTAACACCAAAAGACCCCAATGACGAGAAAAACGTTATCATTGAGATCCGTGCTGGTGCTGGCGGCGACGAAGCTAGTCTTTTTGCCTCAGAGCTCTACCGTATGTACCTTCGCTGGTGCGAGACACATGGATTTAAAACAGGCATCATTAGCGAGTCAGCCAACGATACCGGTGGCTACAAAGAGGTTGTATTTGAAGTCAAGGGCGATGCGCCTTACTCACGGCTCAAATTTGAGGGCGGTGTACACCGAGTTCAGCGAGTACCGGTTACTGAGTCTCAGGGGCGAGTTCACACCTCGACTGCAACTGTGGCAGTTCTGCCGGAGGCCGAAGAAGCTGATGTCGAAATTCACGCCAACGACCTGAGAATTGACGTTTATCGCAGTGGCGGCCATGGCGGTCAATCAGTCAACACCACCGACTCTGCCGTGCGAATTACTCACCTACCAACCGGCATGGTGGTCACCAACCAGGATGAAAAGTCTCAATTAAAGAACAAAGAAAAAGCCATGAGCGTGCTGCGCTCTCGCTTATTGCAGATTAAAATTGACGAAGAAAACGCCCGGGCGACCGCTGAGAGGCGCTCACTAATTGGCTCTGGTGATCGGAGTGAAAAAATTCGCACCTACAACTTCCCGCAAGATCGAATTACCGACCACCGAATTCACTATTCTAGGAGTAACATTCCTGCCGCACTAAACGGCGATATCGATGATTTGATTGAAAATCTACAGAAATATGAGCGTGAGCTCAAGGCCCAAAACGCCGAAGCTTAGCTAATAAGCAGTTGCGACCGTACGGCAAAACAGGCCAATCCTCCCCTGTTGTGATATAATCACAACATGAATATCTCTGAATGGCTAATTGATGCCACTAAGCAGCTTAAGGATATCGGCATCGGATCACCACGACTTGACGCAGAGCTAATCTTAGCCGAAACCCTTCGAAAGCCACGGACCCACCTGCATGCTAATCTCGAGACGGAGATCGATCCCAGGAGAATTGACATCGCAGATGCCCGTCTACGATTACGGCTTGAACGCGTACCACTTGCCTATATCCTTGGTCACAAGGAGTTCTACGGACGAGATTTTCGAGTGACACCAGATGTCTTAGTACCTCGACCCGAATCCGAAGCAATTATCACAACTATGCTTGAAATCTCTGCTGGCGACATCAGCGGCAACCGATCACTACTAGATGTTGGCACTGGATCTGGCTGCATTGGCATAACCATCAAACTAGAGCGGCCTGATATATCCGTCACACTCTCGGATATCAGCCATCCGGCACTAGCTGTAGCCGAAAAAAACGCCGATATCCTAGGAGCTAAAGTACAAGTCAAGCGGCAAGACCTACTCAAGGGGCAAATTGGTCGGCTTGATTACATTATCGCCAATCTCCCCTATGTTGATCGAGATTGGCAGGTCTCCCCTGAGCTGCAGCATGAACCACAGGGTGCACTTTTTGCCGATAACGGCGGTCTGGCACTTATCTACACCCTGCTAGAACAGATACCACTGCACCTTAACGATGGCGGCTGGGTTCTGCTAGAGGCCGACCCCGAACAGCATC
>DISN01000008.1 GCA_002421965.1 Candidatus Saccharibacteria bacterium UBA6209
TTAACAATATATGCCGCGATAGCTCAGTTGGTAGAGCGCTTCCATGGTAAGGAAGAGGTCTCGGGTTCAAATCCCGATCGTGGCTCCATTTCGGACAAAACAGCAATTTGGTCGCCCATTCGGGCGGCTTTTTATTAAACAGAGTATAGAGCGTAGCCGACAATCTATGCGACTAATACACCCTAGGCTTTCGACTGATCATAGATTTTCTTTGATTTTCTCGGCTATTATCCGCAGCAGCTTATCCTCAGCAATATGATCTATTTTTTCTTTTCTTGGATACCACTGACTGTCCTCAAAGTGCTCGCCTGCAATAACTACAGGATTATCGTATCTTGGGTGAATATGCCAATGCACATGTGTCTGCTGGCCATTTGCGGCAGCAATATTCATTAAGCACGACCAATTGAAGTGACTGGGCTGAAACGCCTTCTTTATAGCGCCCTCTAGCCGCCTAACAAGTTCCTCGTAGTCCCTCCAGTCTGCCTCATCGAGACTGGAAAGAGATGACTTGTGTTGGAGCAGTGTTACAAAAGATTTTCCTAGAAATTGTTGATTTGGATCAAGCACTATGCGCCATTTTTCTGTTTCAGCTATCTGTATATCTTTGCCGTTATTATGTGTTGCAAGAATTGAGCATATATCACAGTTATTCATGAATACATTATAGCAGCAGATCGTTCATTGTGGCGCCCACACAGCCAAGCACTTCGCGCATAGGTATAGTTGTTGCCATACTCACACTTATCATGCAGCTAGTGTTATAATTAAACCATGACAAATTCAGAAGTACTCCGGGAACTGGTTAATGACGGCTCGGCGGGCACTACGAGTCCATTAGCCGGTATTGATTCATCTATCACCGACATGCTGCCGGCTATCTTGATAGTGTCCATAATCATCACCGTTATCTTTGGAATCTTTGCTGTTGTGATTACTATTAGCCGCATTCGATCACAAATCGCCACCGTAGCTATGCAAAAAGACATTAAAGCCATCCGTGAACTACTAGAAAAGCAGTCTCGGTCGCCAAGAATAGATAATATCCAAGTACCTCATGATACTGCACGAGAAAATACCGCTTCACTCTAGCATTTTCTTCATTCATCTGGTAAAATAAATAAGAACTTGAAAATAATAACTTAAGTGAGAATATATGGCTAAGAAGAATACGAAACGAAAGTTGATTGGTTTGGTGAGCAGTTTGAGCAATCACCGTACTTACTATACCAAGAAAAACACCCAGAATACCCCTGGCAAGCTGGTTCTAAAGAAGTACGATCCAATTGCTAAAAAGCACGCTGAGTACACCGAAACCAAGAAGAATCTTGGTCGAAACGAAGTAAAAGCTCGCAAGGGCTAAACAACAGAAATCTTACAGAGTACCTCGCAAAATTGCGGGGTATTTTATTTACCAGAGATCATATCTAGAAGCGTACTGATATATTCGGCGTAGGTTTGCGTGCTCATTGACTCATGAGAAATTGCTACGTTTGATGTCATCACCCGAGAAACCAGGCGGATTATCGACTCTGCCTTGTCTTGCTGACTAGTTTCTAGATAGTATTGCGCCATTCTCAGGCTGCCGACATAGTCAATCCGACCACGACGGTCATAGAACATGCCATCGGCGTCCGACAGATGATTCTGCTCAATTTCTTTGACAGTTTTTGCAACTGCCGGATGATCTATATCAAACAGACCGAACATAAATGCGCCATAAAGTCCGGATATATCGCTAGAGTCATCATCAAGAGACCTACCAAGCACACCGCGCTCGCTCACAAAAACCTGAGCCGACTCCCTGAGCGTATTGGCCGTAGTTCGCCAACGTATAGCGTCATCTTGCATCTTCTTGCCATCGGCCATGTCAGCCGCTGCATAGAGTGCTGCATAGGTTACGGCCGCAGTGTAAAGAGTGCTTGATTTTCGATCACTCGGATATTCATAGCTGACGTTCGGCAAACCCTGGTCATCTACAAACTCACTCAAAAAGTTAGCCATTGGTGAAACTAGAGTAGGGTAGAGGTCGTCGATTAGCTTCATCCGCTTATTTAAAGCGCTCATCTGAGTAAACACAAACAGATTTATCGCAGTTTGACTGCTGTCGATTGGCCCGTACTTATCGTCGTAAGGTAGCCTAGTCGGCGCAAGCGACCCATCGGCTTTGTACGCTAGTGAGAGATACCCATCGTCGCCAACAAGCTGCCTAACATAAGAAAAGTAATTCATCGCCTCTTGCTTGTACCCAAGCCTTATGAGTGGCCAAATAGCCAAAGCACCGACCTCCGGGTCGCAGACAGAGTGACTGCGCCTAGATACATCAGAAATAATTGCACCACGACGATCTATGTGAGAATACAGGCGGACAGAGCTATCAATTAGCGACTTGCGGTAAGCAGGTTGGCATTGCTCCGACACCTTAAATACCGGTGTAAAGTGCTTGCTCCAATGGTCTATGGTCGAACTGAGCCGCTTATATACGCCTTGTTTCTGGAGTGACTTAAAACTACCTAGAGCCGCCCTAACGGATGTGCTGGCGACCAGCCAGTAGTGCACTCGCCTTGACGATAGGCCGCCAATAGTTAGAGAAAAGCCAATGGTAGAGTCGGTTTGGCCACACTCTGCCGATGCCATCGATAGCTGGCCGTCTTCGGCGTCGCGCCAAGTACCGTCCAGTCCTTGTCCGAATAGGCCAATTGCGTGCTGATCAGCCGACTGACCGACATCAGTCATGCCGCCGATAGCAAATGCTAGTCGACCACGATAGTGAACTATGGCACTATGTTTAGGTACAAACTGAGCAGTGTCTTTGTCGGAATACTGACCAATATTAAATCCCTGATGAAAAAACAGCCTAATATTGCGTTGGTGATCGCGGATATTTATGACGTGAACATTACGAATCAATACATTAGCATCCGACTGGACGGCGTCCTCAAACTCCAGAACAACGCCAATATTCTCATTTGTCATGACAGTGTGGCCAACTAGAGCGCCGACAGGGTAGCGAGATCGATGCGTCCAACTGCCATCATCAAGCCAAGATATTTGCCCGTCAGCCCAAACGCCTATTTTATGACGTGAGCTTGGTAGGTGGTCCTCGTGCCCAATATATGGAAACTGTATTTTGTTAACCAGGCCAAATTCATCTAGGCCAACATACAGCTCGCCATTTGCTAAAGATATCGAGTTAGCCATCGTAAACCCCGGAGCCCAATAGATTATCGGTGCGCCAGCGGATGTCTCGGATTGCATTCATGTAGTTCAAAAACGCCTCATACGGTGAGCTATACGGACTAAAGTACGAGTGAACCGAACCGTCATCTGCGTGCTTGGTTGACATATAGTAAACATGATCGGCGGTCTGTAGCTTGCGCCAGTCGTCTATCAGCTGCCCATCGCCAGTCCTCAGGACTCGCTCTGTCATATCATAGATATACTTCATTGCTTCGTGCTGCAGGTTGTTGCCTAGCCATGCCGATAAGTCGCGCTCGCTATCAGCCCAGGTCACCGTCTGAGTTACGCTGATCTCGCCCTGTGGCTCATTAGCCTCTATGGCTTCGCTAATCGTGTAGAATTTCTGATCTGGCCGAGAAACCCAGTGCCTGACGAACTGCTCAAAGAACTCAAATACGCCATTTTCTGCCCATTGATGCTCGCCAAACGTCTCATAGTCCATAAATAGGTTAAGCAGTGGCGCATCCTCTAGTGCGGTGCTTGCCCAACGATGGTATTTGTCCGCTGTAAGTGGCCAATCAGCCCAGCCACGATCACTAAATCTAAATGCGATGTCGTCGCTCAGGCGATAATTCTTCATCAGTAGCTTGATGTTTCCGGTATTTACTGGACGGTAGACATAGTTTGGACTACGCCATCCCAGCACATCGTCCCAGCCTTCGGCGATGATACCGTTAAATCCATAGTCGTCAGCCCACTTTGCTAATTCGTTATTGTAGGCTAGTTCGGTATTTCTAAATACTCTCGTCTCTACTCCAAAAACTTCACGAATCTTCTGTCGATGCCTCTCAACTTGGGCCTCAAATTCATTACGATCATAGAAAAACGCCAAGCTGTGATGGTAGGTCTCAGATAAAATCTCAACCCTGCCAGTGTCAACTAGTCGCTTAAAGCCATCTAGTACGCTTGGATCAAACTGCTCGGCTTGCTCGATAAATGTACCAGTGATGCTCAGTGACACCTTGAAATCAGGGTGGTCATTTAGCAGCTTTTCTAGCAGATGGTTCATTGGCTTGTATGACTTGTCGGCTACTTTGTGAAAAATCAGCTCGTTGTCCTGGTCTGGTGAAGCCGACTCAGAGAAGTAGTTGTGCTTCGATGCAACATCAAAAATGTCATAGTTTCGAACACGCCACGGCTGGTGCACGTGTAGATATAGAACTATACCGCGAGAATTGTCCATTATTTAGAAGCCTCCTTGTATAAGCGAATCATCTGATTGGCGGCGTCAGCCCAAGAGATGTTGGTGTACTCATCCTTAGAACCCTGCTTGAGCGCCTGCTGCAATTCTGGAGACTTAGCGATATCAACCATCTGGCTCGCCAGTAGGTCAACATCCCAGTAGTCAAATCGCTTGATATTTTGCATAATCTCACCAACACCAGACTGCTTACTAATGAGCAGGGCAGTGTCATGGTGTGCTGCCTCGAGCGCAGTTAGGCCAAAAGGCTCACTAACAGAAGTCATCACAAAGCCGTCCATCAAGTGGTAGGCATCTCGCCACTGTTTGCCACGAACAAATCCACCAAATACGAACCTATCGCTAATACCCAGGTCTGCCGCCAGGTTAATCAGTTCGTCGCGCTGCTCACCGGTGCCAAGTAGGATAAATGCAAGTTTGTCATGTGACTCTATGGCCTTAGCGGCGGCTTTTACAAAGTAAGCCAATCCCTTTTGTACGGTCAGGCGAGTAATCGAACCGAACACTGTGTAGCCTTGGCCCTTTAGGTCTTCTAGGTAGTTGTATGTTCGACGGTCATAAGTGTGCGGAGGCAGGTCGGTCACGTCAATTGCATTATAAACAACCTCAACTTTGTCGGCTGGGATATTGTAGTTCTGAACAATAATATCCTTGGTAATATGACTGACGGCAATAATTCTGTCTGCCATCATCAGACCCTGCTGCTCAATTTCGTGCACTAGCGGGTTGCCGTACTGCTCACCAGAGCGATCAAACTCAGTTGCGTGTACGTGAACGATTAGTGGTACGTCAGCAACCCTTTTGGCTCGAATTCCAGCCTCCATAGTTAGCCAGTCGTGAGCGTGAATAGCATCGGGATGATGCTTTTTGACCAGTTTCTCGACAAAATTACCATAACGCCTTTGAACTTGACGCATAGCAGACAGACCGTAGTCCTTCTCGGGATTTTCTGGAGTGCCATTTTCGTAAGCGCCAAAATAGAGATTGTCTTTGTCTAGCTCAACTTCAGTAGCTGGCACAACATTCATAAAATCAATGCCCGGATGCTCCGCAGTGTAGGGAACAACAAAATCAATAGAAGTACCCTGCATCGCCAGTGCTTTTGACATCTGGTAGCATGCTACACCCAGTCCGCCACTATTGTGAGGTGGCAGCTCCCACCCGAGCATTAATATCCTCATATACTCCTAAGTATAGGACGCAGCTTATGCTTTTGCAAGCAGTTTACAGTTAAAATTAATTTTTTATTGACAGATTGTGCATAAGTCTTTATTTTGGCGGTGCATGCGCCGAAAACGCCAAGCATTGCCGGCAGTCATAAGTCTAAAATAGCTATCTAGCTCGACTATACGGCAACACAAAGAGCAGCCAGTTCACTAGTATAGACGCCGAAATGCTCACTATACGCCCAAAATCTCGAAATCGGAATACTCAAAACGCAATGATGTAGATCACAATCGTCCAGACTGCCATCAAGCCAAGCTAGGTGGAGATGCCGACGACAGGCAGGACAAACTCTAAAAAGGCTACGCCCACCAGACGACTGATGGCATTTATTTCGACACCAAATTCACACGTCTCGCTCGCGGCATCTCTGTCGGTGTCGACCTCGAATATGCGAACCAAATAACGCTCGGACACGCTCTCCAAGGCCGGCGCACTCTTTCGCAAAACAGCACCCTCGAGCGCGACTAGCTCGCATCCGCTCCGGGAGTAGGGATATCATGTGTCCAACGACCCGTATCGTAAGCGGTAGACCCTGCGATACTGCGACATATTTTCACTCCGGTCATTGTTGTTGTAGTGTCATTTATAAAAATCTTACTCCCAGAAAAATCTGAAGAAGCGTAGACAATTTCATCGCCAAACTGGATCGTCGGAGGACTATTCGATGCAAATATATAATGTTGCAAATCTGGGGTCGTGCAGTAAATAAACGATTTCGCACGACTCGTGCCGACAGTCCGTGTCGCAATATACAAATTTGTCTCTCGAAGGATTTGTTCCATAGCTGTCATAGGGCCTGCACCACTTCCAGTGATGGGGTATGTGCCGTGTCGTAATCTATAGATCTCCAGCTTTTTGGCAACATTGTTCACGTCGGTTTTTGCCACAGTGATTATAGCGCGTTTTTGAATGCCAGTATACGAAACGATACCAATCCCAGCGAGAATCGCGATAACAACGGTAACGACGAGTAGTTCGACGACAGTAAAACCATGAGCATTTTTCATACACCACCATCGTAACACGCCTCACCAGGCTTTAGCAACCCACACTGACAGCCACGAATTACTTCGAAGTGGCATCATAGAAATAACGATTGACATAGTTATTTCTATGATGCTGACGCGAAAAAAATCGTCGTTACACAAGCCGAAAATCCCGATGGCGATAGCTCTCGCTTTTTAACACCAAACCAAGAAGTACATACCTATATTCACGGCAATTGCACGAGAGATAAGCAAGAAAGGCGGGCGCAGATAAATTATTAGCACTTCCCCCGATGCCGCGCTACGCCGACGAAGTCGCTGATCGCCATTTCAAACTAGCCGTCCGTGTCAAAAAAGAAAAAGAAAAATAACATGCGACTCCTCACGCTTAACATCTGACCCCATCTCTGGTATACTTAACTAGTACCAGTTGTAGGGGTGTAGCTCAATTGGTAGAGTAGCGGTCTCCAAAACCGTTGGTTGTAGGTTCGAGTCCTATCACCCCTGCCATAATGGATAAAGCGCGTTTTCGGCGCTTTTTTCGTTATTTTGACCCCTGTTATTTTCGCTATTTGTAAAAGTTCTATCATTTGATTTTTGAGTTCCTAATAATTCGCGTGTTTTCGAACTGTATTTAGCGATCAGTTCGGCTCGATCCTTCAAGCTAACAGATACGGCATAGTTCTTAAACACGATATTTTCGAACAGTTCTATCAAAATCTGTCGCTTTTCATCATCCTTTTCATTGTCCTCAGAGTTTAGTTTATCCTCTTGTCTCTGAGGCGTTGCCTGGCAGGCAACTTGGCAGGAAATAGCCCCATGGTCGCCATGGCCAGAAGGGGGAGGCATGCTGGCAGAGACTGCGGGAGACAGATGGACAAGGCCTAGGACTACAAAAGCCAGGAAAGTGCCCGAGTAGCCGATAAGCTGCTTTAACATACTCTTATTTTACCATGCTTATGCTTGTTGTTACTGGTAGGTGCCATATGCTTACCTCGATGCTGCTGTCTTTCTACCAATTACTACAACACGCAATTATCTTATCAACCCGTGACTTAATACTTGTACTATTACGGTATACATAGAGCAGTCCATGCAACAGCCACACCGTGGCAATCAGGGCAAATAAGGCTGGGTCGAGTTGCAGAGTGACAGCGCTCCATGCGAAGTATGCCAGCGACAATAAAACAGGCAACCGGAAAATAAGCTGATCGCTCTTCGCATGACGCTCCCATAGATAATAACCGCCCACAACACTCATACCTACTAACAGTGCGAGCAGTATGTTATTCGAATACCAATCAAGTGCACGCAGTACCAGCAAAGTCACCCACGACAAGCTAACGGCTGCACAAATACTGCAGACCGAAAGTTTCAGTACAGGCTTTAAAGCAAGCACAGCATAAAACACCGCTACAATGCCCAAAAACACCCAGATTATGTCGGTTAACGCGGCCATAGCTGCATTCCTAGTGCGCTAACTATAAGCAGAACAAAGGTGATAATCAGACCCTGGAATTTAATCATCTTTCCGTCACGCTGCTGTGTAATATAGCTACTGAGCTTCATAGAATACAGCACGATGAGACTGCCGATGATTGATCCGACAATGAACAGGTCTATCAGATACGTCCTATTGAGCATACTGCCGTAATCACCGGCTATCGAAGCCGTCCAGGCGGTGAAATCACCCTTTAAGAACGGGTAGAGTGGGATAAGCGTCGTTAAATAAATCGCCCAAGCAACCAGTATATTTTGAAACTTGAACTTCTCAGGCAGGCGATTGGCAATGAGTAGGCTAAGTGCCACCGCAAACCCACCCATGAAGACACCGATGGCGCCGTACTTTACGCCGAGGAAACTTGCAAAAGCCGCCGCAGCGCCTGCTCCACCGACACAGAGAGGGCAGTGGGCTAGCACCTTTGCTGGGATTAATGACAGGAACAATATGGCCGAAGAGAGACTAAGAAATCGTTTCATTATATGCTCATATACTGGCTAGTTTGGCCGTCTTCGGTAACCTGTGATATATCAAATGGAGCAAGTTTCTTGCCTGGCATACCAGGGCTAGCGGAAGGCATGCCGGGCATTCCGATACCGCTAATAGCCGGCTCTTCTTCAAGTAGCTTACTGATCGCTTCTTCAGGAATGTGACCCTCAACAAAGTACTGCCCGTCGTTCACTACTGTCGTATGACAGGAATAAAGTGACCCTGGTACCTGATATTTTTCTTTCACGGCATCCATCTCTTCGGTATTTATGACCTCGACTTTGTAACCCTTATTCTGCATATATGACGTCCATAAGGCGCAGCAGCCGCAGGTCGAAGATTTATAAACTACTAACTCATGACTACTACCCGCACGATTAACGTGAGTCGAGGGCTTCTCCAGTCCAAATCCGGTAAACGCCATTCCCACCGCCGCCAATATTCCGATCCCAGCTAGAGTAAGACCAATGATTTTTATACGCATAGTTTGTCATGTTCTCCTTTAAACATTACTTACACAAATAGATTAGCATGTCCTTTTGTAATATTCAAGTATTCGAATATTTGTAGTTCTGTGGTATAGTATTCACATGTACGAAAAAATATTCCAGCTACAAGAAGAGGTCTTCAAAATTCTAGCCAATCAGAAGCGGCTCGAGATTATTCAGCTGCTGTCCAATACATCACTAAGTGTCAATGAGATGGTAGACATGCTTGGGTTGCCGCAAGCAAATTTGTCGCAGCACCTGTCTCTCATGAGAAGAGCCGGGCTCGTTAAGATAGCCCGCGTGGGTACTAAAGTATACTACCAACTGACCGACCAAAGTGTCGCAGAACTCGTCTTCCGCGTGCGCGATATGCTCATTACTCACGAGAACTTCGATGAATCTGTCCGGCAATACTTTAATCAACCGACCGAACTTTATCCGGTAGCAAAAGATGTTGTGTGCGGCATGAGAGTAAGCGTGGCCCAGTCCAGCTTCCGAAGCACACATAATGAGCAAGAATATTTCTTTTGCGCCAGCGGCTGCAAAGACACCTTCGAAAAGAATCCCTCAAAGTACGCAGTAAAAAAAACATACCCACAAGGAGGCAATCAATGGAAAGTAGCGAAACACCAGTAAAATATAGTTGTCCAATGCACCCGGAGATTGTATCCGACGCGCCCGGTAAATGCCCTAAATGCCACATGGCTCTGGAAAAGACCCGCTCCAAGAAAAAGAATCATAAGCATGAACACGCGGAGCATGATGCCCACGACAAGCATGCTGGCCACAATCCAAACATGTTTAAGCAGAAGTTTTGGCTTAGCCTCCTCCTGACCATTCCGACACTGATATTTTCACCGATGGTACAGAGTTGGTTTGGGGTTCATTTGGCATTTGCTGGTAGCGAATACATTCCGGCAGTGTTTGGCATTATTATATTCTTTTACGGTGGCTTGGTATTCCTCAAGAGTGCAAAAGCGGAGCTTGCAGCTCGGCAGCCGGGTATGATGACGCTGATTTCAATGGCGATTACCGTTGCGTTTATCTATAGCAGCCTCGTGACGCTCAAGCTCGTCAGTGGTATGGACTTCTGGTGGGAGCTGGCGACATTGGTAACGATTATGCTGCTCGGCCACTGGCTGGAAATGGCGTCGGTGGAAGGTGCACAAGGCGCACTCAATGAGCTTGCCAAGCTGCTACCCGATGAAGCAGAGCTGGTTGAACATGGGGAAAGCCGCAAGGTTTCAGTGAGCCAGCTTAAAGTAGGTGATACCGTCCTGGTTCGCCCTGGCGCGCAGGTTCCGGTAGATGGAAAAGTTATCAAGGGCGAGTCTGAAGTTAATGAATCAATGCTGACTGGTGAGTCAAGGCCGGTGAAGAAAATAGTCGGAGCTGAGGTTATCGGTGGGACGATCAATGCAAACGGCGCCTTGACGATTGAAGTCACGAAAGTTGGCGGTGACACGGCGCTGGCTGGCATTATGAAACTTGTCGAGGACGCCCAGACGAGCAAGTCAAAGACGCAGGTACTCGCAGACAAAGCGGCCTTCTATCTCACATTTGTTGCGCTTGGTGCAGCGCTCCTCACATGGATAGGCTGGTGGATAGCTGGTGCGTCAGCAGGCTTTATTTTAGAACGAGTCGTTACGGTTCTGGTGATTGCCTGTCCGCACGCGCTTGGTCTGGCTATCCCGCTCGTTACGGCTATCTCAACGACACTGGCGGCGAAAAATGGGCTGCTGGTGCGTGAACGCATGGCACTCGAATCAGCACGAAATATAGATGTCGTGTTATTTGATAAGACCGGCACACTCACTAAGGGTGAACAAGGCGTGGTTGATATCCTCGCTAAAGACAAGGGTCGTACCTTGAGTCTTGCCGCCGCACTTGAACGTGAATCAGAGCATCCGATTGCAAAAGCAATTTTCCAGTATGCACACGGTCAAAATGTGCCGGAAACTCACGCCACTGACTTTTCGGCACTTTCTGGCCGTGGTGTACGAGCTAAAGCCGGTGGCAAAATGGTATATGTGGGTGGTCCGAGGTTACTTGAAGAACTGAAATTAAAGCTTGATAGCGAGTTACAAAAAGCGGCAGAAGAAGCCTCAACTGATGGAAAAACGGTCGTGTATGTCGTCGAGGATAAGACCGTTCTCGGCGCAATCATGCTGGCTGATGTTATCCGCGAAGAGTCCAAAGAAGCCGTCACCCGACTGCATGATATGGGCAAACGCGTTGCTATGCTGACCGGCGACAGCAAAGGCGTGGCTGCTTGGGTAGCCAAAGAACTCGGTATTAAAGAGTACTTTGCCGAAGTCCTGCCGGAGAATAAAGCCGAAACAGTCAAGAAGTTACAGGCAGATGGGAGCCGGGTTGCCATGGTTGGTGATGGCGTGAACGATGCGCCAGCGCTGACGCAGGCTAATATTGGTATCGCGATCGGTGCGGGCACGGATGTGGCGATTGAGTCGGCTGGAATCGTGCTAGCAAGCAGCGACCCACGAGGCGTAGCAAAGATCGTCACGCTTTCAAAAGTTACCTACCGCAAGATGCTGCAAAACCTTGCCTGGGCGACCGGCTACAACGCCCTCGCTATCCCACTGGCGGCTGGTGTTACCTCGGGAATTGGGTTTGTTCTTTCGCCAGCACTCGGCGCAGTCCTGATGTCACTTTCAACGATTATTGTCGCCATCAATGCACAGCTCCTACGACGAATAAAATTATAAGGAGGTAGTATGCACAACCACGACGAACATGAACACCATCATCATCACGACAGTGAGGCAGCCGATATCCCAGTAGATCGTATGGCCGTCTGCCCAGTAACAGGTACGCTATTGATACAGTAGAGGCTGAAAAACTCGGACATTTCAGAGATGTGGATGGTAAGCGAATTTATTTGTGTTGCGCCACATGCGTTCAGCTATTCGATAAGAACCCTGAGCAGTATACCGATCATCATCTGGGTCATGAACATCACCACCATATTCCGACAACAGCGACGCTCCGATTAAAGGAAAAAGAACACCTGACAGATAATATCTGGGCATTTCGTTTCACCGCTGACCAGCCGCTATCATGGACGCCCGGACAATTCATCCGTATCGAAATCCCTCATGATACTCCTGATGATGAGGGTACAAAGCGATGGTTTACCATTTCATCGACACCGCATGACGGCTTTATTCAAATCACGACGCGCGTGACTGATACGACATTCAAGCAAGCATTAGCTACTCTCAACGTGGGCGAAAAAGTACAGCTCATCGAACAGCCAGACGGTGATTTTGTCTGGCAAGAAAGTTATGAACCGCTCGTCTTTGTCGCTGGCGGCATTGGCATCACGCCTTTTTACAGTATGTTAAAGGCGAGAGGCTATAGTGGACAACCCGTATCGGCGACACTCATTTACAATGGTCGCACTGATGATCTGCCATTCAAGGCAGAGTTCAGTGAAGCAAGCGAACGCCACCCAGAGTTTAGAGTCCAGTACGTTATCGGCGAACCACTTACTGCTGAAAAGCTCACTGAAATTGTGCCAGATATCAATTCATCTCAAGTCTTCATATCAGGCCCCGAGCCGATGGTAGAGGCACTCGGCAAGCAATTAGAAGATAACGGGTTGAGTAGCGATAGTCTCCATCAAGACTTCTTCCCTCACTACAGCGAGGCAAACTACTAGAAATATGACGCTTAGAGCAAAGTACGGTAAAATAGAGACATGAAACGAGTCTTCCATGGAGTTGTTTCCGTATTCATGCTCACAATACTTAGCGTACTGTCATTAGGTATACATGCGGCTGCCGTGCAGTCTACGAATATGGGTCACTCTATGGGTGCTTCTCACTCTGCAAGTTCGTCTGGTTGTTTTACTGCCTGTACCACAGCAACTCTTCACAAAGATGAGATCATCAAGGAGACAGACAAAGATGAGGATGACCAGCCACAACCTCCATTTTATGTTCAGTTCCAAACATCACCCCTCTTGGCCCTTGAAGAAAAACACGGTCAAGAGACAAGAGCTGCCCTAGATAGAGAACCACCTCCTGACAGCACGCCAGCTTATATAAAGCTCGCAGTCTTTCGCGCTTGAGATTTGTATTTACACATTTTGATAGATAGCTAATTTAGGAGTGCATATGAATAAAAAGAACAAACGAATACTTATTGGTGTAATCATCGCTTTTGTGGTTTTGTTGGGAGTAGCAACCTACACATTGCGCGACCAATTATTCCCAAGCGTTTCAGTTCAGCCACCATCAGAAACGGCACAAGTTGATAAATCGTCAGACACGTATAAGCAGTACGCCGCCATGACTGGCGAAACCTACGACCGCAATTTCATCGCTAACATGATAGCCCACCATCAAGGTGCGGTTGATATGGCGAAACTGGCACAAAAGAATGCCAAGCATCAAGAGTTGAAAGATATGGCGAACGACATCATCTCGGCTCAAGAGGGTGAGATTAGTTAGATGACGGCTTGGCAAAAAGAATGGGGTTATCCATCGACAAGTGCCGACAACATGATGGATCACAGTGCTATGGGTATGATGGATGAGACGGCTGGTATGAACAGCGCCTTGGAGGGAAAGACGGGTGATGAGTTTGACAAAGCTTTTATCGAGCAGATGATCATGCACCACCAGTCGGCTATCGACATGGCTGCTCCTGGTGAGAAAAACGCACAGCACCAAGAGCTAAAAGATCTTACCAAAGCTGTCGTTTCTGCTCAGACACAAGAAATCAAGCAAATGAAGCAGTGGCAAAAAGAGTGGGGCTATGAAAATTAGAACCATGCCCGCTGTATTGGCAGTTGTTATTCTTGGTTTTACTGGAGCGGTCATTGCTGCAAAGGCAAACAAACCACCGGAACCACCACGACCAGGAGTAGAGCAGTCCGATCAAGGTCGTGAACACGCCAGAAAAGAGTATGGCGGCGACCAGCCGCCAACTTCTGGTGCTCACGCAAACCCTGTTTCGTGGGGCGTGTATGATACAGAAGTACGCGACGATCAACTCATACACAATATGGAGCATGGCGGAATCTACATTTCATACCAACCAAGCCTACCGAAAGAGCAAGTTGAAAAGCTAAAAGAATTGTTAACTGCACCGTTTTCCGATCCTCAGTTTCAGCCTAGAAAAATAGTGCTCGCCCCAAGAGTTGAGAATAAATCGCCTATAGAGCTGAGTTCATGGCGTAGGAGTGAAGCACTAGCAAGCTATGACCAGCAAAAAATAAAAGATTACATAACAAGGAATCTAGGTAAAAGCCCGGAGCCACTTGCACGGTAGGCTGGAAGGTAAAGATATGCGAAAGACAGTAACAACAATTGCCGTTGTGCTAGTGTTTGGAGGAGCAGCTTTTGGTTGGTGGCTTTTGCAAAACCAGCCAGCTTCAGCTCCGAAGAGTAAGACAACGCAGGCTGCAAGTAAAAGTAAGAAGCCATCTAACCCAAATGAGCATAGCTATATGGATGTGGATTTTGCACGAAAAATGATCGTCCATAACCAACAAGGTGTTCAGATGGCGGATATTGCCAAGAAAAATGCAACAAGTGAAGAAGTTCGACAATTGGCAGCGTTAATTAGTAAAGAACTATCGAGTAATACTAAAAAGTATACTGATTGGCTGAATGAGTGGAAAGAGACCTATTTCAATCTGTCTGATTTTCCTGAGATTGAAGGCCACGATATGTACCCGACTCATCCTGGGATGGCAAGCCTCAGTGATCTGCGTGAGCTTGAATCTGCTACAGGCAGTTCGGTAGATAAGCTATTCTTGCGCCTGATGATTACCCATCACGAAGGTGCAAATGAAATATCAAACGCAGAGTATTTAAAGGGTATGCAGTTTGGTCAGATGATAAATCTCAAGAACAAGACCGTGAAAAAACAAACCGAGGAAACACAGACAATGAAACAATTACAAGCTAAAGGAAATTAGATGAGGTTATATGAAGAATAAAATATTTATCACTGTGATTGTCGTACTTGCGATTGCCGCAGCTGCCGTTTGGTATTTTGTGTTTTTTTCAGTAAAACCAGTACCTGAAGGGGCGCTAAAGACAAGCAACACGACAGTAGATGAAAAGAAGCAAAAACCCGCAAGCGATAATATATATGCAAACTTAAAGGGAGATGCTTTCGATGAGGCGTACATCGCTGACATGCTAGCTCACCACGAAGGCGCTCTGAACATGTCCGAACAAGCAATAGCAGCTACTACTCATGAGGAGATTCGCACACTCGCTAGTAATATTATACAGAGTCAAAGTGCGGAGCTCATGAAAATGCGAACATGGCAAAAAGAATGGGGCTACAAAGAAACGATGGGTGGCGGGCATGGTAGCCATGGAGGTGTTGGTATGGACATGGGTGGTGACATGTTAGAGATGCAGAATAAGCTACAAGGACTAACAGGCGAGGAATACGATAAAGAGTTCCTCAAGCAAATGATTGTTCATCATGAACAGGCTGTTGAGATGTCCAAATATGCCGCCGCCAATGCCAAGCACCAAGAGATTAAAGATCTCGCAAGTGCGATCATTAGCGCGCAAACAACAGAAATAAATCAGATGAAGCAATGGCAAAAACAGTGGGGTTATTAAGTTCTAGTTCTTTGAGGGGAATGATGCTTGAAAATCACGAATAACCTGTAGCACTAGACATGGTGCAAGTAATACTCCCAAGAATATCCACCACAAAACAAAATATGCACTGTTCATGCTCGTCCCCAGAGTAAATCCATGTACAAAGATGGCTATCATAGCGCCAGCCTGTAGTAGACTGAGGTATGGCCATATGCCTCGGACAATGAGTTTACGGCGAAACCGTTTTAGGACATCGTACAGCAAAAATGTGGCCAGTGCGGCTATGGCAACTACCACTGCCCATGCGCGCAGCGAGCCGACATAGCTTACATAGCTCGCCGGAGGAAGCAGACCGGTATCAAGAAACCGCTGAACCAGAAAAATTCCAGGGTGCGCGACTAGCAATAATAAGACGACAGCTTCAGTCCACTTTGTAAAACGTCTTCCATTTGTAGACTTTCCGATTGAGCCTGCAACGTAGTGAACCCACATTGTTGTCCATGCTAGCACCCCTAGTATAGGAAAAAATTGGTACATTGACCTGACACTGCCCGATAATGTTATGAGCCAGAGTATAATACTTATGGCAGATACAAAGACAAACAAAATCCATGCACGGTAACGGTTAAAAAAGTAATGCATCTAGTTTCATTATACTGGAGAAAGGACATACTTCGTTATGAAGAAAAGTATAGCTATATTCTCGGCGACCACACTGATCCTATTGGTTTTGATAGGATTTGGTTTATGGGTGCTTATCGATAGACAGAATAATAAGAACTCTGGAGTACCTAACAATACCTCCACCGAACAGCAAGCAAAAACGTTTACTTTAAATGAAGTAGCTTCTCATAACTCAAGAACCGATTGTTGGACAATTATCTCGGGACAGGTTTATGAACTTACCGATTTCATAAATCGCCATCCTGGAGGTGATGAAGTACTTCGAGCCTGCGGCACAGACGCAACGACTCTATTTACTTCACGTACAACGAAGGATGGACAGTCTATTGGTTCGGGTACACCACACAGTCAAGCGGCTCAAGAGCAACTTGACCAACTGAAGCTAGGAACTCTTGCAAAGTAGAGGGGTTGGGATATTGACCATCCGATATTTTATGTGCTACATTTATTTTTGAAGGGTCTTGTATAATATTGCGACTCTCCGAGGGTATATCTCTTGGAGCGCCTTTTTATTAGGTAGCAAGTCGGTCTTCAACGAAATAGTTTAGGCCTACCTAGCGTTTGAACGAGTGCTGCATGAGGAGGATTTCCTGTGCCAACACGTACAAGACGACGTTTGCAGGAGCATACGGTGGGGTTACTAGCACGCAAATGGACACTTAAGATAGAGCGATGACGCTCAGCAGTGAAGCGATGTGTCACTCTAAGATAACTAATCTACGATCGGCGAATTAATCGTTTAGTATCTTTAGATTAAATTCATTGGCAGCACTCTTTGAACTAACGGCAAAGTTTATGCCTTGTTCACTAGAGATACCCAGATAGTCACTTAACTGACCGCTATCCGATTTCGAGCTTACAACACCGACCACCCCGCAGCGGTTCACTAATGGCCCGCCTGAGTTGCCAGGGTTAATCATCGCGTCGGTCTGTATCATCTCGAGATTTTGAGGCACGGCTTCGTCTGGTATATTTAATGTTAGCGTGTCGTGGTCAATCACCCGAGACAGCACTCCTCCAGTTAAACTTGCGTGACCAGCCGTAAGTGCGTTATCTGGGTATCCAAGCACATAAACCTCGTCACCTAGTTGATAATTGCTGGTTAAGTTCAGATACCCCGCGACCGGCTCTTGTATGCGAAGTAAGGCTAGATCTAGTTCTGGTGCCACCGTAAGAACTTCTATCTGCACGTCGCCCGAATCATAATTCGCATAGATCCTATCCGCCCCGTCGATAACATGATAAGCAGTCAGTAATGTATGGGTGTCCCCAACAGCAAAAGCAGTTCCAGTACCGAAGTCTGTTGCGATTGGCACAGTAGCCTGCTCTGTCCTAAAGAGAATATCCTTCGGGCTAGACATGCACATGTTACTAGTGCCGGATAGTTGACTAATTGATCGACTGGCTATTCCACCGATACCAACAATCAGGATTAAACTGTATATTCCAACACCTACCCATAAACCGACGCGAAACGACCTAAGAAGACTGCCGGCTTTTGTAGACTTACGAAGCAGTAATATAGTAATAAATAGAATGACCAAACCCATGAAGCCGATAGCGCCAGATATCCTTTCTCCCGCATCGATAGATTCGTAGTCCGGAATCATCACATACGCCAGCACAAGACTGAGCATAAGAGACAAGAAGCCAAATAAGGTTACTAGCGTTAGTCCAGCTATAGCTAGCAGCGCGCCTTTTAGTGGGCTTTTTTTGTTAGAATCTCTGGACGTCGTATCGGTCATAGGTCAAGTATACCCTAAAATCTCGAAGCGCCACCATAATCTTTACTTGATTGCATCTAGCACTTCACGATGACGCAACTTATCCTGTCTACTCCTGCGCCTGCTACGAGTAAACAGCCTAAAGATAAAGAAGAATACGCCAAACAGTACATACATCACGAAATACCAGAATAAAACAAACATCCATACACCCATAATGAGCGGTACTGCAATTAAGGCTAAGGCGAGCTTAGTTATAGGATTCTCGACGTTGGTAATTTTCCAGATGCGCTGCGCCGAACCGCTAAAGGATAGTGGTGCCGATACAATGACTTTTTCGGATGCTAGTTGACGACTCATATCCCTATTCTATAACAGACCTCCTGTATCTGATATACTAGCAATTATGACTACCGTGAGAGACTCATGTCCATTCTGCATACCGAACAATATATTGCGTTGCAATATATTGTATGAAGACGATCTTTGGTACATTACGGATATGGTGGACGGCGAACTCAAGCACGGCTACATGATGATTACGAAACGCCACATCAAGACGCCGTTTGATATAAACGAGGAAGAATGGACGCAATTGCGTGACCTCATCAAGAAATGCAAAGCCATGCTTGATGAGTGTAATCCTGATGGCGCTAATCTCGGCTGGAATATTGACCCTGTTGGTGGGCAAAATGTTGACCATGCACACTTGCATCTTTTTGGGCGCTTTGCAGATGAACCACTGGCTACTAAAGGTTTACGGTATGCCTTTAAGCAACCGAGCAATAAACGAGGAAGTGCAAAGGAATAGGACAACTCGATGATTATCGACCTCTTTAACGCTGATGACGTCCACCATATTCATGTTGGCGGTAAGGGCTACACATTATCCTTACCCTCCTCAGAAAAACATATTACACCACAATAGGTTCGGTAATCATCCTGAAGCCCCTGCCGGTATAAATGACACACTGTCAAAGGTGTGTCATTTATATTGTTACGGTGTGCTGATGCCTTTAGCAATCAGGCTTAAGCTTTTATTTCATGACCATGCTGAATATAATAATTACCGTGAATACTTATATTTCGTTGCCCAAACTTCAAAAAGGCGATAAGGTTGCGATTTTATCTCCTTCTAACGGCTTGCCTGGACTCTTTCCGTGGGTACAAGACCTTGGTCTCGAACGACTACGTGATATCTTCACGCTTGAGCCGGTCGAGTACCCGACGACTCGTCAAATGGGGTCATCGCTGCAAGACAGAGCTACTGATATTATGGCAGCTTTCAGTAACCCAGAGATAAAAGCGATTATTGCTTCAATTGGTGGAACCGATCAGATAAAACTCCTCAAGCTCCTTGATCCGGAGGTTATTAAAGTAAACCCAAAGCCGTTCTTTGGGTTTAGCGATAATACTCATTTACATGTCTATCTATCGAACCTTGGTATACCATCATACTATGGTGGTTGTATTATGACGCAGTTTGCCATGCAGCAAAATATGATGGATATTACCGTAGAGTCCCTCAATAAAGCATTGTTTGACGGTGGAACGCTTACGACTAGTGGTAGCCCGGTATACAACGACATTGGACTTGACTGGGCAGATAAGGAATCTCTAGACAAACAGCGCTTGCTCGAAGAAAATGACGGACTGGCTTGGGACGGCGATCAGGACACAAGCGGTTTACTATGGGGCGGGTGTATCGAGAGTATGGTAGCGCAGGTTGCGGCCGAAAAGTATCTGCCAAAAACCGAGGATATGGCAGGTAGGATTCTGTTTCTTGAGTCAGCCGAAAATATACCTCCACATTGGGTCGTGCGTTATTTACTGGTTGGGCTTGGTGAACGTGGCTGGTTTGATCAGCTTACAGGAGTCATGGTTGGCCGACCAAAAGGCTGGGACTTCACGCAGCAAAATAACACTGAACAAAAGGCAAAATATCGAGAGGATCAAAGGCAAACGGTAATATCTGTCGTTCGTGAGTACAACAAAACAATTCCGATTGTTCAAAACGTAGATTTTGGACATACTGATCCGCAAATTATTCTACCTATCGGACGTAGAGCTGTTCTATCACCAGGAGAAGATAAAATCACCTTAGAATATTAGATGCATAGCTAAATGTAAGCATATTAAGATCATTGACCACTCGACCTGTTCTTGAAAAAAATAGCTATGCAACAATAGGTTCGGTAATCATCCTGAAGCCTCTGCCAAAGAAACACGACGACCAAATTTGGTGGTATCAAAGCATACTCGATGTAATTACCAGGCGTAGTGCCCTAAGTAGCTAACTGACCAGCTGTCAGAAATGCTAAATCGGCTAAAGTCGAACTAAATATAGCCAAAACCACCCAGAAAACGCCAAACCATAATATAATAGACTCATATGTTTCTAGCAATCAACGAGATACTCAAAGAAAAGTCACGCTTTGTCCTAATCGTCATCGTCGTCATATTGGTCAGCTACTTGGTCTTTTTCTTAACAGGCCTAGCCTACGGCCTGGCGAGCAGTTACACAAGAGCGCTCGACAAATGGGAAGCTAGCGGCATAATTATGTCAGCCAACGCCAACGACACTATCGGCAGATCTCTACTGTATAGTTCGGACTACGCCAACCTACTATCGGATGATGTAGCGCCACTCGGAGTGGGATCCGCTACGTTAATTGCGGAAAGTCGCGAGGATGTGGCACTATTCGGCGTCGAGCAGGGCAGTTTTCTGGCACCAGACATATCAGAGGGCAGGTCTATATCTGCCGATAATGAAGTGGTCCTTAGCGATGAACTTCAGCCACTAGGCATAGCCATCGGTGACAGTATCGCATTGGCGGATGTCGCAGATAAATACAAAGTTGTTGGCTTCACCAGCAGATCAACATTCCAGACTACACCTGTTATCTATATGTCTCACGACACCTGGAGGCTGGTTGCCAGCGAAGCCTCTGGCATGACAGGTATGCGTGACAGCTCGACCATCAGTGCGCTCATCACGAGGGGCGACCAAAAAGCAGCGTACACTAACGACCGGATTTACTGGCAGTCCATCGACGATTTTATATTTAATCTACCAGGCTATCGACCCCAAGTGTTAACATTTAGCCTAATGATCGGCTTCTTGATTGGCATCGCAGCCTTCGTTTTATCGATTTTCATATACATCCTCACCATGCAAAAAAAGAGCGTCTTTGGAGTCCTAAAAGCCGAAGGCATCTCTAGCGCCTACATTGCCAGATCGGTCATGGTTCAAGTGGTAATTATTGCTGCCACCGGACTACTGACGGGCCTTGCGTTATCTCTGGTGACTGGACTATTGCTAGCCGGCAAAGTACCGTTTGAGGTCAACTTAATATTCTTTGTCGGTATAACATTACTATTTCTACTCTGCGCCGTTCTGGGCGGCATAGCCTCTGTCCGTTCTGTTGCAAAAATTGACCCAGTGGAGGCTATCGGATAATGAATGCGCTCAAACCAGCCCTAAACCTAGAAAACGTCACTCGCACCTTCGTTCAGGCTGGCCAAAAGGTAACAGCCCTGCACAAAACAACTTTTTCTGCTCATCTTGGTGAATTTATAGCTATCATAGGCCCTTCGGGATCAGGCAAAAGCACCTTCCTGACCATAGCCGGCGGACTACAAAACCCATCTAGTGGTAGCGTTATTATCAATGGTACGAACATCACTAAGCTATCTGCCAAGGAGTTGTCGGCGGTTAGGTTCAACGAAATTGGCTTTATCCTCCAAGCGTCTAACCTGGTGCCATACCTAACTGTCGAAAAGCAGCTAAAGCTTATCGACAAAGTTGCAGGCAGGGCCACTAAGCACGATGAACTAAACGCTCTGTTAAAGGAGCTATCAATCGACAAGCTAGCCCACAAGTACCCAAGCGACCTATCTGGCGGCGAACGACAGCGAGTTGTTATCGCTAAAGTTCTCTACGGCAAATCCAAGCTAATCCTCGCCGACGAGCCAACCGCTAGCCTAGACACCAAAAGAGCATTCGAAGTCGTAGATAGATTAGCGCAAGAAACCCACGAGCGCAACAAAGCCACAATCATGGTCACTCACGACGAGCGCCTGCTAAAATACTGCGATGCCGTATATGAGATGCACGATGGGGTTTTGACCAAGAGATAACCGTAACCGTTATTGCATATTTACTCAAACTGTGATATAATATGTATATGTGGAATTTGCTATTGGCGTCGGTATCGGAGTGGTAATTGGGATTATTGCCGACAGGCGAAAGAAGCTCAGAACGACCACAAAACCGAGCTCCAGCACCAACGAACATCAAAAATCAGACGAAGAACTCATCACTGTCGTTCTGCCGACAATCGATAACGATAAGTAGCCGTCATTAATGCATACCGAGCTGGAGACGAATCAAGGAGTCGTTAGAGACCAGGCACGGCTAAAACCCGTCTTAAATTGCGAGACGAAGCGTATAATATCCATATCAACGACGTCAATAAATACACAGCAAACATCCCTGAACAGGCCAGGGGTCACTTCGACGAGCTGCGTAAGCTTGTGGCTGAGCGGTTGCCAGGTTGCCAGATGCACATGAAGTACTTAGCTATGGTGTTATCGGCTACAAGCCAGACCCCAATAAACGTGCGATGGTATTTATCAGCGGCTCGAGAGATATTGTGGTGATATGTCCCATCACCAGGAACCCAGAGCTGGTTGCCGAGCTGCAGCCGTATATAAAAGGCAAGGGCACGCTATGGTTCAAATTAGACGAATCACTACCAATCGACACTGTTACGGCTGAACATCTTGTTTTTCTTGGGTCGATGGTCAATGAATATCACAACAGATACCGGTGAGAAAGCAGGGTTCCAACTGCATGTCCTTTAATTATATCATACATAATTTAATGTGTCAAGTGGTGGCTATGCAATATTGCAACATATTTGATACAATGTCCCTATGAAGTCGCTGAGTTTGTCTGTGCCGTATGTCATTGCGATGATCGGCCAACCTGGTACTGGTAAAACACATTTTGCTAAACTTTTTACCGAGAATTTTAATATGCCCGTTGTTAATGAGGGCTACTTTCTGGGTTTTGTTAAACATCCCGAGGACGGCACTGTCATGGCAGCAGATGTCCTGCATGAAATTATGAAGTCTCGCCAGGCGATACTATTTGAGGGCAATCTGGATCACAAAGAAGAGCGTGACTCATTAGTTAGGTTTTGCCAAAAGAGAGGCTACAAAGTACTGTTTGTCTGGGTCCAGACCGAACCAGAGATTGCTAGAAAACGAGCCCAAAAGACTATGACGGCCAAAGAATATAAGCTGCGAGCCCAAGCCTTTGAGCCGCCAGCTGACAAAGAAAATTACGTCGTTATCAGCGGCCGACACACTCAAGCCACCCAAGCCCGAACTGTCCTCAAACACCTAGTAGAAACTAGAAACCGTGAAAAAACTGCGCTAGTTGCTCAAAAAAGAGAGTCCATGCCTGTACAGCGAAAAGCATAACACTATGCGACAAATAAATGATGCAGAGTTTGGTGAGATAACCGTCAGAGTTATCCCAAAATCGTCTCGTATATCCATAAGAGTCGCACCAAACGGCAGTCTGCGAGTGTCGGCACCAAAATTTACCCCAAGACTCGCCATTGTGGCACTAATAAACAGCTCTAGGTCAGAGATTCGCAAAATGATCAGCGAGCAGCGGACGCTTTACGATACGAGCCAATCTATCGGCAAAAGCCACTCTCTGGTAATACAGACCAAACCAACTACTTCGAGTGTGACAACCACGGGCACTACGATATTTGTCAGCACGCCGGACGAATCCGAACTAGCTTCTGCCAAGTTTCAGCAGGAGATCCGCGAACATATCGTCAAGGCTCTACGAAAAGAAGCCAAAAGCTACCTACCCAGGAGACTGAAGCATCTGGCAGAAAAGTATGGCTTTAGCTATAGCAGCACCAAGCTAACTCATGCCAGTAGCCGCTGGGGTAGCTGCTCATCAACTGGCACAATTAGCATGAATATCTCATTAATGAAGCTACCCTTTGAGCTCATAGACTATGTATTAATACATGAGCTTTCACACACTAAATTTATGAACCACTCCGACGACTTTTGGCAACTCGTCAAAACCTATGAGCCAAACTACATAAAGTACCGTCGTGAACTCAAGAACCACAGCCCCAACGTGTAGTAAAAAACACTGTTTTGCTATATAATCACAAGCATAACGATTACGAGGGAGATGATATGCGACCAAACAACGAGTAGTATTGGTGGCGAAAATGTCAAATTTACAGTTGACCTAACATCGGACGGCAATAGTAAAGATACATTTTCCGTCTATACCTACTAATACAAACGCGTGAAAGGGGAGGGTGTCGTGAGGCTTACTAGCAAGGACTTTGCAAGCAAAGAGATCTTAAATGCAAGACATATATTTAGGTTTGGTGCGCTTGCTGTACCGCTATCTATGGCCACATACGGCCTGCTAGTCTACTTTGGTGTTATCCCGGCTGCACACTCATCATTTAATCACAGCAACGTCGCACTTCTAGTGTTAATAGTTGCGTGGGCAGCACTTGGTCTATTCACCTTTCTGGGTGTTAATAAACGGACCCATACCGGCAGCGTAATCGAAATTGCACTTTATTACACCCTAGCTACATTACAAATTTGGCTAATTGGCGGCACAACTACTCCGTTGGTTAGCTACATTGTGCTGCTGCTAATCGCAACCTTTGCGGTTTTAGGCAAAAGCGGACTTATGTATGGCGTATTTACACTAGTGCTGGTAACAATAGTCGATACCCTGATATTAGAGCCAGGTAACTGGTCTTGGGCGGTCGTTAGTGGCCTAACTATGACCACAGTTATAATTACCTCGCTTGTGATTGCACTGCTGTATCAGCAACAAATGACCTCGCATCTAGAACTGCAACGCAGTCGCGCCCGTGAAGGTACGGAGCGAAAGCGTGCTCAGATGCTAATCAACAACTTCGTTGATGCAGTATTTAGTATCGACCAAAAGGGCATAGTTAAAACCTACAACGCTGCAGCTCTAAATATCCTCGACACCAACGACGATATAGCCGGGCAAATGATCAACAAGTTAATAAAGCTCGAGACTATCAATGATGGGCCGATCGATGTATTTGATGAATTGTCAAAAAGTAGCTCAATTCGTAAGCGTGACGATGTAATTATGCGTATAGGCGATGAAGATATGCTGCGACTAGAGGCGACGTTTGCCCCAGTTCAAGGTACCGAATCAAGCGCCAAAAAAATCGATAGCTACGTATTTATCATCCGCGACATTACTCGCATGAAAAGCCTAGAGGAAGAGAGGGATGAATTTATAAGCGTTGTTAGCCATGAACTACGCACACCAGTAGCGATAGCCGAAGGCTCGCTGGATAACGCAGAGTTATTTATTGAACGAGACCTAGGTAAACAGGCAAAAAAAGCCGTCTCCGAGGCGCACAAGCAAGTGCTATTTCTGTCAAAAATGATCAACGACCTAAGCACACTATCGCGCGCTGAACGTGGCACATCTGATGAAGCCGAGGAAATTGATGTTCGCGATCTAGCACATTCGCTACATCACAACTACTCGCCTCAGGCTGAACAGAAGGGGCTTGTCCTGAACCTAGATATTACTGGCAGCCTAGGCAAGGTTAACGTCTCTAGGTTATACCTACAAGAGCTACTTCAGAACTTCATAACTAATGCCATAAAGTACACTCAGGAGGGATCGGTGACGCTACATATTAGCGCCGACAAGGAAAACGTTACGTTCGCCGTGTCCGACACCGGTATTGGTATCCGAAAAGCCGATATAGGCAAGATATTTAAGCGGTTCTACCGTGCTGAAGATTATCGCACCAGAGAGACCAATGGCACTGGACTGGGCCTCTACGTATCGGCAAAGCTAGCTAAAAAACTAGGCTGCAAGATTGATGTTGAGAGCCGGATCAATCACGGATCAAAGTTTAGTTTTAAGCTACCAAAATCGAACTAGATTAGATATCAACCATGGATTTTTTAGTAGGTCGTTTAATTGGACGACCCTTCCAGGTGATAGTACCAGTTTTATAGCCAACAGCACTAGAGACTAGCAGCAAGAGTTCTTGCCAAGCAACGATTGGTGCAAATATAACTCCGACAATCCAGCGACTCTTCCAGGCAAGCCTAAAGTAGCCGATAGCAACTCCGGCCAGCATTATGCCTAACAAAAATTCAACCGCAAATAATGGCCAGTTGCCCTCGATTGCTAGTACGACCCAAGCAGCTTGCGACAAGATGATACTTAAAATTATACCGCCGCCGACAAATGCACTAGCTGTCGAGTTGTAGAAAGTTGGCAGCAACATACGCCTAGACGACTCCACTTGAGAAGACCATTTCTTCGCAAAGCTAACACCAAGGGATTCGTTGCTGACAACCAGAGAATAGCTGTCCTTGCTCACAAAATCACGCGCAATATAGGCCTCGGGCTGAACTTGATCATGAAGCGGAGCAAATCCCTGCATCTCCTCCAGAGCACGCCGCTTGACCATCCATAATGCGGCCGATGAGCCTGGTCGACGAGCCGAGCCTAGTACAATTTCCCAGAAAAACCTTAGCGTACCCAACCAAGCACTCGGCCGATAGGTATCATAGCGCTGCGGTATAACCGACACCATACCGTGACCGGTCGCTACAGCATGATCCACAAGCTTGCTAATGGTCGACACCGATAGTCGCGTATCGACATCCATAAACAGTATGTACTGACCGCTAGCCTCCTCCATGAGCGTGTGCAGTGCATAGTTTTTACCTAGCCAACCATCAGGCAGCGGCGAGCCCTGGACAAATCTCACGCCAGAGTGTGCGAAAGCCTTAATTAGATTCGACGTATTATCGCTAGACTCATCATCAAGTACAATAATCTCAATCTTGGGGTAGTCACTAGCAAGCACGCTCTCCAGACACTCCGTCATCGACCCAGTTTCATTGCGCGCAGGCAGACAGACGCTGACCGACGGCAAGTCTTTTACTTGTAGATTATTGGCAGGTGAGTCCTTAAATTTATAATGCTTGTGAGCGTGAACCAGTTTATATGAGGTGAATATCAACGCCGACATTGCAATCAAATTTAGTTGGATAAGTATAAGCGTTATCATCTGATACAATCATAGCAAAACAGGGTCCATGCTTGCAATTTTATCTGGCAACATATATAGTGTTACTTGACAGTCTGTGAAAGCAGACTTTTTAAATTGGGAGAGCTAAATGGCTAAAAAAGCATCGGTAACGTCAGAAAAAACGAGCATTCGTCGCATAAAAGCGAGTGATGATGCACCTAAAAAAGAAATCGTTAAGAAAAAGACCGCCGACAAAAAGGTAGTCAAGAGCGTGGCCACTAAAAAGACTAGGGCGAAGTCAGCTGTCGTTAAGCGCGACATTAACGCCAAAACTAAAAATCCGTTCAAGGCATTTGGCAACTATTTGCGTGGTGCATGGGTAGAGCTAAAGCAAGTCCGCTGGCCAACCAGAGGCGCTACCTGGAAAATGACCCTAGCAGTACTAATATTTTCTGCAATTTTTGTAGTTTTAATTTTGCTGCTGGACTTTGGATTTAATCAACTATTTGAGCTAATTTTGAGGTAAGGAGAATATATGTCAAAACATCGTTATGACGACAGTCGCCAGTGGTATGCTATCCACACATACAGCGGCTATGAGGAAAAGGTAGCTGAAAGCATTAAACAGCGAATCAACGCAGTCGACATGGCTGACAAGATTTTTGACTGTATTGTGCCAAAAGAAAAGCAAATTCAGATCAAAAACGGTAAACGCAAAGTTATTGACGCCAAGATCTTCCAGGGCTACGTGCTAGTCGAGATGAAACTAACTGATGAAACTTGGTATATTATCCGCAATACTCCTGGCGTAACTGGCTTTGTTGGTGCAGACACAACGCCAACACCAGTGTCTGAAAGCGAAATGCGAAAGATCAAAAAGCGCATGGGCGTCGAGGAGCCAAAGCATCAAATCGACCTAAGCGAAGGTGAAGTTGTATCTATCGTCGACGGTCCATTTAAGGGCTTCGATGGTTCAGTAGCAGAAATCGATGCCGTCAAGGGCAAGATCAAGGTTATGGTCAGCATGTTTGGCCGTGACACCTCTGTTGAGCTTGACGCACTTCAGGTCAAGAAAGTTTAGCTACTACCAGATATCCTTGGTCTCAAGATTGTTCATCTTTGCCAGGTAGTGCTGTAGCAAGAACATAATTAGAGTAACCAGTACCAGTCCTGACACAAACAGCAGGACTGGTATGTTTTTTATGTCAGCGGCAACTATCACTAAAATTGGCACAGCTATCAGCCCATTGGCTATAACCTTAACTAGAAGCAACATCGCAGGTGTCAGCACCTCGATAAATAAGTTTGCAATTCTTTTTATACAGTACGAACCAACCCGTCCAAGCCAGTAGGGCAGAGTAATCGATACAAAAATAACCGCTAGCCCCATAACTATGGCTATCGTATAAGCAATGATGTCTAGGACGACAGACAGCGCACCGGATGGTGCAGTGTCGCCTACAGGCGCATAGGTCTCAGCTGGCGCCTCTGGCTGCAAGCCTATAGCATTACCGTAGCCACTATTTACTAACCACAAAAGGACTGCTCCAGCTACTATTGCACAGTTGATGATAAGTAGGCTGTAGCCGACCGCACCAAACATATTCATAATTCTCTGAGAGCTTAGTAGGTTACGGGCTTTCATAGCTTGCATTATACCACCTTTTGCTATATAATTTCTATGTTACGCACACCCAGGCGTCAGATACTTGACCCTGAATGCAAACTTGAGGTCGATTGTGAACTAGTCGCCAAGAGTCATAAACTATTAATTAAAATTCGGAGAATTTTAGATGGCAAAAAAAATCATTGGTAACTTGAAGCTACGAATTCCTGCCGGCCGTGCAACAGCAGGACCTCCAGTCGGTTCCACACTTGGTCAGTGGGGACTAAATATGATGGACTTTATTAATCCTTTTAACGATGCAACCAAAGACCTTATGGGCAAGGATGTTATCGTTCACATCCAGGTTTACGAAGACCGAACCTTTACTTGGAACTCACTTGGTCAGCCAGTTGACGATATGATTCGTGAAAAAGCTGGTATCCAAAAGGGTAGCGCTAAGCCTCACACCGACAAGGTTGGCAAGCTAACTAAGCAGCAACTACAAGAAATTGCCGAAGCAAAGATGGGGCAGCTTAACGCTGTCGACATCGAAGGAGCAATGAAGGTTGTTGCTGGATCAGCTCGGTCTATGGGCGTAGAGATTGCCGAATAGTAGCAATTTACTAGTCACCAAATACCGCTCGTAAGGGGCGGTATTTATTTTTTACCAGATAGGTGCTAGACTAATCGTTGATCATGAAACAGCTTACAGACATCAGCCTAGCAAAAGATGCCCTACTAGCGGGAAGCCTTATAGTAGCCAAAACTGATACAATTTACGGCATATTAGCCAGGGCCGTCGATCCGGGCGCTGTCAGTAAGCTATATCTAGCAAAAAAACCGTAATCCCCAAAAAAGCTGCATAATTCTAGTGTCCGACATCGATCACATACCCGGACTATCTGCTAGTCACAAAGATTACTATCTAGACCTACTCAAAGAACGACCAACAACTATAGTTCTACTCGTCCCAGATGACTTCTTGCCCCACCTAAAGCGACAAGATAAAACTCTAGCCTTTCGCCTTGTTAAAAATTCATCTCTAGCTGAATTAATTAACTCGACCGGACCGCTGATAGCGCCAAGTGCCAACACAGAAGGTCATGAGCCAGCCACGAATATCGGCCAAGCCATAGCCTACTTTGGCGACCTTGTCGACATCTACGTAGATGGCGGAACCATCACAAATAACATTCCATCAAAAATCATCGCCATCAATGATGACGATGAAATTGAGGTTATTCGCGACTAATTCTACAGCCCAACGGTAATTTTTGAACTTTGATGGCCGCTCTCATCGACCTCGTACACAAGTGCCTGATTGTGGCCAAACTCAAACGAGCTAATGTCGTCGTCAGATATGCCGTCGATATACTTAACCATTGCGCGCAGGGAATTACCATGACCGACAATCATCACGTTCTTGCCTTCATTTAACATTGGAACGATCTCTTGCTCGTAAAATGGCAAAACTCTAGTATACACATCCTTTAGTGACTCGCCATCCTGAATTGGGCGGTCCCAACCTCGGCGCAGCAGTAGATAAGCTTCATCGCCGATCTCTTCCTTGACTTGTTCTTTTAGTTTGCCAGTAAAAACACCGTAGTCTCGCTCGTTAATCGCACCAGACTCACGTCGCTCAACGTCTGACTGGCCAAGGCCATCCAAAACAGCATCAAGCGTTTCTTTTGTACGCTTTAATTCAGAATTATAGGCGACATCGACAGAAAAATCTTTGAGCCTGCCACCAAGCTCACGCGATAACTTTGCGCCTTCTTCGGTAATACTTACATCAGTCCAACCGGTCCACTTACCAAGAGCGTTCCACTCAGACTCACCATGTCGAATAAGAATTAGCTTGCCAGACATTTACTCTACTCCAAACGGACGAGCCAATGTTAGTTCAGGGTTTTCCTCGGCAATTCGTAGAATCTCGTTGTACTTGGCAATTCGCTCAGATCGCGATAGAGACCCAGTCTTGATTTGACCAGTGCCAAGTCCGACAGCCAGGTGAGCAATAGTCGTATCTTCGGTCTCACCAGATCGGTGACTCATGACTGTTCGCCAGCCAGCCGCCTTGGCCATCTTGACTGCCTTTATAGTTTCGCTTAGGCTGCCGATTTGGTTTGGCTTAATCAAGATAGCGTTAGCCGAACTTTCGCTGATCGCGCGCTCTAACCTCTCAGTATTTGTAACCAGCAGGTCGTCACCAACCAACTGTAGGTCCGCTCCGGTTCGATTGTTTAGCTCACGCCAGTTTGCCCAGTCCTCTTCGTCCAAACCGTCCTCGACTGAAAGTAGTGGGTAGTCAGCTGCCATTTTTTGATACAGATCAATCAATTCATTAGCTGACATCGTGCGGTTTTCGGTCGCCAGGTTGTAAATACCGTCCTTGTAAAATTCGCTTGCTGCTACGTCCAGAGCTAGCGCAACATCACCGCCAGGATTGTACCCAGCACGCTCGATAGCTCGAAGCACCAGTCCGATCGGCTCTAAGTTGCCGTTCTTAACCCTAGGAGCATAGCCACCCTCGTCGCCAACAGTCGTGGGGTAACCTTCTTCATCCAATACCTTAGCTAGCGCGTGGAATACCTCGGCGCCAATTCTAATAGCCTCTGCGAAGCTCTGGGCACCGATTGGAATAATCATATATTCCTGAATATCCGTCGCACCCTTGGCGTGCTCGCCACCATTCATGACATTCATCATTGGCATTGGTAGGCTCATTTCGCTGGCGTCAGTTCCTGAAATCTCACCAATGTATTTGTAAAGCGGCAGAGACCTTGACTGAGCCGCAGCCTTCGCCACAGCCAGGCTCACGGCCAATACAGCGTTTGCACCCAACTGAGACTTGTCCTTTGTCCCATCCAAGCTAATCATAATACCGTCAATATTTGCTTGGTCAAAAGGAGACTGGCCGACAAGCGCGCCACGAATAGCAGTTTCGACATTGTTAACCGCCTTGAGCACACCCTTGCCACCATATTCCGTTCCGCCATCGCGAAGCTCTAGTGCCTCATATGCACCAGTACTAGCGCCAGAAGGGACAGCTGCGCGTCCGATGGTGCCGTCAGACAGCACAACGTCTGCTTCTACCGTAGGGTTGCCCCTAGAGTCTAAAATTTGCCTTGCTTTGATGTTTGAGATAGTTGTTTCCATACATCTTATGATATAAGAAATGAGCTTGGATGTCTAATCAATAACCCGGTTATTATTACCAAATTAAAACTAAGGGCAGGGCGGCCGGATATTGAAAAAATCAACCGAGTATGCTACAATAATAAGTACAAATATATCAATGTTGGGAGGTCTAAAAAACCGTTTGCACCACAGAAAGGATCAAATTACCCATTATGGCAAAGAAAGCCGATCTATTAGCTGAAGCAAAAGAGCTAAAGCTAGAAGTAACAGAAAAGAATACTATTGCTGAAATCGAAGCAGCTATCGCTGGCGCAGCCAAGCCAACCGACAAGCCAGATGAAGACAAAGAAGTCGTCGCTAACCGCGAAGCTGTTGTTGCTAAATCAGGCAAGCGTAGCCAAAAAGCAATCGATGAAGCCGAGGAAAAGGCCGACAAGGAAGCTCGCAAAGAAGCAGGCGACACCACACCTCAGGACGAGGACGCTGAAGTGCACACCAAAAAGGGACCAAAGCCAATCACTCGACCAAAGATTGAGCGCCGTGGCAAGAAGTACCGCGAGCTAGCAAAGAGTGTTGACTCCTCAAAAACTTACAAACTAGCCGAAGCTATCGAACTAGCAACCAAGACTAGTCCAACTAAGTTTGACGCTAGCGTTGAAGTTCACGTTCGCCTAGGTGTCGACCCACGCCAGGCTGATCAGAACATTCGTACAACCGTAGCCCTACCTCACGGTACCGGCAAGAACATCCGTGTTGCTGTATTTGCACCAGAGTCAGAACACGAAGCAGCTAAAAAAGCTGGTGCTGATGTAGTTGGCGATGAGACATTCATCGCACAGCTAGATAAGGAAGTTGTTGACTTCGATATCCTAGTAGCAACCCCTCAGTTTATGCCACGACTTGGCAAGTACGCCAGGCTCCTTGGTCCACGCGGGCTTATGCCAAACCCAAAGAGCGGCACAGTATCTGCAGACGTAGCTACAGCCGTCAAGGAAGCTAAGGCCGGCAAGGTTGAATACCGTGTCGACAAGCAGGCTATCGTTCACCTAAGCATCGGCAAGGTATCGTTTGGTGCCGCTAAGCTAGGCGACAACGCTAACGCATTCTTTACCAGCCTAGCTGCCCAGAAGCCATCAAGCATCAAGGGTGTCTACGTCAAGAACGTTAGTATCACCACAACCATGGGCCCTGGTATCAAGGTTGATTACACTGCCTAGGTTACTCACCTAGAAAAACCATAAACCCCCTCGTGCAGGGGGTTTATTTATATAAGGATTCGTAAACAATACTCTTCTTATAGTCCATACATAATACTAGAATTATCACTACTGATATTCGACACCGACTGTGCAATGATTGACTCAGCTACAGGAAAGACGAACCACGCCGCATAAGCCTTTTCATATATTTTTAGTTAAAAAAGATAGTCAATATCAGACATAACGACGGTATTGTCTTGCTTTTTTGTTGTAGTTTGTGCTACAATACTCTAGAACATTACCAAAGACAGTGGCGACCAAGCGAAAGCAAGGTATAAAAATGCCACCGAGGTGTGAAAAAATACATTTTTCATAATACGTCTTTGGTAGTGCGAGAATCAAAGACGTTTTTTATGTCTCAAAATTCTCACATTACCGCACGTTAACAAATTGGCGTTAAACTATAACCAATCAAAGAAGGGATCTTTATGGCAATTTCACGCGATAAGAAACAAACTTTGGTTGCTGAGCTTACCCAGCTATTAACCGAGGCTAAAGGTACAGCATTTGCATCATACGACGGCCTGTCCGTTGCTGATCTGCAGAAACTACGAAAAGCTGCTCGCGAAGCAGGCGTTACTGTCAAGGTGGTCAAAAACCGTCTTGTACGTGTTGCCCTTGGCGAAGTCAAAACTTACAAAGAAGCTGACACATCAGCTCTTGTCGGCCAGCTAATCTATGCAATCAGTGCAGATGACGAAGTGGCATCCGCTCAAGTACTAAACACTTTTGCCAAAGAAAACCCAAAGCTAATCCTAGCTGGTGGTTTCTCTGGCGAAGGCCTAGCACTTAGCGCCGACGATGTTAAAGCTCTGGCTGGACTTCCAAGCAAGAACCAGCTCATTGCCGAGACCATCGCTCAGCTGCTTTCACCTGTGCACGATACCATCAACGCTCTTTCTGGCAACCTTCATGGCTTGCTGGACGGTGTTGAAGCTAAAGCACAAGCTTAGTAATCAAGATAATAACTATAATTTCATCGTTTGGGATTATATTCGAAAATTCGAGTATTAATTTCTAACAACTAAAGGAGTCAATCATGGCTGATATTAAGAAGCTTGCAGAAGAACTGACTAAGCTAACAGTTCTTGAAGTAAACGAACTAAAGAACGTCCTTAAGGACGAGTACGGCATCGAGCCTGCTGCAGCTGCTGTTGCAGTTGCAGGCCCAGCTGCTGGCCCAGCTGGTGACGCTGCTGAAGAAAAGACTGAGTTCACTGTAACCCTAAAGGACGCAGGTTCTCAGAAGGTTGCTGTGATCAAGGCAGTTAAAGAGGTGACTGGCCTAGGTCTAGGCGAAGCTAAGGCTATCGTTGACGGTGCACCAGCACCAGTCAAGGAAAAGGTTTCTAAGGACGAAGCTGAAGAAGCTAAGAAGGCCCTAGAAGCTGCTGGTGCAACCGTAGAGGTTGCTTAAGTTCACTCGTAACGCCAATTTGTAACAACATTCACCGCTCAGCAATGGGCGGTTTTTGTTTTATAGCACGCCCATATACATGGACGGATTTTATTTTGCAAAGTAAAATTTGCAACAGTTTTGGGTTTGTATCAGTTAGGGCTGTGGAAACGACGATTAATATGTTGACAACTATGGCCCACCTATGATATATCTGGGTTAATACTTTGTAAAAAATAGACAAAAAGGAATGCGAGAACCACTATGTCTGAATTACCAGAAAAACAAGTCAAACGGCTAAAGGCCCTGATTCAAGAGGCCGAAACCAGCTTAGCTGCAGCCAAGGAGCTGCTAATTAGCGTCATCGGAGATGACGACAGGGCTGTCACACCTAGATCTTCAATAGAAGATGTTAGCGGCAAAGTCATCGAAGGTATCTTTGACGGACAAATGATGCTTGGTCCTGATGGCAAGACTTATCCAGTCCCAGCCAACTACGCCAGCAAGTCAAAACTAGTCGAAGGCGACCTACTCAAACTAACCATTACCGACGATGGCGGATTTGTCTACAAGCAAATTGGCCCAGTCGAGCGAAAGCAGCTCATCGGTACGCTAGTACAGCACGATGGAATTTATTACGTAGAGGCTGGTGGCCGCGAATACCGCATACTACTTGCTAGCGTTACCTACTTCAAGATTGACCTAGGTGGACAGGTGACAATAATCGTCCCAGCCGACAACCCTGATGCCGTTTGGGCAGCAGTCGAAGCCGCACTATAGTCGTAGACCATGACGGAACTTCCTGACAATTTCTTGCTTAGCTACACCGGGTTCGATGCAGACGGAAATCACTTCATTGACGCCGAAACTGAAAGCGGCATAGCCCGCCATGCTATCTTAGATCGAGAACTCTCACTACAATTCGATCTATCCAAGCGCTACTGCACAGGCTGGGTAGATTTTGACCAGATGAAGCAAAAACCATGTGCCGATCATGCGATCGTGGACAGTAAATACGATCAATGCGTAAAATGTCGCAATCTCACTGGATTTAATCCTGCATTCTACAACGCGACTACCGTTTCAAAACAGCAGGAAGCTATCAACCAAAGGCCACACTTTGTCTATTTGGTATACTTTAGCCCCGGACTTATCAAAGTTGGCATCTCTCAAGAAAGTCGCGGCATCCGACGAATTCTAGAACAGGGAGCGCGATTAGCTATTAAATTAGAGACTTTTCCAAGCGCACTAGTTGCCAGACAATACGAAGCAAGCATCTCCAAACTAGATGGTATTGTCGAGCACGTAACATCTAGCAAAAAACTAGCCGCACTTAAAACTCTGCTAGACGAGTCGGCCGCTACTGCAGAGCTTATGGCAACCAAAGATCGCATCGAGATTAACATTGGCGTGAAATTTAGTAGCGCAGAGATAATCACCACCTCGGAGTATTTCAAGTCTGACAACCTAGATCTAGGATTATTGTCCATCATCAAAGAACAGCCGCTCCTAATAGGAAAGACCCGTGCAATTATCGGTAGTGCCGCTATAATCGAGCACGATGATAGACTGTTGGCATATAACCTAAAAGATTTCATAGGCTACCATGCGTCGCCAGCCGACAACAGCGCCAGCATCGAGCTACCCAGTGAACAAATGCTGCTTTTCTGATAGAATAAGGATATGAGGAGCAGGGGAGTATGAGCCAAGCGCTGTATCGTAAATATCGCAGCCTAAAACTTAAGGATGTACTTGGGCAGGATCACATCGTGTCAATTCTTCAGCGCGCCCTAGAGAAAGGCAAAATAGCCCACGCCTACTTGCTCAGCGGTCCTCGCGGCACCGGCAAAACTAGCGTTGCTAGGATACTGGCCCACGAGATCAACGGCCTACCATACAGCGACGAGACCAGCCACATCGACATTATTGAGATCGACGCCGCTAGCAACAATGGCGTAGATGACATCCGAAATCTTCGCGACAAATCTCGTGTTGCTCCAGTTTCTGCCAAATATAAAATCTACATCATTGACGAAGTCCACATGCTATCAAGGTCGGCCTTTAATGCACTACTTAAAACTCTTGAGGAACCGCCAGCACATATTGTTTTTATCATGGCGACTACCGATGCCGACAAACTACCCGCAACCATCCTGAGCCGAGTTCAACAATTTCATTTCCACCCAATAACTAGTAGCATCATTGCCAAGCACCTGATTCATATTGCCAAAAGCGAAGGCTTTAAGCTAGATAAAACTGCTGCCGAACTTATTGCCGAGCGGGGTAACGGTGGCTTTCGTGACAGCATAAGCATCCTTGACCAACTGTCTAGTCTTGTCGATCAAAACAATACGCTCACTAGTGAAATTGTCATATCCAGCCTAGGCCTAGCCGACTCTTCGCAAATCGGTTCACTCGTTTCTGCCTATCAACAAGGCGACGTTGCGTCGATTGTCGGACTATTAGATCAGCTAAACAAATCAGGCGCCTCAATTCAGACAATTGTCGCACAATTATTAAAATCTTGCCGGGACCAACTCACCGACAAGCCAGAGCTAACATTACTCATGAGTCAGCTCGTAGACGTGCCATCGCATTCATTTGCCGAGATAAAGCTACTGTCGGTCTTGACTAGCCTTGCTCAGCCAACTCTACCAGCCCAGCAAGTCAAAGCACCAGCACCACAGCCGACTAGAGTGCCCACACCAAAGCCTGTCGTAGCAAAGTCGACAGATACACCCAAGGAAACTGTCAAGAAACCCGAACCCGAAGAGATCAAAGAGCCCGTGGTTGACTACAAAGTTACACCCAAAAAACCAGCCGCTCCGTCTATATCTATCGATAAATTCAGCTGGAGCGATTTCGTCGAGTCTATTAGGAAGGAATCACCAACTACCTACGGATTTATTGCTAAGTGTGGCTACGATATAGCCGACAGCAAGATAATTATCTATTCAGGCACTGCTTTTGGCAAAAAGAAACTAGAAGAGGCCAAAAACATGCAAATTATTGCTGGCGTGATAAGTTCAACGCTTGGTGATATGATAGATATTGATATTGTAAGCGGAAAAAAACCGCCAACCGATGATAAATTAGCCGCAGTAGCCGCAATGATGGGCGGCGGAGAAGAAGTTAGCCTGGAGGAGACAGCATGACAGACAAGCGGACCGCTAAGATACCACCACAAAATTTAGACGCCGAAAAGAGCCTGATTGGCGCTGTTCTGATCGACGAAGAGGTCATGGCCGACGTGTCAGAAAACGTCAAGGCTATAGATTTTTATGACAAAAACCACGGCATTATATTTGGCGCAATGATCCGCCTATTTGAGAAGCACAAACCCGTCGACCTACTGACGCTAACTGATGAGCTAAAACGCAAGGACGAGCTCGACGCAATCGGTGGCTCTGCCTACTTGACCGAGCTCACTAACTACGTACCAACTGCAGCCCACGCTGCCACTTATGCCGAAATGGTTGCTCAAAAGGCAATTAGACGACGACTAATCCACGCTAGTGCCGATATCTCAGAACTAGGCTATGACGAATCAACCACTACGCAGGAGCTCCTAGAAAAAGCTGAAGCCGAACTATTCAGCGTATCCGACCAATCAATCAAACAAGACCTTGTCAGCATCGACAGCATCCTAATGGAGAGTTTTGACCGCATCGAAGAGCTGCACAAAAACAAGGGCGAGCTGCGTGGCATCCGCACCGGCTACCGCGACCTAGATAACATGACCGCCGGATTGCAGCGCTCCGACCTAATCATCCTGGCGGCACGTCCTGCCATGGGTAAAACAACACTGGTGACCAACTTGGCCTACAACGTCGCCACTATCGAGAAAAAACCCGTATTATTCTTTAGTCTCGAGATGAGCAAAGAGCAGCTGGTTGACCGAATGCTCGCCGATGCCGCCAATGTTGACTCATGGAATATTCGTACCGGTAAACTATCCGACGAAGACTTCCTGAAACTAAGCGAGGCATCCGGCGAACTAGCCGAAGCACCAATTTTCATCGATGACACGCCAGGACTGTCTGTGCTCGAGATGAGGACCAAGGCTCGTCGCAAAAATCACGAGTCTCAACTCGGCCTAATTATCGTCGACTACCTACAACTCATGCAGGCCTCTGGTAATCATGCCGGAAACCGTGTTCAAGAAGTCTCAGAAATCTCTCGTGGTCTAAAGCTAATTGCCAGGGAACTAAACGTACCGCTAATTGCCTTAAGTCAGCTATCGCGATCAGTCGAAACTCGCACACCACCGATACCGCAGCTATCCGACCTGCGTGAATCTGGATCGATCGAGCAGGACGCCGACATCGTTAGCTTTATTTACCGACCAAGCTACTACGAACCAGACAACCCCGAAGTTCAGAACATTACCGACCTGATTATCGCCAAGCACCGTAACGGTCCCGTTGGCAAGGTTCAGCTCTACTTCCACCCAGAACGCCTAAGGTTTATGTCACTCGACCGAAAGCACGAGTAGGTGGTACAATTAGACCAATGAACCAAAAAGCTATAAATTCATTTATCTACAAATGGCGCTACGCCATCGGCTATACCGTTCTGGTCATAATTTTCGCCGCTGCAATTGCACTTGCTGGACTATACGCACCCGGCGGCCTGACTCAAAGCGAAATCAACACGCTTGCGATAACTAATTCGCTATCGAAGGATTCAGTCAACCTAGTAAATATACCCTTTCACGGCCTACAACTACTAGTTCTAAAACTTCTAGGCGTATCAGTACTAACGATCAAAATCCCTGCGATGATCTTTGCAATCGCCTCAATAGTGGCTATATTCTTCTTGTTAAAGCGCTGGTTTAAGCCCAGCATCACCATCCTGTCTATGCTCATAATGGCGACCACTAGCCAACTGATATTCCTAGCTCAGTCTGCCACGCCGCAGATACTCTACGTCCTTTATAGTGCGCTAATAATCCTGTTTTCAAGTCTTATCCTCCAGAAAGCCCAAAAGCCATTACTTTGGAAAATCCTCCTGGCCGTCAGCGTTGGTATTAGTCTCTATACACCGTTCTTTATCTATATCAATACTTGTTTGTTTATCACTGCGCTGATACACCCAAGGACCAGGTACCATATACTTAGAAAATCCCAGCGTATCAACTGGCTGATAGCCCTCTGTGCATTTGCACTAGTGGTCGCACCGATAGTCTACATGTCTCTAAGTAATATAGACATCATTTCGCAACTAATTGGACTAAACTATCTGAGCTCATTCGACCCGCTAGGCAGCATCAAGACGCTATTTCAGACCTATTTCTGGACATCGCCAATTCTAGTCAACGATCAAATAGCGCCTATATTTGACTTCGCTTCAGTATTTATCATCATTCTTGGTGGCATTACGCTGTTCATAAATCGATACACCGCCAGGTCTTACGTTATTACGGCGTGGCTGATAATAACACTGCCAATTCTGCTCATCAATCCAGGATACGTAGCAGTAATCATGGTTCCGCTGTTTATACTTCTGACCCTTGGCACCGAAACACTGCTTAACGAATGGTATAAACTATTTCCAAGGAACCCATACGCCAGGGCAATCGGTCTAATCTCTGCGGTCGCCCTGATCAGCGTCATGGTGTTTGGTGGAGCAGACAGATATATGAATGGCTACCGGCACATGCCAGAGGCTGTCAACAATAGCAGCATCGACCTAACACTACTAAGCAAGCATCTTGTTAAATATCCGGCTAAGGTTCAGTTAATCGCCGCCGATGACGAACTGCCGCTATATCAGACTTTCGCACGGTTCAACGATCATGACATCATTGTTGCCACCAGCTCAGAAGCCCGAGAGTCAACCAATATACTTATCACCGCTGCTGCCAGAGAATCAGCCAACACAAATGACTTAGAGATAGTATCGATAATCACCAATGATCGAGCCTCAGATGGCGACAGGTTCTATCTGTACAAAGCTAAATAATTTCGATATAATTATAGAAGTAAATCAAGGAGGATGATACACTATGGCGTTTGACCAAGTAAAGATGCTGCAGCAGCTGCGCAAAGCCCAGAAACAACTAGGCAAAGAAATTATTGAAGTAGAAGCCGGCGAAGGTGCTGTTGTTGTTCAGATCACTGGCGAGCTTAAAATCAAATCAGTTAAAATTGACCCCGAGATGGTCGACCTAGAAAGCATCGAAGACCTAGAGCACTGGATCGAGATTGCTGTCCGTGACGGACTAGCCAAGGCACAAGAAGTCGCTGCAGAGACCATGAAGCCGCTTATGGGTGGCCTGGGCAACCTACCGCTGTAATAGACATGCAAATTCTACCGACAGCCCTTACGGACCTGATTGATGAGTTTGGCTCACTGCCAGGTGTTGGCGCTCGCACAGCCGAGCGCTACGCCTATTCTTTGTTGCGCCGTGATGCCAGAAAAAGCAAAAGCCTAGCCAAGGCATTAGATAGACTACATTCACACGTAAAAACCTGTCCGATAACTTTTGCACTAATAGACGAAGATAAATCCGTATCTCCACTATACGATGATACCGAACGCAACAAGAAACTAATCGCAGTTGTCGAAGAACCACTAGATATCGTCGCCCTCGAAAGGACCAACCAGTATAAAGGCACCTACCATGTGCTAGGTGGCGCCATCTCGCCAATCGATGGCATTGGCCCTGAGCAGCTACACATACCAGAACTTATTGATCGCATAAAAAACGATGGCGTCGAGGAGGTTATTATTGCAACCAATGCGTCAGTCGAAGGTGAGTCCACCGCACTATTTCTGCAACGATACATCCAAGAGGCTGGCATTAAAATCACCATGACCAGGCTAGCTCGCGGTATCCCGGTTGGTGTCGATCTAGAATACGCCGATCAAATCACCCTCAGTCATGCACTAGAGGGCAGGCGAGCGCTCTAATTGCCCCAGGGCTGCCAGCCACCGGCGTTAGTGGAATAACCATACGAAAACGATCTCGGATAGCCAATGCCTTGGCAGGCATCTGAGCCCGTCATAGCATAGCCTGCGGGACTCAAAACCAGCTGATGATTGATACAGATACTTTTTTCGAGACCTACTCTCTCCAAGATATTAAAAGCAGCGGAGCCGCAAATTAGTGCGGGCCCGGAGCAGTATATAAAATTCGCCGAGCCAATCTCTAGCTGCTCATGGTATGACTTATGAGCGATCTTCAGAGAAATACCAGGCGAAGTCACGACCGAACCCGCTAAAGTTGCACCTGAGGAACTTATAGTAGCCCCTCCTCTCGGGAATGATCCGCTGCCTGCATAGTGCAGCTGCAACTGCTTCGCAAAATTAGCCAAATCACTCTTAACCGCACTATCGTTAGCCCTGTTGCCCACATTTGTATACCCGATGTAAGGCAGCGAGGCAAGTATCGCCACCACCACAATAACCATCAATAGTTCGACTATTGTAAAACCATGAGCACGTTTTATATATCCTCATAATACCCGGGGAGAGGTAGTAAATCAAGTTTTCACGACTTTTCACGGTACGCTATATATAGCGTACACACCAGATATAGCGTTATCTGACACCGCTGTTCGTGGTACAATAATAGATATGTTTGAAACCGCACAAAAACTGATACAAGAAGCCGATAAAATAGTAGTCATCCAAGCAGAAAATCCAGACGGCGATAGTCTTGGCTCTAGCCTCGCGCTAGAGGAAGTACTTAGCGACATGGGCAAAAAAGTCCAGTTGCACTGTCCCATCGAGATTCCGAAATATATGCACTACATCAATGGCTGGGACAGGGTAGTTGCGGATTTTGATACTCACGCCGATCTTTATATCATCGTTGACACGACAGCCGACGTCCTACTATCTAAGACCCTAGAGATTGCTGGTGCGCGCCACGCACTCGAGACCCGCCAAGTGCTAGTTATCGATCACCATGTCAGCGAAAGCACTCTGAGTTTTGAAAATCACCTGCTAAGCGAACCAGCTGTCAGCACTAGCGAAGTTATCTACAAGTTATGCGATAAATCAAACTGGTCAATCAATCAGCAGGCCGCCGAAAACATGCTAATCGCCCTAATGAGCGACAGCCGTGGCCTGACCACCCAAAGCTCTACAGCAGATAGCTTCTTTGTGGCTGGTGAGCTAACGAAACTGGGTGCGTCTAACGCCGTTATCGAGGAGCGACGACGCGAGTTTATGAAAAAAGCACCCGAGATACTCGAATACAAGGGTGTCTTGATCCAGAGAATCGAATACTTCCTGGGCGGTAAGCTTGCCCTAGTTCACATACCATTCGAAGACATCCAGACCTACAGCGACAAATACAACCCCAGTGTCCTGGTACTTGATGAGATGCGCCTTGTAGAGGAAGTTGAGGTTGCAATCGCCGTCAAGACATATCCCGACGGCAAACTAACCGGCAAATTACTAACAAATGCACCTGTTGCCGCTGATATCGCTGGGTATTTCGGCGGTGGTGGCCATCTATATGCAGCCGGATTTAGAGTTTACGAGGATTACGACCAAGCGATACGCGAAATTATAGATGCAACCGACAAGGCCCTAAAGGAGCGGTCTAATGAAACTATATAACACCTTAACTCGCCAGAAAGTCGACTTCACTCCATCAAGCGATGATCCTGTCAAAATCTACACCTGCGGACTAACCGTATATAGCCAGCCACACATCGGCAACTGGGTCGGTTATATCTACTGGGATGTCCTGGTTAGGCTGCTGCGACATGATGGATTTAATGTTGTGCGTACTCAAAATATAACTGACGTTGGACACCTGACTAGCGACGACGATGCTGGCGAAGACAAGATGGAGAAGGGCGCTAAGCGTGAAGGCATCACTGCCTGGGATGTTGCCAATAAATACAGCAATATTGCCGATCACGAGGCCTACGACCTGCTTGGCTTAATCCGACCCGACCACCTGGTAGCAGCCACCAGTTACATCGACCAGCAGATTCAATTCGCCAAAGACTTAGAGGCCAAGGGCTATACCTACCAGATCCCTGGCGATGGACTATATTTCGATACCAGCAAGCTTACAGATTACGGCAAGCTAGCTAGACTAGACATTGCAGGACTTGAGGCTGGCGCACGAGTTAGCGTAGAAGGCAAGCGCAACATCACCGACTTTGCAATCTGGAAACTATCACCAACCAACAGTCAGCGAGACATGGAGTGGGATAGCCCATGGGGAACTGGATTTCCAGGATGGCACCTTGAGTGCTCAGTTATCGCCCGCGAGACGCTTGGTGACCAAATTGACATCCACACTGGCGGTATCGACCATATACCAGTTCACCACACAAACGAGATAGCCCAGACCGAGAGCCTGACCGGGAAGCAATTTGCTAGCATTTGGCTGCACAATAATCACATCAAAGTTGACGGCCAAAAAATGAGTAAAAGCCTGGGCAATATCATAACCCTGAGCGACATTGCTCAAAAGGGCATGTCAATTATGGCCTTCAAACTGCTAGTGTTATCAAAGAATTATCAGACCGAAGGCAACTTTACCTGGGACAACCTAGAAGCCGCCGGTAATCGCCTAGATCACTGGTACGACTACGCCTGCCTAAGGCACCAAATTCACGACTCCCTAGACGCCGACTCATCGCGCGCAACTGGCGATGACGGCCTGTCATTCTTTGCCGCCAAGCACACCCTTGCTGAATCACTCCGTGACAATATCGATACCGCAAAAGCCGTTTCTGTCATCGACGAAGCCTTTTCACTAATCGACCATACGCCACTCAAAAACATCCACCGAAGATCTTTTGTGGAGTTTCTGCAAACTGTCGATGAACTGCTAGGGCTAGACTTAATTGCAAGAACACCCGACATATCAGACGACCTAAAGATGCTCGTCATGTCACGCAGTCGCTCAAGGGACGCTAAAGACTGGAGTGCGTCTGACAAGATTAGGGATGAGCTACTAGAGTCAAACGTAACCGTAAGAGACACGCCCGAAGGCACCACCTGGACACGAACTGTGCACTAGGCGGTTTTATCGGACTTAGCAGCCGCGGTCAGCTTCTTTACGAGCTTTGCCACTGGCTTGTCATCATCCTTCTTGACCACCTGACGTCGTTCAAGGTAATCGTCAATAAACACCTTTATAGTACCGGCAATTGGTATAGCGATTACACCGCCGACCAGTCCAGCTACATAGATACCGATCGTAACCGATATCAAGATCACCAGGGCAGACAACTCAACCTTTTTGGCCTGAATAGCAGGAGAGATAAAGTTGTTTTCAATCTGCTGGTAGACGATGAAGTAAATACCATAGACGATACCAAATACTGGGTCGTTCAAGAGTAGCAGCAGGCCGACTAGTACGCCAGCCACAGTGGATCCAAACATCGGGATCAACGTCAGCACAAAGGTAATAAGTATAGTTGGCATCGCTAAGTTACCATCAATATTTGGAGATATCAGACTAAGAATAAATACACACAAGCCCGCCATCAAGGCACCAATACCCGACACCGTCAGCTGACCGCTAATGTACCCCGTAACAACACCGTAAATCTTCTCTACGAGAGACTTATGGTGGCGCATCTTTGACTTATCTGAGTAAATCTTCCAGATACGATCCATCCAGCTCGGACCTTCGATTAGCATCAAAAATGCCAAAACCAAAACCAAAAATAGCGCAACTATAAAAGATGCGAACGACCCAACACCACTAATGATATTTTTACCGATGTCTGCAGCCCATGTCGAAGACTGTTGCTTAATGTTCTCTAAAGTCTCGTCTACCTGAGGGCGAAAGCCGTTTTGATCGATAAACTCAGCCAGGCCAACCCACTGCTTGCTCGCCTGGTCTGACAGAGCAGGCAAACTCTCGGCAAATTTAGCTGATTGCTGCACGACTGGCGGTATTACAAACCAAACTACCGCACCCAAAACCAAAACCAATGAGACAAACGCTAGGGCAGTACCTCCAACGCGACTCTTGCCAGGCAAAAGACTTGCCAGCTTTCTGACAGGATGACTTAAGGCTAACGATATAAACAGAGCGGTGCCAATTATAAACAGTGCTTCTCTTGCGCTAAATATCATCCAGCCAGCCAGGATAAATCCAATTACAACCAACCAAAATCGCACAAATGTCTTGGTGTCAATTTCAATACGTACTTTCATGCCCTAACTATACGATAAATTAACGCCTACATCAAGCTAAAGTGACTTCCGACGCCTTCGAAGGGCCGACAGAGATAGCTTAGAATCATACTCCATGGCGCCCAGTTGAAATATCCTCACCGCAACCAACATCACCAACACAGAAGAAATACCCAAGATTACAATGCCCAGGACAGCCTCACCGACCGGTAAGTTGCCGACAGCATTCCTTAGCATCAGTGGTATAGGAGAAGTTAGCGGGAACAAGCTTAGGAATTGAACAAACGGAGAATCTGGATATGACACAAAGGCAGTAACTCCGTATAGCGGGCCAAATATCATCATAATGACGATACCGAACCAGTTGGACGCCTCTTTGGCAGTTGGCATCGCGGAGCCGACCGCTACCAATAGACCAGTAAATAGTATGAAACTAAACCCAAACACAAGTGCCCCCACGGCAATCTTACCTGCGTCAACCGGCAAGCCGGCTAGATCAATATTTGGCATTTGCAACTGCGGACCTACCACAAAGTACATAATCAAGATCGGTAGTAAAATCACAAACCCCTGAATCAGCGCTAAAGCAACTAGACTCAAGATCTTGCCCGAAATCAAAGTCTTGGCTTCAACCGTAGTTAGCAGCATCTCGATTGTTCGGTTTTCCTTCTCCTCAATTGTGCTGTTAAGCATCTGTCCACCAAAGAATCCAATCAGAACATAAAACAACACCATAAATATACCCGGTAGTATCATCTCGCGTATGGCGTCGTACTCTACGCCGTCACGATAAACAGTCGAGCTCAGCGCTACGCTGCCCTGTAGGACCGCTCGCTTATCGGCAGCCACTTCGGTAGAGACCGACTGATCAAGCATTAGATTGGCGACACTAGTGTAGCGACTATTTTCAAACACCCCGACATCTTTGCCAAACACCTCTATTTTATTCTTAGATAAGTCTTTCGGATAATAAAAGAATGCTTCGGCCTTGCCAGTCTTTACCTGGCCAATGCCATCTTCGCGACTCTCCACGGTCCTGGCATCAACCGCCTCAATCATACCAGGCTGAATTAAGCCCGAATCGTCGAGCACAATAATACTAAATTTCTGATCCTTTAGGTTTTTGGCAGCGTCTAGAGTTGCCTGATTTGACATAAAGACAATTCCAAAAATCACTCCCATCATAATCGGGAAGCCAAAGGCCATCAGCCAAAATGATGGCTTTTTGAGCATTCTTGCAACCTCAAAACGGATTACCGTACCTAGATTGTGTGAATTATTCATCGAATGCCTCCATCTCTTCGCCGCCGTAAATCTTAATAAACACGTCATCCATAGACTTGCAGCCAAACTGCTTTTTGATTTCGCCAATTGTGCCATACGCCTCAGACTTGCCGTCCTTTAGGAGAATCGCTCGACTACACAGTCGTTCAACTTCCTCCATATGGTGTGATACAAAAACTATCGTTGCACCAGCGCGCTTACGTTCTTCGATGATGTTCATTAGCAGCCGTCGGTTAACCGGGTCAAAGCCCTTGGTTGGCTCGTCTAGGATCAATAGCTCTGGGGTATTCATTATAGTAACGCCAAGCTGAACTTTTTGCTGCTGACCGCCAGATAGTTTATCTAAGCGAACATTGGCCTTGTCTGCCAGCTTGACTCGCTCCAGATACTCAAGAGAGAACTGCTTAGCATCCGCACGCGTCATGCCCTTAAGCTCACCAAAATACATCATCACGTCCAGAACTTTTTCCTTCTTGTACAAACCACGCTCCTCTGGCAGATATCCCAGACTAACGTCGCCGTCGACCTTGTATGGTGCGCCGTTAATTAGTAGTTTGCCGCCAGTTGGCTGATACAGCCCAAGCAGCGCACGCAGAGTAGTAGTCTTTCCTGATCCATTAGAGCCCAAAAAGCCAAAAACCTCACCCTTTAGCACTTCAAAACTTAAATTATCGATGACTTTTTTGTCACCAAAACACATAGTGAAATTCTCTATGCTGACTATTGGTTGCTTTTGCGCCACTTTGACTCCTATCCTTTATTCTTCGATTATATCATTGATACCCATGGCAGATGCACATTTCTCATGAAGCAGTATATAATAATTAACATATGCATTTCTACCGACAAACTATTGATAAAACCCTAGCCGAGCTAAAATCAACCACCAAAGGATTAACAGCCGCTGAAGCCTCGTCTCGACTAAAAAAATACGGCGATAACGCCATAAAAGTTGGCTCTGTGCCGTTGTGGAAGAAAATACTAGAGCCATTCATGGACATCTTCACTCTAGTTTTAGCTTCAGCCGCACTAATTAGTTACTGGCAGGGCGAGGCACTAGATGGCACAATTATTTTAGTAATTATCGGTATAAGCGCAGTTATTTTTTATATCCAAAGATTCTCTACGGACAGAGTCCTCAGAAATCTAAACAAGCAATCAGCCTCATCTACCAACACCATAAGGGCGGGTCGCAATACACTGATTAATACTAGTAACCTAGTTCCTGGAGATATTGTAGTACTATCCGAGGGCGAAAAGGTTCCGGCCGACATGCGCATTATTAAGTCATCAAATCTGCGAGTCGACGAATCCGTATTAACCGGTGAGTCGCTACCGGTTGAGAAAAATACCACTAAGCTAGCTGGCGTCAAAGAGATCTACGAACAAAACAATATGCTATTTTCTGGTTCATTTGTCGTTGGCGGTAGCGCCACGGGCGTAGTTACCGCAACGGGCAATAATACACAATTCGGCAATATTGCCACGCTAGCTGAACGCACCGAATCCAAAAGTCCAGTCCAGCTTAAAATCGATGCCCTAATAACAAAAATTATTATCGTTGTCGGTGCGCTAGCGCTTGTGACATTTGTCCTAGCCCTGCTCAGAGGCCTGGACATGGCAGAAAGCCTACGTTTCGTTATCGCGCTGTCCGTTAGCGCAGTTCCAGAGGGCCTACCAGTGGCTATTTCTGTTGTCCTAGTGCTTGGCATGCGACGAATTGCCACCAAAAAAGCAGTCGTTCAACAGATGCGGGCCATCGAAACGCTTGGTATTATCAACACCATCGCTACCGACAAAACAGGCACTCTTACCGAAAACAGACTCTCCGTTCAATCAACTTGGCAGCTGCAAAAATCAACCGATATCAACCTGGCGCTTAGTCGCGTATACAACCGTGGTACCAACCTTTCTGACCCACTCGACAAATCGTTACTCGAATATTCTCGCAAGGCCAACACCTACTCAGACGCCAGCACTCCAGTCGGCGAATTGCCGTTCGATCAGTCCCTAGCCATGAGTGCTACCGTCTGGCACGACGGTAGTAGCTTTGTGGCGTATATCAAGGGATCGCCAGAAAGCATAATGTTACACTCAAAGCTATCAACCAGTGATCAGAAAAAAGCCGACCAAGAGCTAGCCAACCTAGCGCAAAAAGGCTACCGAGTCATCGGTATTGCCAAGGCGTCTCTGGCTTCAGCCACGACTAGCTACGACACACTCCTGGCAGGCAACGTGGAGTTTATCGGTTTTGTTGCTGTTGCTGATACTCTTCGCACAGAGGCCGCCGAAGCTATCAAAACGGCTCTGTCTGCCGGAGTTACCGTCAGAATGATAACCGGCGATCACGCAGAGACGGCATATCAAATTGGCAAACAGCTAAAGATGGTGTCCAGCCGCAATCAGGTCTTTGATTGTCGAAACCTAGACCAACATACCGATGAAGAGTTGACAAAAATTGTCCAGAAAACTAAAGTTTTCGCACGGGTAATTCCTGAGCAAAAATACCGACTACTAACCATCCTAAAGCAAAACAACATTACGGCCATGACAGGTGATGGCGTCAACGACGTGCCAGCCCTTACTAACGCTCACATCGGCGTAGCAATGGGCTCAGGGTCCTCTATTGCCAAGGACGCTGGCGACATAATTCTGCTCGACGATAATTTCAAAACGATTATTGATGCTATGCAAGAGGGTAGGGCAATCATTGCAAATATCAAGCGCATGCTTTTTTATCTACTCAGCACCAACGCCGGCGAAATCCTCACCATGATCGGAGCACTTTTAGTCGGCACCAAACTTCCACTAGAGGCAGTACAAATACTCTGGGTAAACTTGGTCACCGACACCTCAATGGTGATTCCCCTCGGACTAGAGCCAGCCGAAAAGAACATCATGAAGCAAAAACCATTAAAACCAAACGAGCCAATCCTCGGTCGAAAGATGATTGTTCGAACCATAATTTCGGCCGTCACCATAGCTGCCCTAACTCTTGCTACATACCTAGTGTTCCTAAACGCCAGCGGCCACGCCTATGCACAAACAATGGCCTTTGCGGCGTTAATTGTCAGCCAATGGGGTAATGCATTCTCGGCCAGGTCAGACAATGAATCAGTACTCTCTAGACTAAAAGTCATGAACCGAAGCTTCTACGCTGGCCTACTAATATCAATTGGGCTACAAGGACTAGTCTTCTTTGGCCCACTAGGATCTGTCCTACATATCGCTAGCGTCGACTGGCAGCACCTGCTAATCGTATCTATCATCGGTTTCATCGCACCAATTATCGTCTGTGAATTTCACAAACTATTCACTCGTAGTCGCACATCTTGATATATGCCGCCTAAATCTATATAATAACGCTTGCGTACCAGTAAAGTATGCTGTTTTAAAGCGCCAGTACTGCGGATCTATGATTGATCGCCAAGTACATTTCACAATCAATCAACATTGGGGTGTCGCCAAGTGGTAAGGTGCATGGCTGTTTGAGTGCAAAGCACGAGTAAGTCAAATTGTGTCCATGACCAAAACTATTTGATACGACATCGCAAAGTACATTTCACAATCAATCAACATTGGGGTGTCGCCAAGCGGTAAGGCACATGGTTTTGGTCCATGCATTCGGGGGTTCGAATCCCTCCACCCCAGCCACTATAAAATATCCGGCATTCATGTCGGATATTTTATAGTGATTTAGGTAGAGACGAGAACCCCAGTTTTTTGCTCGAACAAAAAACCGATAGGGTTCGGTGAAGCGCAGCGCAGAAAAGAAAGCACCGTAGGTATTTTCTTTTCAAGCAAGCGGAAGAGACTTTAGTCGATATCCCTCCACCCCAGCCAAAATAAGAACGGCCTATCAGGTCGTTCTTATTTTGGCTATGAGAGATTTGAATCCCCGAAGTTTTGCTTCAGCAAAACGTATCGGGGGATCGGCGTAGCGCAGCGAAAAAAATTAGCTTGCTCATTTTTCAAGCAAGCAGAGGAAGCTTTAGTTGATATCCCTCCACCCCAGCCAATCGCCCAGACGGCTAACATTATGAACGTACTACAATCAACGGTGGCGTCATCTGAGCGTGTATTTGAATTCCTAGAAGAGCCAGAGCAATCACTAGATCCGGCCAAACCTCAAAAAATAAAAGTCTACCACCGGCGAAGTTGTCTTTGACAATGTAGTCTTTGGTTACGACCCCAAAAAACCTGTCATCAAAGGTCTATCGGTGTCCATTAAGTCCGGTCAGCGAGTCGCCATCGTCGGTCCAACCGGAGCAGGCAAAACCACACTAGTCAACCTATTGATGCGATTTTACGAAGTTGACGAGGGCAAAATAACAATAGACGGCGTTGATACAAAACAAATGCGTCGCGCAGATGTCCGCAAGATGTTTGGCATGGTCCTACAAGACACCTGGCTATTTAACGGCACTATCCGCGACAACATAACCTACGGTGCACCAAAGGCTACCTTCGAAGAAGTCGTCGAAACCGCCAAAGAGGCCCACGTCGATTACTTTGTTAGATCACTACCTGGTGGCTACGATATGGAGCTAAACGAAGATGCCGACAATAGCCCTAAACCCCGCGCACATATTTATCTCGCTAATTATGCTACAATATAACTATGAAAAAGCATAAGTCTTATGGATTCACAGTTGTAGAATTAATAGTAGTCATTGTTGTAATTGCCGTACTGACATCTATAACCGCCATAGCCTATCGGTCGACGCAGGCAGATAGTCGCGACAAGAAGCGCATAGCAGACGCCATGATCTTAAAATCCGCAATTGACGAATATTATGCCGACAATGGAGCCTATCCTCGCCTCACTACATGCGAATACAACAGTGGAGCGGAGTGTGTATCGGGCCAGGTGTGGACACTACTACAGGGGCAGGGTTATCTAGAGCGCATACCTATGCCAGACCTCGCTACAACACACCACACCGTCGGAGTCAACAGGGCCCCTGGTGGAAAAGCATACTACCTATACGCGTCCAACAACTCGACTAATTACCAGGTTTATGTACCTCTCGAGTCTGGCGACTGTAAATTTGGAAAGAACATAATCGCCTCATACTGGAGCTCCGTCAAAACATGCGACTTCTAGCGTAATCTGCTATCATATCTTAGATGCAACAAGTAAAACTCGATAAAATTGTTGGTGGCGGACAGGCCATCGGCACACTAGATGACGGACGTAAAGTCTTTGTCTGGAATGGACTTCCCAGAGAAACCGTAGAGTTCGATATTTCAAAAAAGAAATCCAATTATCTAGAGGGTATTGCTAGCAATATCACAAACCCAAGCCCCGACCGTATCCCACCACAAGAACCAGACAGCTACCTATCGACTAGCCCATGGCAGATGATGACCTTTAACGCCGAACAGCGATACAAATCTCAATTAATCTCCGAGGCTTTCGAGCTCCACCACGTCGAGATGCCCAAAAGCAATGTCTATTCTGATGAAATCCAGTTTGGCTATCGCAACAAGCTAGAATTTAGCTGGTACGGCGACACCGACGCTACATCTGGTGTCGATACGCTAGATCTAGCGTTTTTCCGCCGTGGCTCAAAAGGTAAAGTAATAGTAGATGGCAGCAAATTAGCCCACCCAAACATCAACACGCTGGCGCGAAGTATCCGAGACCTGCTGCGAACCAAACCCGTAACTGCCCGTAATCTCAAAACTCTACTAATCCGCTCAGACCAGCACGGAAACTGTGTCTGGCAACTCTATATCAAGGACAAAATTACCAACCTCATTACGCCAGCAGAAGCCGCAGAGCTACCATCACGGGGCGGGGAAGTAATATTCTCTAACCCCAAAAGCCCGGCTAGTGTTATCACCGAACGACTTGAGTCATTTGGCAACACAACACTAACCGACACTATACTCGGCACAACATTCCACTACGCCACCGAAGGATTTTTTCAGGTAAATATACCCGTTTACGAGCAGGCACTCCAAGACATGAAGTCCTGGATACCAGCCGACCGACCAACCGTCGATATGTATAGCGGCGTTGGCACAATCGGCCTGACTATCGGCAGCCCCGACACTGTACTCGTCGAGCTTAACGAGCACGCCGTTCGCGAAATGCAGCGCAACATCGCCGACCTAGGTCGAAGCGCCACCGCCGTCCTAGCTGCCAGCGAACAAGCACTCGAGCACATCACATCCGAGAGAACTATCATCCTTGACCCACCACGGGCCGGACTACACGCCGACGTAGTCGCAAGACTATTAGACCAAGCACCTGAGCGCATAATCTACCTTAGCTGCAACCCGACCACCCAAGCACGCGACGTGGCGCTCCTGCTCGAAAAATACCAAATAACCCACACCCAGGGCTATAATTTCTTTCCGCGCACACCGCATATCGAAAACCTAGTTATCCTCGACCGGAAATAGGCAACGCCGACAGGGGTTACGGCAGTACTCTATTGACAAAGATAGTTATATTTGATATAATATAGATATATTATCCCGCTGACGAATCCAAAAGGACGAAAGCGAACAACTTGACAAAACTATCCATGTCTGCTATCTTATTAGCATGTTACTACGACATACAGCCATCAATAACGCAGACTACGCCAACCTAGTTGGTATGGTTTACGTGACAAAATTTGGCTCCGTCGTATTCTAAGACAAATAACAATCTTTTGAATCGATAGTGAGCCTCCGAGACGGAGGTTTTTCTACACCAACAGCTCGGAGATTCACTTTCGCTCCAAAAGAGCGAAATACCTACTAACAACAATAAAGGAGGCAATACCATGTTGGGTCAACCAATGCGAGTCAAGGTCGGCTCGTCGCTGACTATCGAGCTTGCGCCGTTCGCCAAGGACGAGGTCCAGAGCTTTATCAAAGACGGCGGCATGCAGCTCCACAGCGTCACTCGTTACATGAGTACGCGTCAGGCATTTACAGCCGAAGACGAAGAGTACTGGTATGACCAGATCCGCAAGCGTACCGATGGCTACACCTGGGGTATCTGGCACGTCGATGGAGTCAATCGCAAGCTGATTGGCAACACCGCACTGTTCAACCTCAAGGAAGTCCCATTCCGCCAGGCCACATCTGGCTCGGCCATCACCGACCAGACCTACTGGGGCAAGGGCATCGCCAGCGCCATCCACAAGGCGCGCACTTGGTACTCATTTAACCAGCTCGACCTCAGTCGTATCAAGTCAGAGGTTCTGCTGCCGAACATCGGCAGCAAGAAGGCGCTGGAAAACAGCGGCTACTACGTCTACCAGCTGGAGAGGAACGCTCACTTCGCAGATGGCAAGTACATCCACCACGAAGTGCTTGAGTGTCTCAACCCACGCGAAGACAAGTGGCTACGCTGGTGGGGCGACGACAAGCCAAGCCCAGAGGCGACTGTCGCCAGGAAATTGACCATCGCTGCCCTCAACTGGGCAGACGAAAACGTCACCCTCCTGTAGTTATAGGTAACTCCGCATCCCTAGGGTGCGGAGTCTTCCTTTGGTAGGGGCTTAAACTTCCGACCAGCGGCCTTAGCTAACTGCCACTGGATCATTGCTGCTAGTACAATCACCCCAATAGCTGGCCACAGTATCCAGATGGTTGGCAGCGAAAAGTCAAAGAATTCACGAAGGAAACCCCAGCCAAAACTATTTACCGCTACCACCGCTACCGCAACTATATACAGCAGGCGAGCTCGTTTTGCGATCTTATTCATTGTCACGCCAAGCATTTTGGCTGTCAAAAACACCACATACACCCCAAAGAACGTCGCAGTCACCACTGTCATAGTCGCCACATGTACTGGCCGCTCCGGGTACACCAGCGACATTATCCAGTAAGTAAACAGTACGGTCAGCCCAGACAGCACCGCAATCGGCAAAATCGGCCTAAGCGTATCTCTCCAGAAAAAAGCCGGGCTAACTCTATGTTTTGGTAGCGGCGGAAACAGCGTCCACATAATCGTCGGCAGGCTAACCAAAAACATATTCATAAACGTCACGTGCCGCGGCTCAAACGGATAAACCATGCCCAAAAGCAACGTACCAACCAGCAACACCACGCCGTAGATAATCTTATGGAAAAACAGCGTCGCAATCAGCTCAATAGCCTGCATAATTCGGTTACCGAGCTTCATGCCAAGGGGTAGGGAAGTAAATGAATTATTTAGGAGGATAATGTCCGACACTCGCCTAGAAGTAACCGCCCCAGCATACATCGCCACGCCCAAGTCGGCTTTCTTTAGCGCCAAGGCATCATTCACACCATCACCAACCATACCAGTAAACAAACCTTGCTTCTGGTAGTGCTCAATCAACTGCTCCTTTTGCTCAGGCAAAACCCTAGCAAATATCGTCTGTTCATCCGCAGCTTTAGCCCAAGCCCTAGGGTGAAGCGTCGACAGCACCGACCCAGTAATCGAACTATCGGGATTGTCTATACCGGCCTCGCGCGCAACATATTGCACCGTAAAGGGATTGTCACCACTGATAACTCGGATTCGTACACCCTGATCCTGCAGAAACTTAACGGTTTCCTTGACGCCTTTCCTTAGTGAATTGACCAATATAATCACCCCAAGCACCACACCACCACTAGATTCAATCTGCTTTAACGGCGTACTGTTATCGCTAAGCTCCGCCACTAACAGCACACGTCGCCCAGTCCTAACTAGCTCGCTTATCTGCAACCTGTCCCCCTCATCAACCGCGATCAACTGCGACACATACTCTGGCGCACCCATGACAAAAGTACGCAGATTATCACCAATCTGCACTCGAACACCACTCATTTTTCTAGCTGACGAAAATGCCATCGTTTCTATGACCACATAGCTAGTATCAATATCCAGACTACTAGCTATGGCCTCGCCAGTAGCATTTCCGCTACTAGCTTCTTTAGAAATTATTAACGCCGCCAATGACAAATCCGACTCAGAACTCCCGCCAAACGGCATAATCTTATCTAACTCAATCTTATCGCTAGTCAGCGTGCCTGTTTTATCTACACACAGCAAATCAAGCAGCGCCATCGCCTCTATCGCAGCCAACTTCTGTGGCAAAACCTTCACCTGCGCTAGCTTTATGCTACCAAAAGCCAATAGTAGCGAACTAGCCAGCAGTAACCCCTCCGGCACAACCGTCACCGCAGCCGAAACAATAGTTTTAAGTATCGTCACCGGATCATGGCCAGAAAAATAATAAACCAGTGCAATCACCGCCGCCAGTCCAATTGCCCCAAACGTCATCCAGCTAACAATCCGCTGAATCGCGTGCTGCAGGGGAGTAAGCTCCGGCTTGTAGCGCTTCAGCACCGATCCAATCTTGCCGGCCTTGGTGTCCTGACCAACCGCCGAAACCTTAGCCCTAGCGGACCCGGCAACAACCAACGTCGCAGCATATATAGTGTCGCCCTCGGTCTTGCCAACAGATACCGACTCGCCAGTAAGCATACTCTCGTCAACCTCCAGGTCGCGCACCATCACCAGGTTAGCATCCGCCGGCACCTCATCACCGGCGATTAACTCAATCTCATCACCGACCTTTAGGTCCTGATAATCTACATCGACAACCTCATCGCCCTGAACTAGCCTAGCTTTTGGCGCACTCATCAACTCTAGCTTCCTAAGCGCCCTCTTGGCACGAATCTCCTGGACGATGCCAATCAGCGCGTTAATTATAATGACAACAGATATGAACCAGGCGTCTCGGTACTCGCGAATATATAACAGCGCGCCGGCCAACAACGCAATGGCAATAACAATTGGTGAAAATATATTTCTTTTAATAATCGCTAGGTAATCTAGCACTAGCTTGTCCGAATTCTTCTATAAGCAAACTTAGCACCAACTCGCCAGCCGCCACGCGCATCTGCGTCAAACTGGTAAATCTCACCGTTTTTTACTTCCGATATCATCACCAGAGCTGGATTGTACGGCGCCAAAGTCTTATAAAATATAATATCCTCGTCAGTTATGACATGACGACCAGGGAACACCTCGCTAAACTTAGCTCGGCCAATATCGTCAAAGTAATGCGGTCGCCCCTTTGGTGGCACATACATCTCGGCCCTTAGTCCCATACGACTAATAATCTTCTTAACATCCGCCAGCAGCAGAGGAGCTTTAGCCTGAACATACACTAGCAGCTGCCGCTTGCTCGACAATATAACCGTAGCCTTGGCAGTACGGCTAACGTCAACCTGACGCAAAATAACGCTATCCACCTCTAGCGGCAAACCAAATCGGCTCTGGACCTCTCTCTCAAGCGCCACGTCATCGTATAGGGGATTATTCATAATGTATATTATATCATCAATAGCTAGCTGGGGTATCGCCTAACGACTACAGGTTCTATGTCCTGCTCACCATCTACATCATTTTCGTGCGATCTGCAGAGCGTAGCTTCGTACGTTACGCCATCGCTGCTAGGCGCACGCAAAGTGAGTTTGCCAGGGCAACCATCAGTATATTTCTCAATGCTCTGCTGTACTTCCTCCATACAGTCCGCCGCATTGATCTCTTCTTCAATAAGGCCAATTCTTGTATCATCGACCGAAGGGATACTATCATTAACCTGTGCGGCCGACAACCCAAGATAACTCAACACATCAATAATAGAACCCCTAACAGTCTCTATCGTCTCATGGGATAAAGCAGATATATCGTCTAGCTCTTCTGCATGTGAATTAAAGTGTTCAATAGGCTCACGCAGTCGTGGACAACCTTCGCATCGTGGTGGGATTTGTAACTCTCTCATATATCGTCATTATAGCACAAATCAACAAATAAATCAACACTGTGGCGGACTCACTAGACTTTCAGGCTTGACTGTGCTACAATTTAGCAAAATATTATCATCTTGCCGCGGTGGAGTGTGGCAGGTAAAGGAGAAGTCCATGGGCCTCAAGATACAGCCAACTCGTCGCATAGGAAGCAAAATAACAACCTTAATCGCCGTGTTTGCGCTGGTATTTCAGCCTATTAGCGGCTTTGTGGCAAGTCAGGTATCCAATGCTGTGACGGATTCTGCTACTGTTACGGCAGATGATAAAAACGGATGGAGCTATGGCGGGGCTGTCGGCGCAACAGGCGAAATTCGCTCTAACACCGAAACTGGTGGCAACGGTGCACTATACCTATCTACGCCAGAAAGAGATAGTTATATATGGGCTATAAAATCTGCTGGTAACATTCCACTTCAAGATCTTAACTCCCTAGGCTTTATGTCTAAGACTGTCGCTGGCTCAGCCACCGGCTCACCTTCATTTATGCTCGCGATCGACACGGATGGCGACCTGTCAACTTCAGGTGACACGCTCAACATCTTCTTCGAGCCTTACTATACTTATGGCACTACCCCAAATTATTCTGATTGGAATACCTGGCAGGCTGACAGGGCAACCACCCAGTTCTGGAGCTCTCAGACCGTCGGTGAGCTAGGCGGAACAAGACCAATGAAGAGATTCACTCTAGACTACGTTAGCTCTATCTACGAAAATGCTACAGTTACCACCTACCGAATAAATATGGGCACAGGAAACCCAGGCTACGTCGCTTGGCTTGATAAAATTAGTGTGAATAACACACTTATCGCTGACTTTGAGATGGACGTAAAGCCTGTTGTAACTGGCGAAAACTTCAATACCCACTCTGGTGCAGACTACAGGGGTATCAACGTTGGGTTTAGCCTAAATGATGACTTTGAGGCTGTTTCAAAAATCTCAGTATCGCTACTGAAAGACGGTGAACCGTTCGTAACAAATGTCAGCAATCAACGGCTTATCGACGACTACAACAACGGCGATCGACAGTTTAGTACACCGTTCATCATGAAAAACGGCACATACCGTGAAACTCACTGGGACCTAGGCAACTACGTCTGGCGAGCAGGCGACAAGCCAACTGGTTATAGAGTTAAGGTTGAGGCCAGCAATGGACAAGTTTTTAACTTTGACCAAGCTCTAAGTGAAGATACTGCTGATTTTAACGAGCTAGTGCCTATCACCCCAGTTATCACTGGCATAACTTCAGAAAGAGGCGGTTTCATACGAGGCAAAACACAGAAGATATATCTAACAATTGCCAACCCAGAAGTTATGGCAGGCGGCTGGCTACAGCTAAATAAGGCTGTAGAAGGAAGCGCACCAGCGAATATTGACCGTACAAACTATAGGCTACAGCAAGAGCCAGGAGATAGCGGCAGGTGGTATGCCGAAGTTGACACAACAAATATAGTAAAGCGCGCTGGAACCAACAAAGCTCCACTGGGCGGACACCAGGGCGATGGTAAGTACCTGTACAAAGTTGAAGCTCACTATACAGGTGCCTATAATCCGGCTGAGTCATGGGGTTACTACGGCAACATGTCTTGGACGAGCCCCGAGCACCACTTTGTTGTAGACAACACCGGACCAAGCATCACTAGCAAGAACCCAGCAAACGGTCAAATCATCCGTGGTGTACATACGGTTAGCGTAGAAGTTACCGATGCCAACGGTGTAAATCCAGACTCTGTATATGCAAGGTTTAAAAATAGCGCAGGCAGAGAGTTTACCTACTACCTACAGCGTGAAGGTGAGACCAATGTCTACTCACTCAAAGTCGATACAACTCAGTTCGTACCGCAGGGTGAATCTTTGACGCTAGATCGCGTAAGCTTCCGAGCCGTAGATAGCGTTGGCAATCCTCGCTCGTCAATTAGCAGCAATGTTACTATCGACAACCAAAGGCCGACCATCGAAATTACCTCTCCAACAGGCGACAGCGCCTTCAACCCGCTACAGGCGACCATTGCTGCCACCGATTCAACCGGCCTAGATCGGCTAGATGTAACCTACTGGAACGCTGACAACACCGAGCCAATTCGCAACAGTGCAGGTGGTGTCCGCGGTTGGGGTGCGATTGTACCTACAGAAAATAAGACCGACTGGACAACTAGCTTTAATCTGCCGACCGACCTAGCAGACGGAACATATACGATTAGAGCTACTGCCACCGACCTAGCTGGCAACTCAATGAACGCTACAAATGCTACATTTACAGTTGACTCTGAGGCTCCAGTGGTTGAGTTCCTAAACCTCGGAAACGGCCTAACATACAGAGGGGCAGTGGATATTGATGCAAGAATATTTGACCTAAACCTCAGCCACTACTACCTAAGTATCTGGCTAAATGGCGATCGATACAGTATTCCAGGCGCTTGGAATACGCGAACAACTCCAGGTCCTGGCTTTGAAAGTCGAATTCTCGCCACCCTTACAGCTGACGGAAACTACCGTGTACTGCTTGAGGTTAGAGACAAGGCAGGCAACAAGGACGAAAACTCGGTCAAAGAAATCACCTTTACGATCGACAACAGCCCAGAGCTAAATGCCAGATACTTCGTGGCTCATGAAAGCCATATGGGTGTTGGCTTTAGCGTCGACTATTTATCAGATGATGCAACTTCCGTAACGGTTGAACTACTGGACGGCGAGACTGTTGTCGCGACAAATATCGGTGATACCGATGCAATGCGTGATCTCCTAAACAGCAATCCTGAAGAAATTAGCTCACCATTCTTCCTAGTTGAGGGAGACTGGAGCGACGAATATTGGCGACTTGCATCTGCAGTTGACTGGACTACAGTCAATCAGCCAACCACGGCTAGAGTTACCCTGAACTACGGTGACGGCAGCTCAAAGACCGATGAGGTGGATCTGACCGATACCGGACTTGGACATAGCTTTGAAGCACTACAGGCGCAGTTTATCCAGGATAGGGCAGACCGCCTGGCAGCCGAGGAGGCAGAGAGAGTAGCTGAAGAGGCGCGCCGTGTTCAAGAACGGCAGGATGAGCTTGACCGTATCGCCAGGGAGCAGGCTGAGCGCGAGCGTCTCGCTAGAGAAGCGGCGGCTGCACAGGCAGAACGAGATCGTCTCGAAGCAGAAGCAGCTGCAGCGGGACGGGGCGCTTTACCAATCACCCCACTGGCAACTGTTGAAGGGGCGACCGACGAAGAAGGCGAAGTCGCCGCTGCCACAACCGATGGTGACGAAAATGGTGAAGTTAAGGCCGCTGAAGATGTCAAGGACAGCTGGTCATTAATCAACCTACTATTGACGATTGGTATTGGCGTAGCGAGCATCATCTCACTACTTGGCCTACTTGGCTCAAGCCGCAAAGACCGCAAGCTAGCTAGCCGACTACTAACCATCGTTCCAGCAGCTGGTGCAGTTGTAGCCCTACTGCTAATCGAGGACTTCAGTGGTAGCATGATCTGGGTCAACATCTGGTCACTGCTAATCGGCGCACTTGCCGTCATCCAGATGATCATCCTCGGTATGAGCAAACCTACAACCAACGAATAAACAAAGCAAAAACTACAAAGAACCCGCCCAAAATGGTGGGTTCTTTTTTGTTGCCATAAGTGTTATAATCTAGCTATCGTGGCAAAAGCGAAACAAACATCAGCTATAAAAAAACACGTCCGCAAAACTAAACAGAAAACGGCACTTGCTTTTGTGCCAAAAAAAGAGAACCAGTACCGTCCACACCTTATTCGCCGCTATGGACTTTTGCTGATAATCTCTGTCGCCATTGCACTACAATTTGGCTACAATTTTACTAAAACGGGCAGCGTGCTTGGTAGGGTAGTGAATATCACTCCAGCTGGCCTGCTGGCCGCCACCAACGACCAAAGAGCCAAAGAGGGACTACCTAGCCTAAGGGAGAGCGAGCGCCTATCGAAGGCTGCTATGCTCAAGGCAAACGACATCATCCAGAACCAGTACTGGGACCACACATCGCCATCAGGCGTCGAACCCTGGCAGTGGATCCAAAAAACCAACTACACATACTCTGAAGCAGGGGAGAACCTAGCCAGAGACTTCTCGACCGCCGACGGCACAGTCGCTGGGTGGATGGCATCAGAAAAGCACCGCGAGAACATGCTCAAACCGTCATATTCGGACGTCGGATTTGCCGTCACGACCGGTGAATTAAATGACAAACCGACAACCATAGTAGTTGCGCTATACGCCAAGCCAGCCGCAAATAACATCAACCTCAACACTGGACCATACACAGTATCTGCTGCACCAGTCGAATCTGACAACTCACCGGTTGAACCACTAACTGCCGCTGCTCGTATCGGCATCGCCATACAGTCACTAACACCCGCTGCCGTCACCAGCCTAGCCTTGATATTTGTTGCCGCAACAGTAGCCACAACGTCCCATATCTACCGCAAGAAATTACCAAAAAAGCTTCAAAAGACTTGGTACAAAGACCACGGTGTCATCAAAGCCGCTGGCCTGTTAGCTATAGCTGCATTTATTATCCTGTTATACGGTGGCGGTGCACTCTAGGGGCTGGGACACAATATAGATTATGGACGACAGATTACAGAATTGGTTTGAATTTAGGAATTAGAATAAGCTAGCAGCTATCGCACCATTTAATCCGTGTTCCATTCCATAATCTATAATCCATATTCTAAACTCCGTACCGCGATTCCTGTACAATAGTACTATGGACTTCGATACTCGCTTCGACAAACTCAACGACAACCAAAAG